>JADFJG010000001.1:44243-63547 GCA_022566265.1 Pseudomonadota bacterium | reverse complement strand
GGAAGGACGGCAAGGTCGGCTTCAAGGTGTTCGCCGGCGGCGGCACCGGCGGCATTCCGGTAAGCGCGGTCGAGGTCGCCGATTTCGTCGTCGAAGAACAACTGCCCGCCGTGGTCGAGGCGCTGGTGCGCATCCATCAGCGCTACTCCAGCCGCAAGAACCGCAACAAGGCCCGCATCAAGTTCCTGGTCAAGCGCTTCGGGGCGGAGAAGTTCCGCGCCCTCTTCCAGGAGGAATTCGCCCGCACCCTCGAGCTGCCGCAACGCCCGTGGGAGCCGCTCGAGTGGCGCCAGCCGACCGAGGCGCCGGAGCCGGTCTCCCCCGGCGGCGTCGTCGCCCAGCATGACGGCAAGGCCTGCGTCATCGTCAATCCCCCCCTTGGCCTGCTGACCAGCGATGAGTTCGAGGCCCTGGCGGACCTCGCCGAGGGTCACGGCGCCGACGGTTTCCGCGTCACCCGCGACCAGAACCTGGCGATCACCGGGCTCGATCCGGAGACGGTGGGCGAAGTTGTCGGCGAGGTGCGCAAGCTTGGATTCGGTGTCGAGGACGAACCCGGCGACGTCGCCAATGTCGTCGTCTGCCCCGGCACCACGACTTGCGGCATCGGCATCACCAATTCGCAGAATTTCGGCCGGGAGATCCTCGATCAGGTGCAAGGCTACGCCGCCAAGCCCAACCTGACGGTCAATGTTTCCGGCTGCCAGAACGGCTGCGGCCTGCATCATGTCGCCGATTTCGGCTTCCGCGGCATGGGCAAGAAGATCGGCGGCAAGAACGCGCCGCACTATCAGATCTACTTCGGCGGCGATGCCCGCGAGAACGGCCAAATCGGTCTCACCGGGCCGATCGTTCCCGCCCGCCTGGCGAAGACGGCGCTCGATCTGGTGCTCGATGGCTATGCCACCGGCAAGGTCAACGGCGAGACCGTGCGCCAATGGGCGCTCCGGCTCGGCAAGGAAGGGCTCAAGGACCTGGTCAAGCCGATAGCGGGCGAGATCGACGCCGACAACGAAGGCCTGTTCTTCGATTTCGGCGAGGACTGGGTGTATTCGCCGCCGTCGGGCCGGACCGCCGAGTGCGCCGCCGGTTTTGAGGACGACGATCTCATGCGGGACCTGGCGGATGACGGCCTGATCAACATGGACCGGGCGCTTGTGGCCGGCCGGAACGATCGCGCCTTCGTCTTCGCCCGCGAAGGGTTCCGCTACGCCGCGCAACGGCTGCGGATCCGGGCCGGCCTTCCGGGGGAGGACGAGGATTCGGAGGAATTGGTGATCAGCACCATCCGTGGCGCCGATCAGGACGATACCGAGGTCATCGACGCCCTCGACGGTTACCTGGAGACCCGCGTGGCGGCGGAAGCCGGCGGCGATCCCGCCCCTTACCGCGAGGCCCTCGCCCTTTGGGTCGATACCGCCGCCGAGATGATGGCGCGGCCGGTGACGGTGGAAGCGTTCGATCCGGCGGCGTTCGGCAAGGACGGCGGCGTCATGGACCTGATCCGCGGCGGCTGATGTATCCCGTCATGCTCGATCTCGGGCGCGTTCCCGTCGCCCTCGTCGGCAACGGCGAAGCCGCCGCCCGCCGCCTGGCGGGGCTCGACGCCGCCGGCGCCGGGGAGGTCGGCGTCTTCGCCGAGTCCCCGTCGGAAGAACTTGCCCGCCTGGCCGGCGCCAGGCTCGTCCGGCGGCTGCCGAAAGCGGAGGAACTGGCCAGGGTGAAGCTCCTGCTGATCGCCGGTTTGGATCGGCGCGCCTCCGCGACCCTCGCGACGGCGGCCCGCGCCATGGGCATCCTGGTCAATGTCGAGGACCAGAAGCCGTGGTGCGATTTCCACCTGCCGTCGGTCACCAGGCGCGGCGATCTGATGATCACCGTCTCGACCAATGGCAAGAGCCCGGGCCTCGCCCGGCGCGTCCGCCAATTCATCGAGCGCCGGTTCGGGGCTGAGTGGCGGGACCATCTCGACGAGCTTGCGGCGAGGCGGGAAAACTGGCGGGCGTCGGGGGCCGATGCGCCGGCGCTGCTGCGATTGACCGACGATTTTATTGCCCGCCGCGGCTGGTTGCACTGACCGAAATAACCGCCGGTCTCTGGTTTAACGGCGGAACGGGCGGGCCAGGATCGACTGGGCCTCGTGCCGCGACCTTGCGCGGCGGTATTGCACGGGAGAACGCAAATGAAAAACTGGAGAATTCGTACCATCGGGCTGTTCGCAAGCGTGCTCGCCTTGGCCGCCTATCCGGTGGCGAGCGGTTCGGCCCATGAGATTTGGGTCACCAACATAAAGTCGGGCGATGTTACCGTCATCGATGTCTCTTCGCTCAAGGTCAAGGCCACCATCAAGACCGGCAAGGGGGCCCATAACGTCACCATCAGCCGGGACGGCAAGCAGGCCTTCGTCGCCAATGTCGGCGAAGCCACCGTGAGCATCATCGACACGCGGACGAAAAAGGTCGTTGGCACCGTGGCGGCGGGTAAGAAGACCCATGACGTCTCGATCTCGCCCGACCAGAGGTTGGCCGTCGCCGCCAATGTCGGCACCGACACCGTTACGCTGATCGATGTCGCCAAGAAACGACCGCTCGCCACCCTCAAGACGGCGGACGGCGCGATCATGTCGCTGTTCTCGCCCGACGGCCGGCTCCTTTATGTCGCCAATGCGCGCGCCGGCAACATTTCGGTCATCGACGTGAAGTCCCGAAAAGTTACCAAGACCCTGCCGGGCGGCAAGGGGATGATGGCGTTGGCGCTGACCGCCGGCGGCAAGCGCGCCTGGCTGACGGCGCCTGGCAGCAACCAGCTCATCCTCCTCGACCTGGTCAAGGCCGAGAACGTCGCGGTCCTCGACGTTACCGGCGAGCCCCATGGGCTGGTCTTGAGCCCGGATGGCAAGAAGGCCTACCTGGTGCGGCGAAAGCTGAACCGGATATCGATCATCGACACGGCGTCGCGCAAGATCATCAAGACCGCCGCAATCGGCAAGCGCCCCGACATGCTGGCCATCAGTGCCGATGGAAAGACCCTCTATGTCACCAGCCGTGACGAGGATAAGCTGCTGGTGGTCTCGGCGGCGAACCTGAAGGTCGAGGCGGAAGTGACGACGGGCAAGGAACCCCATGGGGTGGCTTATCGCAAATAATAGGGCGCCTGGCGCCATCGGCGGCGTCCCGATGCTCTCCTTGGAGCCGCCAAGGGGCTTGGCCTTGGGGCCGGCAAGGGGCACGGGCGGATGAGCGTATCGGCCATCGACGGGACGGCGCCGGCGCGTCCGCCGGCCCAGCCCCTGGTCGCCGGATCGGGGCTTTTGGCGCTCACCCTTGGCGCCGTTTACCTTGGCGGCGACGGTTGGCGCCAGGGGGCGCTGTTCATCATCGGCGGGCTGCTCGGCGCCAGCCTCTATCACGCCGCCTTCGGTTTCACTGCCGCCTACCGCAAGCTCTTCCTCGACCGCGACGTCGCCGGCGTGACCGCCCAGTTGGCCATGCTCGCCGCCGCCATGGTCCTGTTCGCCCCTGTCCTGGCCCAAGGCGAGGCCTTCGGCCAGGGCGTGGTCGGGGCGGTGGCGCCGGTCGGTGTGTCGGTGGCGGTCGGAAGCTTCCTCTTCGGCCTCGGCATGCAGCTCGCCGGCGGCTGCGGGTCGGGCACGCTCTATACCGTCGGCGGCGGCAGCGTGCGCATGGTGGCCACCCTCGCCGCCTTTTGCGCCGGCGCCTTCTGGGGCAGCCTCGATCTTGGCTTCTGGTTGGACCTGCCGGGTTGGGGTCCCATATCGCTGGCGGAGGAGACCGGCTGGGGGGCCGCGCTCGCCTTGCAACTGGCGGTGCTGGTCGCTCTCTGGCTCGGTCTTCGCGCCTTCTCCCGCGGCGCCGCGCAAAGCCCGCTCTGGACCGCCACATTCGCTTGGCGGGACGTGCTCGGCGGCCCGTGGCCGCTGCTGCTTGGCGCCGGACTTTTGGCGCTGCTCAACCTGGCGACCCTGGTGGTCGCCGGCCATCCCTGGTCGATCACCTGGGGCTTCACGCTGTGGGCGGCCAAGGCCGCGGCGGCGCTCGGCTGGGATCCCGCCACCAGCCCGTTCTGGACCGCGCCTTTCCAGCGTGGCGCGCTCGGCGCCAGCGTCTTCGATGACATCACCTCGGTGATGAATTTCGGCATCGTCATCGGCGCCTTGACCGCCGCCGGGCTGGCCGGGCGCTTCCGGCCCGCCTTGAGGGTGCCCTGGCTGTCGCTCGCCGCCGCCGTCATCGGCGGGCTTCTCATGGGTTACGGCGCGCGCCTGGCGTTCGGCTGCAATATCGGGGCGTTCTTCTCCGGCGTGGCGTCGACCAGCCTGCACGGCTGGCTGTGGATCGTCTGTGCCCTGGGGGGCACCTGGGCCGGCGTGTACCTGCGGCCGTTGTTCGGTCTCAGGAACTGATGGCGATGGATTGTATTGACAGGGAACGCGGACAATATACAAACTTACACAACGATGAAACGGCGGATCCCGTCCAGCCTTTGGGAAATCTTGAAGCCGAGGGACGAAACGAGCTCTCAAGTTACGTTAAACCGACGGACCGGGTCTTGGCGGATGGGACGAATGGTGCCTCTCGTCCGCGCCCAGGCTTGCCGGGAGGCCGCGCCGGGAGATATTCAGGACCTGTTAGGAAAGTTGGCGTTATTAGCTGTAAGGAGAGCTTGAGGACCAGGAACGCAAGTTCGGTCGGAGAGTGTTAGGACCATGGCAGGAAATGCCGCGATAGACTTGACCAGTCCTCCCCGCCAGGAGGTGGAGAGCGTCGTCATCCGTTTCTCCGGAGATTCCGGTGACGGCATCCAGATGACGGGGGGGCGCTTCACCGACACCACCGCGCTTGCCGGCAATGACCTCGCCACTTTTCCCGATTTTCCCGCCGAAATCCGCGCCCCGGCCGGGACCACCTACGGTGTTTCCGCCTTCCAGATCAATTTCGGCGCCCGCGATATCAAGACCTCTGGCGACGCCCCCGACATCCTCATCGCGCTCAACGCGGCGGCGCTGGCGGTCGAGATCCCCGATCTCAAGCCGGGCGGCGTGGTGATCGTCAATACCGGCGGTTTGACGGAGAAGAACCTGCGCAAGGCCGGGTTCGAGGGGAATCCGCTCGAGGACGGGACGCTGAGCAATTTCCGCGTCATCGCCATCGACATTTCGAAGCTGACGATGGAGGCGGTCAAGAACAGCGGGCTGAAGAGGAAGGACGCGCTGCGCTGCAAGAATCTGTACACCCTCGGCCTGGTCTACTGGATGTACGACCGCGACCGGCAGCCGACCATCGATTGGCTCAACAAGCGGTTCGCCAGTCATCCCGAACTCGCCGCCGCCAACGTCGCCGCGCTGAACGCCGGCCATGCCTTCGGCGAGACCGCCGAGATGGCGGACGGCATCACGCCTTACACCGTCGCCCCGTCGCATTTCGCGCCGGGGGAGTACCGGACCGTCCACGGCGCCGAGGCGACGGCCTGGGGCCTGATTGTGGGGACTCACCTCGCCGGGGTCGATCTGGTCTTCTCCTCCTACCCCATCACCCCGGCGTCGGGCGTGTTGCATGCCTTGGCCAGGCTGAAACATTTCGGCGTCATCACCTTCCAGGCGGAGGACGAGATCGCCGCCATCTGCGCCGCCATCGGCGCCTCTTTCGCCGGCTCGCTCGGCGTGACGTCGAGCTCGGGCCCGGGCATGGCGCTCAAGACCGAGGCGCTGGGCCTGGCGATCAGCGCCGAGTTGCCGCTGGTGGTGATCAACTCCCAACGCGCCGGGCCTTCCACCGGCATGCCGACGAAGACCGAACAATCGGATCTCTTCCAGGCGGTCTTTGGCCGTAACGGCGACAGCCCATTGGCGGTGCTGGCGGCGCGCTCGCCGTCGGATTGCTTCGAGGTGGTGATCGAGGCGGTGCGAATCGCCACCAAATACATGACTCCGGTGATCGTGCTGACGGACACCTATATCGCCAACGCGGCCGAGCCGTGGCTGATCCCGGACTTGGACCGGCTGACCCCCTTCCCGGTCGAGTTCCGTACCGACCCCGAGGGCTTCCATCCCTACCTTCGCGACGAACGGACCCTGGGCCGGGCGTGGGCGGTCCCCGGCACGCCGGGGTTGGAGCACCGCATCGGCGCCCTGGAGAAGGATTACGATACCGGCAATATCTCCTACGATCCGGCCAACCACCAGCGCATGACCGACGCGCGCGGCGCCAAGATCTCCGGCATCGCCGACGATATACCGCTCCAGGCGGTGGAGGTGGGCGAGGAGAGCGGGCGGCTCTGCGTCGTCGGCTGGGGCTCTACCTACGGGCCCATCGCCCGCGCGGTGGGCAATCTGCGCGAGGAAGGGCATCTGGTCTCCCACATCCACCTCCGGCACATCTGGCCGTTGCCCCGCAACCTGGTGCGTCTGCTCCGGGGGTTCGACAAGATTCTGGTGCCGGAGATGAATACCGGTCAATTGCTCACCCTGCTGCGGGCCGAGGCCCTGGTGCCCGCCGAGGGACTCAGTAGCGTCACCGGCAAGCCCTTCAGGATCAGCGCCATCGAAGAGGCGATCCGCCTCCGTCTGGGAGGTTGAGATGACGGTCGTCACGGTACCGGACACGATGACGCCGAAGGATTTCGCCTCCGATCAGGAGGTCCGCTGGTGTCCCGGCTGCGGTGATTACGCCATTCTCAAGGCGGTCTATAAGACCCTGGCCGATGTCGCCGTTCCCAGGTCCGATGTCGTCTTCGTCTCCGGCATCGGCTGTTCGTCGCGCTTCCCCTATCACGTCTCGAGTTACGGCTTCCACACCATCCATGGCCGCGCCCCGGCGGTCGCCACCGGGATCAAGCTGGCCAATCCGGACTTGAGCGTGTGGGTCGTCACCGGCGATGGCGACGGGCTGTCGATCGGCGGCAACCATATGCTGCACGTGCTGCGCCGCAATGTCGATCTGCAGATCCTGCTGTTCAATAACGAGATCTATGGGCTGACCAAGGGACAGTTTTCGCCGACCTCGAGGGTGGGGACGGTGTCGCCGTCGACGCCGATGGGCTCGATCGACAACCCGGTCTCTCCGGTGGCCTTCGCGCTCGGCTCCGGCGCCCGCTTCGCCGCCCGTTCGGTCGACACCATGCAGCGGCACCTGCCGATGGTGTTGAAGCGCGCCCATGAACACCGCGGCGCCTCTTTCGTCGAGATTTTCCAGAACTGCATCGTCTATAACGACGGCATCTTCGACGACTTCACCGACAAGGAAGTGGCCGACGACAACCAGATCCACCTCGAGCACGCCAAGCCCCTTATCTTCGGCAAGGAGGGGGAGGAGCGGGGCATCAGGCTCAAGCCCGGCGTGATCGAGCTCGAAGTGGTGCGCTTGGGCGAGGGCGGCATCGGGGTCGAGGATCTGCTCGTCCATGACGAGACCAACCGCTCCCTCGCCGTCATGCTGGCGGCGATGGCGCCGCCCGAATTCCCGATGGCGCTCGGCGTCCTCTATTGCGACCCGGCGCCGGGCTACGAGACCCTGGTCAGGGATCAGATCGAGGAAGCCAAGGCCCGGACCCCCAACGGCGATCTCAACGCCCTCCTGCGCGAAGGCTACACCTGGACCGTCGGTTAATAACTACCGGCCGGTAACTCCCGCCAAGCACTGAATCAAGCCGCTCCCCCACATACACGTCGCCAACCGTGGCCGGTTGTCGTCCCTCGGCCGTTCACGGCAATGTAAATGGACGCGCGGCGCCGGATCGATTAGTAATCTCCGGGCTGTCCCATCAACCGGTTCGAGGCGCGGTAATGTCCGTCAGTGTTGCCATCGTTGGAAGTGGACCCGCCGGGTTCTATACCGCCGACGCGTTGGTCAAATCGGACGCCGATTATCGCATCGACATCATCGAACGCCTGCCGAGCCCCTTCGGCCTCATCCGCTACGGCGTCTCGCCCGACCATGAGACGACGCGGAAGGTGTCGAAGGCGTTCGAGCGCACGGCGCTCGCCGACCCGGTACGCTATTACGGCAATGTCGAGCTCGGCCGCGACCTCGGTTTCGAGGAGTTGCGGGCCCTTTACGACGCCGTGGTGCTGACGGTGGGCATGCCGTTCGACCAGATGCTCGGCATTCCCGGCGAGGACAAGGCCGGCGTGATCGGGGCGGCCGCCTTCGTCGGCTGGTACAACGGCCATCCGGACTTCACCGGCCTCGACCCGGATCTCGACACCGACGCGGTGGCGGTCATCGGCGTCGGCAACGTGGCGCTCGACGTCGCCCGCATCCTGACCAAGACGAGGGCCGAGTTGACCGCCACCGACATGCCGGACCATGCGCTCGACGCCATCGACGGCGCCTCATTCGGCGATATCCATATTTTCGGCCGCCGGGGACCGGTCGAGGCCAAGTTCTCCAATGTCGAGTTGCGTGAAATGGGGGAGTTGGAGAAAGGCGTGCCGGTCATCGACGGCGCCGTGATCCCCGATGAAGTCACCGGCGAAATGGCGGAGCGGGATGTGCGGCTCAAGGAGAAGAACCTGGCGACGCTTCGGGAGTTCGCCAGGCTCGAGCCGGAAGCCGGCAAGACACGCCTGCGCTTCCAGTTCTACGCCGCCCCCGTCGAAATCCTCGGAGGCGAGAGGGTGGAGGGGTTGCGGCTCGAACGCACGGAGGTGGTCGAAGGGCGCGCCGTCGGCGGCGGCGAGTTCTTCGAGGTCCCCTGCGGCCTCGTCGTCCCGGCGATCGGCTACCGCTCCGCCCTGCCCGAAGGCGTGCCGCTCGACGCCAGGCGCGGCACCGTCGAGAACACCGACGGGCGGGTCGCCGACGGGGTTTATGCCGCCGGCTGGATCATGCGGGGGCCGACCGGCGTGATCTCGTCGAACCGGACCGATGGGCGCCTGGTGGCGGGCCACATCGACGCCGACATCAAGGACGGCAAAAAACCCGGCCGCGAGGGGCTCGAGGCGCTGCTCGCCGAACGGGGCGTCAATTTCATCAGCTATGCCGATTGGCAGAAGATCGAAAGCGCCGAGAACGCCGGCGCCCGCGCCGGCGCGCCGAGGAGCAAGTTCGTCACCGTCGACGACATGCTGGCCGCCGCCGGCGCCGACACCGCGCGGCGCGAAGCGGGCTGAGTCAGAGATGGGTTTCTAACCAGAGGTTTTGAACCACAGAGACACAGAGGAAAAATGAAAAAGGACTTTTATTCTAAAAAATAAAAAATTCTTTCTTCTCTGTGTCTCTGTGTCTCTGTGGTTCAAAACCCTTAATTGTGCCCGGCTTAGACGCTGGCGTGGCGCGCCCGGGCGGCGCGTTCGATGGCGGCCGCCGCCAGCGGCTCGATCTCCAGGCGCTCACCGATCAATTCGACCAGCGCCAGTTCTTCGTTCGATGCCTTGCCGTCGGCGGCGGCGATGTCGCAGGCGAACACATAGGCGGTCTCCCGAAGCTTCTCGGGCAGGCCCGCCAGGATCAGGTCGAGGGCGGATTCGAACCCATCGTCCTTGGTCAGAAGCTCGGCGCAATCCTCCGCCGCGCTGGTCAGCTCGTTGTGGTCATAGTCCTTGAACACCGGCAGATATCTGACCAACTCGCCGATCTCGCCGAGCTCCGCGTCGGTCATATCGCGGTCCGCCGCGGAAACCAGGACCATGGTGTAAATCAGTGCCGTGTGATGATCGATCATGGCTTACCCATCGCCGCGTCGCTATCCATTCTCATCGTAGGGTGACAGGGGGCGCCGGGCGGCGTCAAGAGCCGATTGGCCCCTAAGCTTCTTCGGAACCGAGGAACTCGGTTATGCGGGCGGCGGCGGTGGCGAGGCCGATGCGCTCGATGACGGCGTCTTCGGGAAAGGCGCCGTTGAAGCGCGACGGCATGGCCCTATCGAGCATGACGAACACTCCCCTATCGTCGGCCCGGCGCACCAGGCGGCCATAGGCCTGCTTCAGGCGCAGCCGGGTGATCATCTCGTCGTAGCCGCGCCCGCCGAAGGCGGCCCTGCGCGCCCGGTGCAGGATGTCGGGACGGGGCCACGGCACCCGGTCGAAGACGATGAGCCGCAAGGATTTGCCCGGTACGTCGACGCCGTCGCGGACGGCGTCGGTGCCGAGCAGGCAGGCGTCTTCCTCGGCGCGGAATATGTCCACCAGCGTCGTCGTGTCCAACTCGTCGACATGCTGGGCGTAGAGCGTGACGCCGGCCTCGTCCAGCGCCGCCGCGATCCGCCGGTGCACGGCGCGGAGCCGCGAGATCGAGGTGAACAGGCCGAGCCCGCCGCCGCCCGAGGCGGCGAACAGCACGCGGTAGGCCGCCGCCACCACGTCGGCGTCGTCCCGCGCGACATCGGTGAGGATGAAGATGCGGGTCTGGCGCCGGTAATCGAAAGGCGAGGGGACCCAGGCGCGCACCGGCTTGCCCGCCAGGTGTAACGCCCCGGTGGCGATCTCCGCCGCCCGCCAGTCGGCCTCGTTATCGCCGGTGCCGTCGCGCAGACTGGCCGAGGTGATGACGATGCCATGGGCCGGCTCGGCGACGTGACGGATGAAAGGAACGGTCGGATCGATCCAGTGGCGGTGCATGCCGACATCGGTCTCCCGTCCCGCCTCGCGGTCGATGGCGAACCAATCGACGAACTCCTCGGGCGTATCGCCGGCCAATGTCTCGATCATCGATCGCCAGCCATCGATGGGGATCTTCGCCCGGCGCTCGAGGCTCCTGAGGCTTCCCTCGAGGCGCTGGCGGGTCGGTGTGTCGAGCTTGTCCGCCCCTTCGTCGATCATCGCGGTAAGGCGCCGGCCAAGCGCCGCCAAGGGCCCGGCCAACGCCTCGAGCGCCGCGTCCAGCGCCCCGGCGGCGTCGATCAGGCCGTCGACGGGCGGCGCCTTCTCGGTCTCCAGCCCATAGGGGCCGCCGGCCGATCTGGCGCGGGCCAGGACCTGTTGGCGCACGCGCCCGAGGAACGCCTCCGCCGGACCCCGGGGGGTCCCCTCGGCCAGGCGCCTCAGCCAATACTCGCCAGGGAGCTTCCGTGCCGCCCGCAAAAGTTCCTCGAGCGCCGTTTCCGCCGCCTCGTCCATCACCGTCAGATCGCCGATGCGGCGCTTCAGCCCCCGCGCCCGTCCCCTCTGCCCGCCGCCGCCATCCTCGGCGCCCAGCAGCCAGCGGCGAAGCTCCGCCGTCTCGCGGCCCGAGAGACACGCGGAGAACGCCTGATCGGCGGCGGCGAACACGTGATGGCCTTCGTCGAAGACGTAACGCGTCGGCAGGTAGGCGTCATCGAGACCGCCGAGCGCCGCCTGGGTCATCACCAGGGCGTGGTTGGCGACGACGATCTCGGCCCTTCTGGCGCGCCGCACCGTCTTCTCGATGAAGCATTTGTGGTAATGGCGGCAGGACGAATAGATGCATTCGCCGCGCCTGTCGGCAAGGCCAAGGGTGCGGGCATATCCCAGAAGTTGTGAAAGCCAGGCGGGAAAATCGCCGCCGATCATGTCGCCGTCCCGCGTGTTGGCCACCCAGCGCGCCATCAGGCCAAGGGCGATGGCTCCCCTGTCCTGGCCGGCCTGGCGGTTGACCGCTTCCTCGAGGTTCAGCAGGCAGAGATAGTTTTCGCGGCCCTTGCGGACCACTACCTTGCTCTCCTTCCTGACCGGATCGGGGAAAAGGCGGTCGAGCTCGGTATCGATCTGGCGCTGGAGGTTTCGCGTGAAGGTGCTGATCCAGACGGGGCCCTGGTTCCTCTCGGCCCAGAGGCTGGCCGGGGCGATATAGCCGAGCGTCTTGCCGACGCCGGTGCCGGCCTCGGCGAGGACGAATCTGGGTTCGCCTTGCACCTCGCGCGGCGCGAAGGCGGCCGTGACGGCGGAGGCGTAATCGGCCTGCTGGGGACGGGCCTCGGCGCCGTCGCCAAGCAGCGCCGCCAGGCGCGCGCGCGCCTCCGCCGGTTCGACGCCGATGTTGCCGGGCTGGGTCTCGGGCCCGCGCTCGGCCCATTCGGGAAGCCGCTCCCAGACCCTCAGCCCCGCCGCCGCCATGCCCTTCCCCAGCTCCGCCCCCTCGATGCCGAGCGCCGCGAGTACGAACGGCCCCCAGGCCCATTCGGCCGCGGCCATGGCACGGGCGATCGGCGCGGCGTCGTCACGTTCCTTCGGCAACAACGCCGCCAGTTCGTCGAGCAGCGCGGCGGCGGCCCGAGGGAGCGTCCTTGCTTCGTCGTCGCGGCTTTCGGGCGGCGGAAGGCCGAGCGCCGACGCGACACCCCTTGGCGTCGGCAGCAAGAACGAGGCGGGGCGAACGAAGGCGAACAGTTCGAGGACATCGAAGGCGGCGAACGGCGGGCAGCCGAGCCGGCGCGCCGTCGCCGGCAGGTGGCAGACGATCGGCGGCGCGGACTTAACATATGCCGCCGCGCCCGCGTGGGACAGCGTGCGGACCTGGCCCTCGGGCGAAAGGATCGCGGCCCCGCCCGTTCCCGCCACCAGGGCCGCGGCGTCGGGGACCGAGACCCGTCTTGGCGGTGGATGGGTTGGCTTGGCCCTGCTTTCGCTTGCGCCGCTCATGGGGAAAGTATACGCCCTCGCGCCGGTGCCGGCCATGGCACGACGCCGCCGCGCCGGTTGACGCGAGTGGCGTCGACGCCTAGGTTCGCGCCTCAAGTTTAGGTTTCCTCAAGCAAGAGCGTACGGGGTGGCGCCGGGATGAGCGATATTCTGAGGCCCGCCATGGAGAGCCGGGCCTGGCCGTTCGAGGAGGCGCGAAAGATTCTCGACCGTCTGGGCGGCGCCGGTCCCACGGGTCTGCCCGGCAAGGGTCACGTGCTGTTCGAGACCGGGTACGGTCCCTCCGGCCTTCCCCATATCGGCACCTTCGCCGAGGTCGCGCGCACCACCATGGTGCGCCACGCCTTCGCCCGGCTTACCGCCATACCGACGCGCCTGATCGCCTTTTCCGACGACATGGACGGCCTGAGGCGGGTGCCCGACAACATCCCCAACCGGGAGATGTTGACCGAGCATCTCGGCAAGCCCCTGACCGCCATCCCCGACCCCTTCGGCACCCACGAGAGCTTCGGCCATCACAACAACGCCCGGCTCAAGGGGTTCCTCGATGAATTCGGCTTCGACTACAGCTTCGAGAGCGCCACCGAGTGTTACCGCTCGGGCCGGTTCGACGGGGCGCTTTTGAACGTGCTTCGCCATTACGACGAGATCACCGAGGTCATCCTGCCGACGCTGGGGCCAGAGCGGCGCGCCACCTACAGCCCCTTCCTCCCCCTCTGCCCGAAGACCGGACGCGTCCTCCAGGCGCCGGTGATCGCCCGCGATTCCGATGCCGGCACCATCACCTACGAGGACGAGGACGGCGGCACCCACGAGGTCCCGGTGACCGGCGGGCACTGCAAGCTGCAGTGGAAGGCCGACTGGGCGATGCGCTGGGTGGCGCTGGGCGTCGATTACGAGATGTCGGGCAAGGATCTGATCGAATCGGTGAAGCTCTCTGGAAGGATCTGCCGCATCCTCGGCGGCAAGCCGCCCGAGGGGTTCACCTACGAACTCTTTCTCGACGAGAACGGCGAGAAGATCTCCAAGTCCAGGGGCAATGGCCTGGCGGTCGAGGAGTGGCTGCGCTACGCGCCGGCCCAATCCCTATCGCTTTTCATGTATCTCTCGCCGCGCAAGGCCAAGCGCCTTTACTTCGATGTCATCCCGCGCCACGTCGACGACTATCTCTCCCATGTCGCCAAGTTCGCCCAACAGGCGATTCCCGAGCGACTGGCCAATCCGGCCTGGCACATCCACGACGGCGACCCGCCCAAAGAGGAGGCCCGGTTGAGCTTCGCCATCCTGCTCAACCTCGCCAGCGTCTGCAACACCGAGGACAGGGAGGTGCTCTGGGGGTTCGTTTCGCGCTACCTGCCCGAGGCGACGCCAAAGAGCGCGCCGGTCCTCGATTCCCTCGTCGGCCACGCGATCAATTACTACCGCGACATCGTCAAGCCGGCGAAGAGTTACCGCCAGGCGAACGAGATGGAACAGACCGCGCTCTCGGATCTGGCCGGGGCGCTCGAGGCCCTCCCCGCCGGGGCCAGCGCCGAGGATATCCAGACCGAAGTCTACGAGGTCGGCAAGCGCCACCCCTTCGGCGACTTGAAGTCCTGGTTCCGGGCGCTTTACGAGATACTCCTCGGCCAGACCCACGGGCCCCGCATGGGCTCTTTCTTCGCCCTCTATGGGCTCAATGAGACCGTCGTCCTGATCCGCCGGGCGATCGAAGGCGAGGATCTGGCCGTCGGTTAATACCAAAGGTCCTCGATAATCAGACCCGTTTACCCCTGACGCAGGTGCGGGCGAAGTCGAAGTAAAGCTCGCGCGCTTGCTTGTAGACCGGCCCCGGCTGCAGGTCGCGGTCCTCGATGCGGATCGCCGGGGAGACCTTGGCGTAATTGCCGGTCGAGAACACCTCGTCGGCGGCGCACACTTCGGCGTAATCGAGCGTCCGTTCGACGACTTCGGTGCCGGCGTCGCGCAACAGCCCGATCACCCGCTGGCGGGTGATGCCGTCAAGGAAGGTGCGGTTGGGAACCGGCGTGTGCACGGTGCCGTCGGTGGCGATGAAAAGGTTGGCGGTGGCGAACTCGGCGACGTTGCCGTTCATGTCGAGCACCACGGCGTTCTTGTAACCCTTCGCCTTGGCTTCGCGGAGCGCCCGGGCGTTTTGGGGATAAAGGCACGAAGCCTTGGCCTCGGTCGGCGCGGTCTCCGGGCTCGGCCGGCGGGTACTCGAAAGGCAGGCCGAGAACCCCGTCGGCTCCGGCAAGGGCAATTCGAACAGCGACAGGACGAACCGGGTGCTCTCCGGCTCGGGCACGACGAAGCCGTCCTCGGCATAGAACAGCGGGCGGATGTAGAGCTCCGTGCCCTCGGGGAATCGACCGATGCCCTGCCACGCCAACTCCTCGATCTCACGGGCGTCGACGGGGGGCGCCAACCCCATCGCCAGGGCCGAACGGACCGTGCGGGCGCAATGGCGGTCGAGATCGGGGGCTGTGCCGCCGAACGCCCTGGCGCCGTCGAAAGCGACCGAGGACATCCACGCGGCGTGGGTCATCGGCCCCATGATCGGCGGGTTGCCCGGGCACCATTCGCCGTCGATGTAGTGCAGTGCGTTCATCTAGCCCGAATATTTCATGAAGGCGCTCCCTCAGAGCGTGTTAAGTGTTTTACTTCCATGGCTTGGCTCGTTATTCGAAGAGGGGCGTTTTGTACCCTCGTCCGCTGAACGGTTTTGCGCCGGCCCTGTTTATCCAAATCGGCGCACCAAACCTCAAGCCATAGCGATGCTATGACTTTCGGCTTCGCGCACCGCCTTGGACAAACATTGCTCGCCGCAAATTCCGTTCCCTTCATGAAATATCCGGGCTTCCTCGGGACGCGCCAGGCACGGCTACTGGTTTACCCACACGATGCGGGACATCCAGACGATGTCATCGACGTTCAAGCCGATGGTGGAGTGGGCGGCGTTCACCGATCCGAGTTCCAGCTTGCGGGCGGTCTTGCGGGTCAATTCCTTGACCATGACCTCGCCCTCGGCCGTCTTCACGACGATCCTGTCGCCGCGGCGGATGTCGGCCGCCGGGGAGACGATGATGGTGTCGCCGTCCCGGTACACCGGCGCCATGCCGTCGCCCGAAATCTCCAGCGCGAAGGCGTTGGCATCGCCGATATCGGGAAACAGGATATCGTCCCAGCCGGTGACCACCGGATATCCGGCGTCGTCGAAATAGCCGCTCCGGCCCGCCTCGGCGTAGCCGATGATGGGAATTCTCAAGACGACGCCATCGCCGGTGCCGCCGAAAAGCGCGACGAAATTGCCCAGGGAACAATGGGTCGCATCGAGCACCTTGGACACGCTCTCGGTGCCCGGCCAGCGCTTCCTGCCGCCCGGCGTGACCCGCTTGCTCTTGTTGAAGGTGGTCGGGTCCAGGCCGGCGCGCCGCGCCAGCCCCGAGGCGGAGAGGCCGTTTTGGCGGGCAAGGGCGTCGATGGCGTGCCAGATATCCGCGTGTCTCAACATGGCTAGCTAAACTTATAACCGCATAGTTGTGCCGGTACTAGGAATAAAGCCTCAACAAAGGTGCTAGCGCCTGTCCTCATCGGGCCTTGGGACCGCTCCGGCGATCGCTAGGCCATCCCCGGCCCATGTGTTAGTACTCGCCTTTCGCAAGAAGGCGGCCCGTCTTCCCCTCGCCGTCTCGAGGCGCATCATGGGCGCCGGAAAACCAGGACACTCATGACCGGTCAAGGGTAAGGGGTTGGCATCGATGGATACTTACCGGGCCATCGGACCGCTGTTACGCCTGTTGCCCGCCGAGACCGCCCATGGCCTCGCTCTTTGGGCGCTCGGGCTGGGCCTGGTGCCGCCGGCGCCGATGTTGGACGATCCCGTGCTCGCCTGCCGCGTCTGGGGACGGGATTTCGCCAATCCCATCGGCCTCGCCGCCGGTTTCGACAAGGACGCCCGGGTCATCGACGCGATGCTGGGCGCCGGCTTCGGTTTCGTCGAGGTCGGCACCATCACGCCCCAACCGCAGGCCGGCAATCCCAGGCCCCGCCTGTTCCGCTTGAGCGAGGACGAGGCGGTGATCAACCGTCTCGGCTTCAACAGCGCCGGCATGGCCGCCGCCGCCGCCCGCCTCGAACGCCGCCGGCAATCGGGGCGGCAATTGGCCGGTCCCATCGGCATCAATCTCGGCAAGAACAAGGACACGGTGGACGCCGCCGCCGATTATGCCGCCGCCGCGGAACTCCTCGCCCCGTTCGCCGATTATCTCGTCATCAACGTATCCTCGCCCAACACCCCGGGCTTGCGGGCGTTACAGAACCGCGCCCGGCTCGAGGGTCTGCTGGCCAGGGTCGCGGCGGCGCGGACCAGGGCCACCGGCGCCGGGGGGCCGCCGCTGGTGCTGAAGATCGCGCCCGATCTCGATGACGAAGACCTCGCCGAGATCGCCGAGGTGGCGTTATCGGGGGCGATAGACGGGCTCATCGTCTCCAACACCACCGTCGCCCGGCCGGCGGGCTTGAGGAGCCGGCGCAAATCGGAAGCCGGGGGGTTGAGCGGCCGGCCCCTGATGGCGCTATCGACCGAGATCCTCGGCAAGATGTACCGGCTGACCAAGGGCGAGGTTCCGTTGATCGGCGTCGGTGGGATTTCCTCGGCCGCGGACGCGCTGGCCAAGATCCGCGCCGGCGCCTCGCTGGTGGCGCTCTATTCGGCGCTGATCTATCAAGGCCCCGGCCTGGTTTCGCGCATCAAGGCCGAGCTCCCGGAATTGCTCAAGGCCCAAGGCTTTTCCCGTCTCGGCGACGCCGTCGGCGCCGATCACAGGGGCTAAGATTCCTTCTTAGTCCCGCGACAGGCCCCTTTCAGACCCGATTCGGCCCCAATTTGGCCGATTCCCAATCTCGGCGAAAACGCCCGGACGCCTTTACTGGCCGGGGAGGGGGAAGGTTTTATTAACTCAATTTCAAGACCTTGTGCGCAGAGTGACCGGAGGGTTCCCAGGCATTTTGGCGGCATGGACTTTTTCAAGCATCTTCTCATATTCGCCTCCTACGCGTTCATCGCGGCGGTCGTGGCGATGGTCACGCCAAGCACCTTCCCGGTGATCGACGCCAATTTGGCGCTCGTCATGGGTGGGCTGGTGCTGGTCGGCTCGATGGCGCTGCACGAGGTCTTCGCGCGCCGGGAACGGGACTATGCGACGGCGAGGCGGTTCTATTCCCTGCAGCAGGCCTTCATGCAGCTCAAGGAGGACGTGGGAGTGGTGCGCCGGACCTCGTTGCTCCTGGAGGAGGCGTTGGAGTTGGGGCCGGACGGCAAACCGAAGAACATCGGGCCCGACATGGATAAGGTCGTCGCCGAGGTCAGGGTGTTGCAGAGCCTGATCGAACAATTGTCGACCAAGCGCGCCATCGAACAGCAGGAAGAGGACAAGGCGTCCCCGGTCAATAGCCGTGCACGGTTCAACGGCAAGTCGATGCCGACCCGCGCCATCGGGCGTGAAGGATCGGCCGGGCGTGAAGGGCCGGCGCCCATCGTCAGGCCGCTCGACGATGAAGAGGTCCTCGATTACGTTCGCCAAGGCTTGCGCAGCGACCGGATCGATCTCTATCTCCAGCCGATCGTCAGCCTGCCTCAACGTAAGGTCAGGTTCTTCGAATGTTTCTCGCGCATCCGCGTCGATGACTCCTCGATGATGTTGGCCGAGCAGTACATCTCCATCGCCGAAAAGGGAGGGCTGATCGCCGCCATCGACAACCTTCTCCTGTTCCGTTGCGTCCAACTGGTGCGCAAGGCGCAGAACAACAACCATAATGTCGGATTCTTCTGCAATATTTCGCCCCATACCCTGATGGACAGGAAATTCTTCGGCGAGTTCATCGATTTCATGGGCGATAATACCGGGCTTGCGCGCAATCTGTTCTTCGAGTTCAGCCAGGCGGACATCACTGAAAAGTGGCCGGACATCGCCGGCGATCTCGAGCGTCTGGCCCAGCTGGGTTTCCATTTTTCCATGGACCGGATCGAGGATCTTTCGCTCGACTTCAAGGATCTCGCCCGGCGTAACATCAGGTTCGTCAAGATAGACGCCGGAACCCTGCTCGCCCGGCGGCCAGACGATCTGGAGGACGAGGCCGAAGCGAAAGACGTCGAGGGGCTCGTGGAGGCCCTCACACAGGGGTTGAACGACAATAACATCGATCTCATCGTCGAAAAATTGGAAGCGGAAGAGGACCTGATCGAGATTTTGGATTTCGACATCGATTTCGGCCAGGGTTACCTGTTCGGCGAGCCGCGCATCAGCCGCGAAGCCTAGGCCCCACCACTTTCTTCCTTCACATCTCTTGTCCGCCGTGGCAAAACAGCCGCGCCAATCCCGGACTTTTCGAATTTTCTTCAAAGACCGGCCCCGGCGGGCCGTCGTGCCATCCATGACCGTCAAAATCCTTCCCGGCATCTCGGCGCTTTCGAGCGATTACGATGATTTCATCCTCGATCTCTGGGGTGTCGTCCATGACGGCGTCACCCCCTTTCCGGGTGCCCTCGACTGCCTGCGGAAACTGAGCGAGGCGGGCAAAGGCGTGGTGATGTTGTCCAACGCGCCGAGGCGGGCGAAGACCGTGATCGAGAGGATGGAGGAAATGGGCATCGATCGCGGGCTTTATGGCCAGGTCGTCTCGTCCGGTGAACTCGCCTACCGGGCGCTGAAGAAGCGGGACGATCCCTGGCACGCCCGGTTGGGGC
>JADFJG010000001.1:33623-44146 GCA_022566265.1 Pseudomonadota bacterium | reverse complement strand
ACGGAAATGTCTGCATGTCGGACCGCCGCGGGACAACGGTATCCTGGAAGGCCTCGATCTCGAGATGGTCTCGGCGCCCGAGGAGGCGGGGTTCGTGCTCCTCACCGGCCCGTGGCGGGACGAAGAGAGGCGCGAGGACTATGACCGGGTGCTCGAGCTCTGCGCGAAACACGGCTTGGCGATGGTCTGCGCCAACCCCGACCTCGAGGTGATCCGGGGAGGGAAACGCATCATTTGCGCCGGCACGCTGGCGGCCCATTACGAGACGCTCGGCGGCGATGTCTACTACCACGGCAAGCCCCATGCGCCCGCCTACGAGGCGTGCCTCAAGCTTTTCGGCGCAGGGGCCAAAGGTTATGGGCACCGCGTGCTTGTCGTCGGCGATACCCTGCGCACCGACATCGCCGGCGCCGAGGCCGCGGGGCTGGACTCGGTGCTGGTCACCAGCGGCATTCACGCCGAGGAACTCGGCCTCGATTTCGCCGAACAACCCGATCCCGCCCGCCTGACCGAAATCTGCGAACGCGAGGGCCATTTGCCGGTGGCGGTGGTCCCCGCCTTCATCTGGTGAGACCCTTCCACTGGCTACCCCGGCCCCGTGTACCGGGGATAGGGGCCGGTTGGGCGCATGGACCTGAAGGAAACGCTTGGCTATACTTCCAAGGGACTGGCGTTTCAGGCGTTTGACGGCCCGGCGTAACGGCCTCGCCCGCCAATCGGCGACGCCGACGGGGCGGTCCGCCGGAAAGCCGGCCCGTCCTTGGGAGGGGATCCCGACTAAATAGGGTCGCATGGCGATGAGACCGACGGTGCGATTTGTCCTGCTTTGGGGAGGCGGCCTTTTGTTGACGGCCGCCTGGCTCGTCCTCTGCGCTTATTACGTCGATTTCTATGTCGGCTGGGACAACCTTCTGCTCCTGTTACCCCATGAGATCGGCGCCTTCTTCACCGGCGCCTTCGCGCCGCTCGCATTCGTCTGGCTTGTCCTGCTCTATTACGGCGGCGGCGGCAGGATCGAACGCGCCGCCCGGCAGACCGAGAGGCTGCGCCGGCAATACCGTGACCTGACCTCGGCGGCGAACACCGCCCATGTGCAGGTGATCAAGTTGGGCGAGGCCTTTCAGAAACGCTCTAAGGAATTGTTGGTGCGCTCGGAAAGCGCCGTAAGCGATTTCCATGAAGCCGGCGAGACGCTCGAGCGGCAGGTCAAGGCGCTGGGAGACGCTTCGACCGAGGCGGTGACGGAGGCGGCAAGCATCGGCGAGACCTTCCAACGCCAGGCCGACGACCTTACCGCCGCCTCCGGTCAGGCCGCCGTTCAGTCGGAGCGGATCGAACAAATCCTCGAGCGCCAGGAAAAGGAATTCTCGCGCATCGCCAAGGCGCTCGAGGCCCAGACCAGCGCCATCGACGAGGCGGCGCGCCGTTACACCGAGGAATTCGCCCGCATTTCCGACGACGCTTCGGCGAAAACGGAAGCCGCCGGTGACTCCCTGCGCCACCAGGCGGGTGAACTGAGCACGGCGTCGCGCCAGAGTATCGATCGGATCTCGGCGGTGGGCGAGGCGCTGGGCCGCCAAGCCGACGCCCTGAACGACGCTTCCGACAACGCCCAGGCGCTGCTGGAGCAGAATCGCGACGCTCTCGACACCGAGACCCAGGCGTTCGCCGCCGCCGCCTCCGCGGCGGTCGAAAAGATGCAAAATATCGGCGCCCTGTTCAGGGATCAAAGCCAGGAATTGACACAATCGACCGGCAAGGCTTCCGAGGCGGTCACGGCGGTGACGCGGGAATTCGGCGAACACCTCAAGGGGATCGACGACGCCCTGGAGGGGGCGCTCGCCAAGGCGCGGGAGCTGGCGCAGGTCTTCGCCGAGGAGGCGAGCACCCTGGCCAAGGCGGCGGATCATGCCGAATCCCAGGCCAAGAAGGTCCGCCTCAATGCCCTCGACGAGCGCCGCGACGCTTTCCTGAGGGTTTCCAAGCTTATCGTCGAGGATTTGAATACCACCGGCCTCGACATCAACCGTGTCATCGCCAAGCAGAACTCGGACCGGATGTGGCAGAAGTTCGTCAAGGGAGACAAGGGCGTTTTCGTGCGCTCCATGCTGGCGATGAGCGACAGGAAGGCCGAGGCCGTGATCAAGAAGAGATACCAGGAAGACGAGAAATTCCGCGGCTACGTCTCGCGCTATCTCGAACAGTTCGAACAGCTCCTGGTCCAGGCCAGCGAATCGGACCCGGAGAACCTTCTGAGTTCCACCTTCGTCACCGCCGACGTGGGTAAGCTTTATCTCCTGCTTTCCCGCGCCGTCGGCCGCATGAACTGATTTCCCCCCGAAGACGCAATGATGGCCGGCGCATCGATGGCCGGATAGTTCTCTAGGCGATGTTCACCCTGCTTCTCATCGTCTTCGTCGATCTCGTCGGCTTCGGCATCATCATCCCCTTCCTGCCGTTCTTCGCCGAACATTTCGAGGCCAGCCCCGACACCGTCACCCTGCTGATCGCCGTCTTCGCCCTCTTCCAGTTCCTGTTCGCGCCCTACTGGGGCCGGCTCAGCGACCGCATCGGACGCAAGCCGGTACTGCTCATGACCCTGGCCGGGCTTTGCCTCTCCTATGTCTGGCTCGGCCTCGCGGAGAGCCTGGGCATGCTGTTCGCGGCCCGCGCCTTCGCCGGCGCCTGCGCCGGCAACATCGCCGTCGCCCAGGGCTATATCGCCGACGTCACGCCGCCGGAACGCCGCGCGGAGGCGCTGGGGCGCATCGGCGCCGCCTTCGGCCTCGGCTTCCTGCTGGGGCCCGCCATCGGCGGCCTGCTTGCCGGCCCCGATCCGGAGAACCCCAATATCCTGCCGCCGGCGCTGGCCGCCGCCGCCATGACCCTGACCGCGTTCACCCTGGCGCTGGCGAGGCTCGAGGAATCGCTCGGCCCCGAGAGTAGGGCGAAGGCGAAGGCGGCGCCGAGACGGGGTCGGGCGGCGATGTGGATCGAGGCGTTGCGCAAGCCCCATCTCGGGATCCTCCTGATGATGCTTTTCCTCGTTCCCTTCACCTTCTCCGGCATAGAATCGACGCTCGCCATGTGGACCGAGCGGCAGTTCGGCTGGGGGGCGCGGCAGAACGGCTGGGTGTATTCCTATCTCGGGCTGGTCGCGGTGATCACCCAAGGGGGCCTGATCGGGCCGCTGACGCGCCTTGTGGGAGCGCGCGGGCTGCTTCTCCTGGCGCCGGTGGCGGTGGGGGTGGGATCGGTGGCGGTGGCGCTGACGCCGGGCCTCGCTGCACCGCTCGCCGCCCTTGGGCTCGTCGTCTTCGGCATCTCCATCGCCAACCCGACGCTCAACAGCTTGATCTCCCAACGGGCGGCGAGCACGGAGCGCGGCATGGTGCTTGGCGTCGCCCAGTCGACGGCGGCCCTCGCCCGCATCTTCGGGCCCGCCTGGGCGGGGTACTGTTTCGTCGCCCTCGGCCGCGATTGGCCGTTCCTGTCCGGCGGCCTCATCATGGTGGTGATGGGGGGATTGGCGCTCAGACTGTTCTTCGCGCTCGCCGGCGCCGGCCGTTCGGCGCGCCCCGGTGACTGACGGAGCGCCGGCGCCCGATCGTCCGAATTTCCCGATCGGGACGATTTATCTTGCGCCCGGGACGGCGTATCCTTAGCCGATGCGGCCGACGCTCACCCACCTTGCCCTTCACGTCCGCGATATCGCCGCCTGCATCGAATTCTACCGGCGCTATTGCGGGCTCGAGATCGTCCGTGAACGCGACCGGGAGGCCGGGGGCGGGGGCGTGGTGTGGCTCGCCGAGACGGGCCGGGAGCGCGACTTCGTCCTCGTCCTCATCAGTGGCGGGCCGGGCCGGGAGCAGGCCGGGAACGACTACAGCCATCTCGGCTTCGCGCTGCCTTCGCGCCAAGGGGTCGACGCCATCGCCGCCCAGGCGCGCCAAGAGGGCTGTCTCGTCTGGCCGCCCAAGGAAGAACCCTACCCGGTCGGTTATTACTGCGGGTTGAAGGATCCCGGCGGCAATTTCGTCGAATTCTCCTATGGCCAGCCCCTCGGTCCGTCTGCGCCCGAAGACGCTTGACCGCCGCCCCGCTGTTTCGCCTTGACCCTTGGCGGCAAGTGCCGTAAATAGCTCGTCTTTCGGGCGCTTCGGTAAGGCATCGCCTTGCATTTGCGGGTGCCGGTCGATGGTTCGAGGAAGGTGATCAGGCGATGGCGCGACGGTGCGACATAACCGGCAAAGGGGTGATGCGCGGCAATAACGTCAGCCATGCCCACAACAAGACCCGCCGCACGTTCCGCCCCAACGTCCAGCGCACCTCGCTGT
Source organism: Pseudomonadota bacterium (assembly GCA_022566265.1). Taxonomy (GTDB): domain Bacteria; phylum Pseudomonadota; class Alphaproteobacteria; order SMXQ01; family SMXQ01; genus JACZQV01. The sequence continues at coordinate 39,809 of JADFJG010000001.1, read as the reverse complement.
TGAGCGACGCGCTCGGGCGCATGGTGCGCCTCAAGGTGTCGGTGGCGGCGATCCGCACCATCGAGCACAGTGGCGGCCTCGACGCCTATCTTCTGAAAACGCCGGCCTCGCGCCTGCCCCAGGAGGCCAGGCGGCTCAAGCGCAGGATCGAAAAGAAGATCGAAGCCGGCGCCGCCGAGGGGCAGACGACCTGATATCCGCCGCCGGGCGCCTCGGCGCCGGAACGCCGGACCCGCCGCGCGGCGGGTTTTTTGTTGGTTTCGCCGGTTTGGGTTCCCTGGTTTGAATTCCCGGATGGGCGGGATCGCGGCGAACGATCGCCCCCGGGACGTGGCTCCGTGGGGAAGAAGGGGCTGGGATCAGCGCCGGACCGTGGCCCGCGCGCGCCGCCGCGCCGCCGGGGACGAGGCGAGATTCTGGTCCTCGTCGAACAGTTCCGAGAGTTTCTCGGTCATCGCGCCGCCCAGCTGTTCGGCGTCGACGACGGTCACCGCCCGGCGGTAATAACGGGTGACGTCGTGGCCGATGCCGATGGCCACCAGCTCCACCGGCGAGCAGGTCTCGATCCAGTCGATCACCGCGCGCAGATGGTTCTCGAGGTAGTTCCCCGAGTTGACGGAAAGCGTCGAGTCATCGACCGGGGCGCCGTCGGAGATCACCATCAATATGCGCCGTTGCTCGGGCCGGGCGATGAGGCGCTGATGGGCCCATAGCAGGGCCTCGCCGTCGATGTTTTCCTTGAGCAGCCCTTCGCGCAGCATCAGGCCAAGGTTCTTGCGCGTCCGGCGCCAGGCGGAATCGGCCGATTTGTAAACGATGTGACGAAGATCGTTGAGCCGTCCCGGCGCCGCCGGCTTGCTGGCCGAAAGCCAACGCTCCCGCGACTGCCCGCCTTTCCAGGCGCGGGTGGTGAAACCGAGGATCTCGACCTTGACGCCGCAGCGCTCCAGCGTGCGGGCGAGGATGTCCGTGCTCATGGCGGCGAGGGTGATGGGGCGGCCACGCATGGAGCCCGAATTGTCGATCAACAACGTCACCACCGTGTCGCGGAAATCGGTCTCCTTCTCCTGCTTGTATGACAGCGAGTAGTCCGGGTTGACGATGACGCGGGCCAATCGTCCGGCGTCCAGTATCCCTTCGTCGAGGTCGAATTCCCAGGCCCGGGTCTGCTTGGCGAGGAGCTTGCGCTGGAGCCGGTTGGCGAGGCGGCCGATGACCCTGTGGGAGCGCGAAAGCTGTTGGTCGAGATGTCCGCGTAGCCGCGCAAGCTCGGTCCCGTCGCACAACTCATTGGCTTCGATGACTTCATCGAAGGCCGTGGTGAAGGCCCGGTAGGCGGGACGTTCCTTGTCGTTGGACCAACGGCCTTGGGGCAGCCGCCGCATTCCCGGCGGGATCGGCTGGCCATCCCCGGCGCTCATCTCATCGGCGGCGTCCCCGGCGCTTTGCTCGGCGTCGTCGTCCTCGCCGGTCCTGGACTCTCCATCGGCGATCTCCGTGGTGTCCGCGCCCGATGTCTCCATGCCCTCGGTCTCGCTCTCGGCCGTGTCCTCGTCGCCCTCGCCGCTGGCGTCGCCGTCGGCGCCGTCGAGGCTGTCCTCCTCGCCGAGCGCCAGATCCATGATCAGCTTATTGAGCGCCCCGGCGTAGGCCTCCTGGTCGCCGATATACCGGTCGAGCGCCGCCAGATCCTTGCCCGCCCGCGCCTCGACCCAGTCGCGCCACTGGTCGACCAGATCCTTGATCGCCCCCGGCGGCGCCTGGCCGGTGAGCTTCTCGCGCACCATGAGGCCGATGACCTCGGGCACCGGCACGTCGGCGTATTCGTTGACCCGGTTGAAGGCCTGGCCGCGGCAGCGTTCCTCGAGGGCGACCTCGAGATTGGCCGCCACTCCCTTCATCCGGCGTCCGCCCAGCACCTCGACGCGGACCTGCTCGACCTCGTTGTAGATCCGGCGCGCCATCTCGCCGCCGGGCCTCTGTCTGGCGTGCAGATCGGCGTCATGGTAGCGGAGCTTGAGCGCCAGGGCGTCGGCCTGGCCACGGAGCTTGGCGACCTCATTGCCGGGCAGGTCCCGCGATGGCACCTGGAGCCGGGCGTGGGCGCCCTTGACGCGCGGCGGCTCGGGGGTGAATTCGACGGTCAGTTCCTGGCGTTTGGAGATCGCCCGCATGGCGGCGCCGGTGACACGCTTGAAGGCTTCGACGGGGCCTTCCTGGGTCATGGCTTATACCAAAGGTCCTTAATTCTCGGGCATCAGGGTGGCGCTTTCGGGCAGCTCTACTCCAAAGCAGCGCTGGTAATATTCGGCGACGGTGGCGCGTTCGACCTCGTCGCATTTGTTGAGGAATGTCAGCCTGAAGCCGATGGCCAGATCGTCGAAGATTTTGGCGTTCTCCGCCCAGGTGATCACGGTGCGCGGCGACATCACCGTCGATATGTCGCCGGCCATGAAACCGGAGCGGGTCAGTTCCGCCATCGCCACCATGGCGGTGACCGTCTTGCGGCCTTCGGTGGTGTCGTAGCTCGGCACCTTGGAGAGGACGATCTTGAGTTCCGCCTCGGGCTCCAGGTAGTTCAGCGTGGCGACGATGTTCCAGCGGTCCAACTGGCCCTGGTTGAGCTGCTGGGTGCCGTGATAGAGCCCGGTGGTGTCCCCGAGGCCGACCGTGTTGGTGGTCGAGAACAGCCGGAACGCCGGATGGGGGCGGATTACCCGGTTCTGGTCGACCAGGGTCAGTTTGCCGTCGACCTCGAGCACCCGGTGGATCACGAACATCACGTCCGGCCGCCCGACGTCATACTCGTCGAACACCAGCGCCGTCGGCGATTGCAGGGCCCAGGGCAGGATCCCCTCGCGGTACTCGGTCACCTGCTTGCCGTCGCGCAGCACGATGGCGTCCTTGCCCAACAGATCGATGCGGCTGATGTGACTGTCGAGGTTGATGCGAAGGCACGGCCAGTTGAGGCGCGCCGCCACCTGCTCGATATGGGTGGATTTTCCGGTGCCGTGATAGCCCTGGATCATCACCCGGCGGTTATAGGCGAAGCCGGCGAGGATGGCGATGGAGGTGTCGGGGTCGAAATAATAGGCCTCGTCGAGGTCCGGCACCTGCTCGCTGACCTGACTGAAGGCGGGCACCATCATGTCGCTGTCGAGGCCGAACACCTGGCGGACCGATATCTCGATATCCGGTTTGTCGATGATTGGGGTCGAAGAATTGCCGTTCCCGGCGGTGGTACTTGTTTCCATGAAACGCGGTTCCGATCGTTACGATTACGTGGTGACGCTGTTCCTCAGCGTCGTATAGGCCTGGTTGATCAATTTTAGCCGTTCCTCGGCGGTTTTGTCTCCCCCGTGTGTGTCCGGGTGGAAGCGCTTGACCAGTTCCTTATAACGGGCCTTGAGTTTATCGAGGGTCACCGGCGGGGTCAGGTCCATGGTCGAAAGCGCCTTGGCCTCGGTGCTGGTCGGCGAGAAGGCGTTCTGTTTATGGTTCTTTTCGGCCCTTTCGGCCCCCTTCTTGCCGCCATTGGCGAAGAACCCGAAGTCGTCGCGGACGGTATCGTAGTCCAACCCGGCGCGCCGGCGCGCCCACCATCCCATCGGCCAGGTCGGCCGCCGGCCGACCACGTCGGCGCGGATATGGGCCTCGATCTCTTCCATCGACATGCCGGCACAGTAATTCCAGGCCTTGTTGTACTCGCGCACGTGATCGAGGCAGAACCAGTAAAAGTCGTTCAATTGGTCGCGCGAACGCGGCGCCCGGTACAACGCTTCCTCGCCGCAGGCAGGATGGCCGCAGCTTTGCCTGTCGATGTCCACCGAGGCATCGGATGGCCCGGATTTCCTGGCGTTGGACCTCGTCATCCCACGAATATGGCCATATTGGAGTTAACGCGCAAGCCATTGTCATAGGCGGCGAATGTTAACCATTTGTTAAGAACCGAAGGCGCGTCGGCCGGGCGCGGGTTCGAGGCTGATGACGGCGAGCCCGGCGACGATAAAGGCGAGACCCAAGAGGTTGGTGACGGAAAGGGCCTCGTCGAGCACCAGGGCGGAAGCGAGGACACCCACCGCCGGCACGCCGAGGCTGCCGATCGACGTGGTGATGGCGGGAAGGTCGCGATTGACGGTAACCCAGGCCCAGATCGCGAAACCGGTGGCGATCGGGCCGTTGTAGGCCAGCACGCCCGCCAGGGTCCCCGACCAGCGGATGGGCTCATCGCCCTCGAACCAAAGCGCCGCTAGCAGCACCGGCACGAACCCCGCCAGCAATTGCCAGGGCGCGAGATCGAGGGGCTGGGCCCGCCAGTCATGGGCCCTGACATGGATGATCGCCACCGCCCAGGAAAGGGCCGCGGCCATCAGGATGGCGTTGCCCACGAGGAGCTCCGCATCCTCCCAATCGAAGCTCAGGGGATTGAACATCACCCCGACGCCGGCGAGCCCGGCGAGGAGGCCCACCGTCTTGCGGGGAGTCAGGCGCTCGCCCAGGAACAGCACGGCGGCCGGGGTCACCCACAGCACCGTGGTATAGGCGAGGATCGCCGAGCGGCCGGCGTCGACACGGCTGAGCCCGAGATTGACAAGAACCAGGAACACCGCCAGTTGGATGATCCCGACGCTGAAGATGACGGGATAATCCCGCCGCTCGGGGAACCGCAACCGGCCCAGCACCGCCACTACCGCGAACAGGCACACGGCCCCGGTTCCGAGGCGCACGGCGGCGAACGTCAGGGGCGGAATCGATTGAAGCCCGATCTTCATGATCGGCCAGTTGCTGCCCCAAACCAGGATGATCGCCCCGAGAAGAAGAAAGGAACGCAAATCCGGCCTCCCCTGTCCCGGCGTGGCGCTATCGGAGGGGCTGTTCAAGGTTTTGTCCGCTGTTGGCGGCGGGCCTCGACCCACCCGGATGGGCGGGCTGTTTTCCGCCATCCGGCGACGGCGGCATAACCTCTCGATTGACCGGGCCATGGAAGGCCCCGGCTTTCGCAAGGAGGGCGAAGCGGGAACACATAGGGGTTGTTCTCATAAGAACTTACACTTGATAGTTGCTAATTGCCGGGAACCTTGTAGGTTACATAAGTCAACGGTTTTTCTTATGGGTAACATAAGATAATTTGATAGGTTGGATGGGTTGACGTTACCACAGTGCCTTCGGCTCTCGTCATGGCGCCCCGATGTCGTGGCGCCTTGACATTCAAACAAATCGGGAAGGGCTACGGCAATGCTCCAGATTCGTAACATTACCGTATCGGGACGGCGTACCAGCATCCGGTTGGAACCGGAGATGTGGGACGGCGTGACCGAGATTTGCCAGCGCGAAGGGCGCACGATACATGAGATTTGCTCGATGGCCGAAAAATACCGTCGAGATTCCAGCTTTACCGCCCATCTCCGCGTCTTCATCATGAATTACTTCCGCGTCGCGGCGACGGAGGAGGGTCATGCCGATGCCGGTCACGGCGATCGCGCGCCAAGCCGCGTCGACTTGGCGCGGTCGCGGCTGATGAAGGCTAACGGGAAGATGGGTCGCCGAGGTGGCGCCGATCGCTACCGAGGTGTCGCCGCCAACCATCGCCGATCATCCCGCGCCCCGATGGCGGAAGAAGCACCCCGTCCCGATCCCCTGCGGGGACGCGTCTAAAGGTGCGAAGACGGCGGCGCCGGGGCATGTGGCGCTTCTTCCCCGGCTCTCTCTTTCTCTAGCCGTTTCAGGGCTGGCCTGGGCCGGGCATCTCCTTCGGCGGGGTGATGCGGATCGAGGTGATCTGGTTACGCGTCCGGTGGAGGACCTCGAAACGGAAGTCATGGAAGACGAAGACCTGGCCGACCGTGGGGATTTCGCGCGCCTCGTGCAGCAACAACCCGGCGATGGTGGCGGCGTCCTCGTCCGGCAGCCGCCAGTCGAACCGCCGATTGAGATCGCGTATGGTGAACGTGCCTTCGACAATGGCGGAGCCATCGCGCTGTAACTGTACACCGGGCGCGGTGACGTCGTGTTCGTCGGCGATGTCGCCGACGATTTCCTCGAGAATGTCCTCGAGGGTGACGATCCCCATCAGCGCCCCGTATTCATCGACCACCAGGGCGAAATGCTCGCGGCGTTGACGGAAGGCCTGGAGCTGGTGGAGAAGGCTTGTCGATTCGGGAATGAACCAGGGCTTGGCCGCGAGCC
>JADFJG010000001.1:0-33526 GCA_022566265.1 Pseudomonadota bacterium | reverse complement strand
GTGACGATCCCCATCAGCGCCCCGTATTCATCGACCACCAGGGCGAAATGCTCGCGGCGTTGACGGAAGGCCTGGAGCTGGTGGAGAAGGCTTGTCGATTCGGGAATGAACCAGGGCTTGGCCGCGAGCCTCAAGAGGTTGGGCGCGGCGCCATCGGGCGCCTGTTCATGCACCGCGTGGAGAACCGCCTTGGCATGAAGCACGCCGATTATGTTTTCCGGCTTATCGCGCCATAGGGGCAGGCGCGTATACGGGCTTTTCACCACCTGTTCGACGATCGCCTCGGGCTTCTCGTCGGCATCCACCGTCGCCACGTTCTGGCGATGGACCATGATCTCGCCGACCTCGACATCGGCGAGTTCGAGGATGCTGTGCAGCATGGGCCTGATGCCGGCGCCCTCCCCGGTATGGAGCGCAATGGCGCCATGCAGTTCCTCGGCGGTCATCGTCATGCCCCGGTCGGCCGATATGTCGATGCCGAACAGACGCAAAAGGAACCGCACGAACATCTGCAGGATCCGGGCAACCGGCGACAGCACGATGACGACTCTGCGCACAAGCGGCGCAACGGCAAGCGACATCCGATTGGCGTTCTGGATGGCGTAGGTCTTGGGCAAGATTTCGGCGAAGATCACGACGAGCAGCGTCATGGCGAGGGTGGCGTAGATCACCCCCGCTTCGCCGAACAGTCCGATCAGTATGCTGGTGGCCAGCACCGAGGCCAGGATGTTGACCAGGTTGTTGCCCAGCAAAATGGCTCCGATCAGGCGTTCCTTGTCCTGGCGCAACATGTTCACCAGGCCGGCGCGCTGGTCGCCCTTGCGCTCGAGCTCATGGATCAGCGGCCGCGAGGCGGCCGTCAGCGCCGTTTCCGCGCCCGAGAAGAATGCCGAGAGCACCAGGAGAACGGCGATCACGCCAATGGAGATGACGAGATAAGATTCCATTTGTGTTCCCGATTGAACGCGCGCTAGCCCGGAAAATTCATGAAGGGAACGGAATTTGCGGCGAGCAATGTTTGTCCAAGGCGGTGTGCGAAGCCGAAAGTCATAGCCCAGTACTTACTTTCATAGGAGGATGGCACATCTGACGGCCTTGCGGGTTCTTCGGCTAGGAGCGTGGTCCGCCGTGATGCTAGTGCATCACAAGGGCCGCGCGACGACGTCCGAAGGGCCCGCAAGGCCGCCCGAAGGGTCGCTTTTCGCGGCCACCGGAGGGCGTCAACGCCGCTTGACGATGTCCAGACATCGTCGGCGCGACGCTTCCTACCCGGAGGCCGCGAAAAGCGATCATATGTATCACCCTCCTATGAAAGTAAGTACTAACTATGGCTTGAGGTTTGGTGCGCCGATTTGGACAAACAGGGCCGGCGCAAAACCGTTCAGCGGACGAGGGTACAAAGCGTCCCTTTTCGCAAAACGAATCAAGCCCTTGAAGTAAAACACTTAACACATCCTGAGGGAGCGCCTTCATGAATTATTCGGGCTAGACCGGGCGCGGCGCCGGCGGCATTTACGCCGCCAGTGCGTTGGCCAGCAGTTCCTCCACCATCGCCGGCTCCACGTCGGTGCTTATGAAGGCCTCGCCGATGCCGCGGGCGAGGATGAAAGTCACCTTGCCGTCCCGTACCTTCTTGTCATGCCCCATATGGGATATCAGCACCCGGGCGTTGAGCCCCGCCGCCTCGAGGGCGCGCATATCCACCGGCAGGCCGACGGCGAGGAAATGGCGGCGCACCCGGGCGGCGTCATCCGCCGGGCACAGGCCGAGACGAACGGAAAGATCGAAGGCCATGACCATGCCGATGGCGACGGCCTCGCCATGAAGCAGGTCCGGTCCGAAACCGGCCGCGGCCTCCAGCGCATGGCCGAAAGTATGGCCGAGGTTCAACAGCGCGCGGGGTCCTCGCTCGCGTTCGTCCCGGGCGACGATCGCCGCCTTGGCCTTGCAACTCGCCACCACCGTTTCCTGCCTGGCGGCGATGTCTCCTTGGCAAATGGCGTTGGCGTGACCCTCGAGCCAGTCGAAAAACCCGGCATCGCCGATGAGGCCGTACTTCACCACTTCGGCGTAGCCAGAGAGAAACTGCCGCCGCGGAAGCGTGCCGAGCGCATCGATGTCGGCCAGCACCATACGGGGCTGATGAAAGGCGCCGACCAGGTTCTTGCCGTGGTGCGTGTTGATCCCGGTCTTGCCGCCGACGGCGCTGTCCACCTGGGCCAGCAGGGTCGTCGGCACCTGCACGAAATCGATGCCGCGAAGCAGTACCGCCGCGGCGAAGCCCGTAAGGTCCCCGATGACGCCGCCGCCAAGGCCGAGGAGCATGGTGCCGCGCTCGATCCCAACGTCGAGAAGGTCCTCGATGAGCTTCTGAAAATGGGTGAAATCCTTGGCCTGTTCGCCGGGCGCGAGCACGATGGACCGATGTTCGATGCCCGCCGCCCGAAGCGCCGCCCGGAGGGTCGCGAGATAATGCTCGGCGACCGTCTCGTCGGTGACGATGATGGCGTCTTTTTGGCGCATGAGCGGGCCGATATGCGCGCCCGCCTCCGCCAACAGGCCGGAGCCGACAAGAATTTCGTAGCGCCGTTCGCCAAGCTCGACGGCAACGGAAACGGGAGCGGTCATTGCCTCTGCCTCGCCACCCTTGCCGGTCAGCCCGCGGCCTTGGCGCCGCCGGAACCGGCGCCGGCGCCAAGGCCGGAGCCAAGGCCGGAGCCAAGGCCGGAGCCAAGGAAGGTCTCGAGCGATTCGATGACGGTGTCGACGATGGTTGCCGGCGGCTTGTCGCCGGAATCGACGACGATATCCGCCTCGGCGTAGACCGGGTAACGTTCCTCCATTAATTTCTTCAGGGTCTGTCTGGGATTTTTATTCCTGAGAAGCGGCCGGTTCTTGCGCCGCGAGACGCGGCGCAGCAGCAGATCGAGATCCGCCCGCAACCACACGGATATGCCCCGTCCGCGGATGGCGTCACGGGTCTCCTTGGTCATGAAGGCGCCGCCCCCGGTCGCCAAAACATGCGCCGGCGCGGCCAGAAGTCTGGCGATCACCCGGTGCTCGCCGTCGCGGAACTCCGCCTCGCCGTGGCGCTCGAAGATCTGCTCGATGGAACATTGCGCCGCCTGCTCGATCTCGCGATCGGCGTCGATGAACTCGAGGTCCAGACGTTTCGCAAGCAGGCGGCCGATGCTGGTCTTGCCGGCTCCCATCAGGCCGACCAAGACGATGGTTTTGGGCGCCGGCACGGAAAGGCGGAGGGTCATGTCGGAGGGCTCATCCGGTCAAGCGGCCCGCCGGGGTGGTTGCAAGGAACCCGGCGAGCCGTTAGTTTGCCGCAAAATGGCCATGGTTGGAGCTTATCATATCTAGTGTGGGATGTCGTGCGCCAGCGGATTATCACCCTAGCCAGTACTCTGTTCGTAATGCGCGGCGGCGTAGGGTGTTCCATGTCGGTTAAACCTCGACTGTCGATCGTGCTTCGATAATGAGCAAACTTTCCCGCCTGCTCCTGATCGTCCTTCTTGTCGTTCTGTTGGGAGGCGCCGTTTTCCTGGCCACCTGGGAAATCCCGCCGCCGTCCACGCCGGTGGAGAAAGTCATCCCGAATGACCGGATATTCCGTTAGGGCCTGGGCTTTTGGCGCGCTTTGGGCGGGGCTTTTCTGCTTCGCCGCCATCGCACCGGCGCCGGCCCAGGAAACCGCTCCCCGGGACCCGCCCGCCGAGGCGCCGAGGAGCCTGGTGCCGTCGAAACCGGCCGTATCGCCGGCCGGCGCCGGCGCCGTATCACCCCTGTCCGAGACGCCGAAACCGGACTTGCGCGGCCCACCGCCCCAAGGGGACGGGGAGAAGGGCCAGCCCATCAAGGTTGGCGAACTGCCGGAAATCGATCCTGATTCGGTGGGTCTGCTCGACGACGCCAATTCCGGATTCGGTGTCGACATGTGGAAGGGCACCAGCCGTTCCCTGGTCGAGAGGCTTTTGCCCAAACTTCCAGCGGCGGTTCCGTCCCCCGTCATGCGCGGGCTCACGCGCCGCCTTTTGCTGTCGAGCGCGACGCCGCCCGAAGGGACCGGATCGGGGCGTTCCCTGGTCGCCATGCGGGTGGAAAAGCTTGCGGCCATGGGCGATCCGAAAGTGGTCGGCGATCTGCTTCGGGTGGCGCCGTCGAGGCTCGAGGACGAAGCCCTGGCCCGGGCGAGGATAGATAACGCCTTTCTCACCAACGACAACGCCGGGGCGTGCTCCCAGATACGCGCCCTGATCCGCCAGTACCAGGGAGCGTACTGGCAGAAGGCCCTGTCGTTCTGCCAGGCGCTGGCCGGCGAGCACGCCAGGGCGGCGCTGGGCGCCGGGCTTCTGCGCGAGCTGGGCCACGGGGACGACCAGGTGTTTTTCACCCTCATCGCGGCGCTCGGCGGTGACAAGGGAGCGGTGGTGGAGAGCCTGCCCAAGCCGGCACCGCTTCATCTCGCGATGCTGCGCGCGGCCCGGCAACGATTGCCCGAGGACGTGTTGCAGACGGCGGACGCGGCGATATTGCGCACCGTCGCGATCAGCCCCAACGCTGCCCTCGATCTGCGCCTGGAGGCCGCCGAAAGGGCCGAGGCGGTCGGCGCCCTGCCGAGCGATTCCTTGGCCCAGATCTACGCCAGCGTCACCTTCTCGCCTGAACAGCTCGCCAACGCGTTCTCCCAAGCCGAGGCCGACCGCGGACCGCGCGGCCGGGCGCTTCTCTACCAGGCGACCGCGATCCAATCGGTGCCGACGGCCCAGGCCGAAATCCTGCGCAAGGCCTGGGCGCTGGCGCGGGAAAGTGGCGGCTATCAGACCTCGGTGCGTGTCCATCTGCCGACGCTTGGAGGAATCGCGCCGGCGATGGAACTTGCTTGGTTCGCCGAGGAGGCGGGCCGCGCCCTGTTGATCGCCGGGCGTTACCAGGCCGCCGCCGCCTGGCTTGCCCTGACCCGCCAGGCGTCACCGCCGGGCGCCGCCGACGCCATGGGGGGCGCGGGTACGCAAACCGGCCAAGGCGCGGGCCAGGCCGCCGAGAATTCGTTTTGGTCGTTGATCCAGCTTGCCGATGCGACCGATTCCCTGGCCTGGGAAGCGGATGCGCTGAACAAGTGGTGGGAGTCCAGTAAATCGGCCGGGACCGATGGGTTGCGGGCGCGGGCGACGGCGCTTTTCACCCTGCTTGAGGCATTCGACAAGCCGGTCGACGCCAAGCTGTGGCAGCCGCTTCTGGAGGGACCGCATTTCGAAAGCGTCAAACTGCCGGCGCCGGCGCTGCTCCATGCCCTCAACTCCGCCGCCGCCGAGAGACGCATCGGCGCCACCGTTCTGTTGACCCTCATTTGCCTCGGTGAGGACGGGCCCACCGGCGCCGATCCGCTCTTGCTCCGCGCGGTGATTTCCGGCCTGCGCGAGGTCGGTCTCGAGAAAGAGGCCCGGGCGCTTGCCGTGGAGGCCGCCATCGGCGCCGGCATCTGATCCGGCTTAATATGGACCCTGAAGAAAGAGGAAACGAAGATTTCGGCTCCGGCTTCCGTCATGTGGAGTCGTTTCTCGAGATGCTGTCGGCGGAGCGCGGGGCCGCGGCCAACACCCTGGAGGCCTATCGGCGCGATCTTACGCGATTTGCCGCCCGCCTCGCGGCGCGGGGCGTCTCCATCGAGGCGGCCGACACGGACGCGGTCAGGGATCATATCCAGGACCTCGCCCGCGCCGGGCTGGCGCCGGGGACCAGCGCCCGGCATTTGTCCTCGCTCCGGCAGTTCTACCGCTTCCTGTTCGCCGAGGGCATTCGCCGCCAAGACGCCACCGCCGGAATCGACAGCCCGCGCCAGGGGCGCGCCCTGCCCAAGGTCCTCGGCGAAGCCGAGGTCGATGCCCTGCTGGCGGCGGCGCGCGCCGTCAAGGGCGCGGGAGGTATCAGGCTGACGGCGCTTCTCGAAATTCTCTACGCCACGGGTTTGCGGGTGTCCGAGCTCGTCACCCTGCCGCTTTCCGCGCTGCCGCGCGAGGCCGGCGTCCTTATCGTGCTCGGCAAGGGCGCCAAGGAGCGCATGGTGCCGCTCGGCGGCGCCGCGATCGAGGCGATGACCGCTTACCGCGCGGTACGGGGCCACTTCCTGCCCCGGGGACGGGAGGTGAAGTGGCTGTTTCCTTCGCGCGGCGCCAGCGGGCACCTGACGCGCCAGCGCCTGGCCCAGTTGCTCAAGCGCCTCGCCGCCGATGCCTCTCTCGATCCCGCCCGCGTCTCTCCCCATGTGCTCCGCCACGCCTTCGCCAGCCACCTTCTCGCCAACGGCGCCGATCTCCGGAGCGTCCAGCAGATGCTGGGACACGCCGATATATCCACCACCCAGATCTACACCCATATTCTCGACCAACGGCTCAGGTCCCTGGTCCAGGCCCACCATCCCCTGGCCACGCCGTCGCTTACCGATGGCGCCGGCGAGGGCGAGCCGTGATCGTCCGCCCGGCCGATCGGCCGGACCAGGGTCTCGGGCGTTGACAATTGCCCCCGTTTCGCCGTTTATCCTGATTTTTTGGGCGTTTCGCGGGTGGGCATGGCACCCTCTTTTTCGGCGCCCGCCCGGATCGTGCTCCAGTACTTACTTTCATAGAAGGGTGAGATGAGCTTCCGAGTGGTCGAGCAGGCCGTCCCGCGTTTGAACCGCAGCGAGCTCGCGGTTCCCGGCATCCGCCCGGAACTCTTCGAGAAGGCCGCCGCTTCGGCCGCCGACGTCGTCTTCCTCGACCTCGAGGACTCGGTGGCGCCCGATGACAAGGCGACGGCGCGGAACAACGTGATCGGCGCGTTGAAGGAGATCGACTGGGGCGCCAAGACGATCTCGGTCAGGATCAACGGCCTCGATACGCCCTATATGTACCGCGACGTTATCGAGGTGGTCGAGCAGGCGGGGGACAAGCTCGACCTCATCATGATCCCCAAGGCCGGCAATGCCAGCGACATCTACACGGTCGACGTCCTGGTATCCCAGATCGAGGCGGCCAAGGGGTTCGGACGGCGCATCGGTTTCGAGATTCTCATCGAGACCGCGCTTGGCATGAAGAACGTGAATGACATCGCCGGCGCCAGTCCGCGTAACGAATGTCTGCATTTCGGCTCCGCCGACTATGCCGCTTCGACCAAGGCCAGGACCACCACCATGGGCGGGGTGAACGCCGATTACTCGGTGCTGGCGGACGCCGACGGGGACGGCGCCCGCTCGGTCCATTGGGGCGACATGTGGCACTACGCCCTCTCCCGCATCGTCGTCGCCGCCAGGGCCCATGGTCTGCGCCCGGTCGACGGGCCGTTCGGCGACTATTCCGACGCCGACGGGCTGAGGGCCGCGGCCAAGCGGGCGGCGGCGCTCGGTTGCGAGGGCAAGTGGGCCATCCACCCTTCGCAGATCGCCATCGCCAACGAGGTCTTCACGCCGGCGGACGAAGAGCTGGCCAACGCCAAGCGGATCATGGAGGCGATGGCCGAAGCCGAGCGCGAGGGCAAGGGGGCGGTGGCGCTCGACGGCCGGATGATCGACGTCGCCTCGATCAAGCAGGCGGAAGTGATGGTGAGGAAAGCCGAGCTGATCGCCGCCGGCGGGAAGGCCTGAGAAGACCCGATGCCAACGTTCCTCGATTTCGAAAAACCGATCGCCGAGCTCGAAGGCAAGATCGAGGAGCTCCGCCACCTCGATGGCGACGGCGAAATCAATATCGCCGACGAGGTTTCGAAGCTCCAGACCAAGGCCGACAGGCTGCTGCGCCAGACTTACGCCAAGCTGACGCCATGGCAGAGGGTGCAGGTCGCCCGTCATCCCGACCGTCCCCATTTCCTCGACTACGCCGACGTCCTGATCGAGAATTTCACGCCCCTCGCGGGCGACCGCTTCTTTGCCGAGGACAACGCCATCATCGGTGGCCTCGGGCGTTTTTGCGGCTACTCGGCGATGGTGATCGGCCATGAGAAGGGCAAGGACACCGAGACGCGCCTCCATCACAATTTCGGCATGGCGCGCCCGGAAGGCTACCGCAAGGCGCGGCGTCTGATGAGATTGGCCGAGCGCTTCGGACTGCCCATCATCACCCTGGTCGACACCGCCGGCGCCTATCCCGGCGTCGGCGCCGAGGAACGTGGCCAGGCCGAGGCCATCGCCCGTTCGATCGAGGTCTGCCTGGATGTCCGCGTGCCCCTGATCAGCGTCATCATCGGCGAGGGCGGCTCGGGCGGGGCCATCGCGCTCGCCGCCGCCGACAGGGTGATCATGCTGGAGCACGCGATCTATTCGGTGATCTCGCCGGAGGGCTGCGCCTCGATCCTGTGGCGCAATGGCGAAGAGGCCATCGGCGCGGCGGAGGCGCTGAAACTTACGGCGCCCGATCTCCTCGAACTCGGCATCATCGACAAGGTCGTGGCCGAGCCCGTCGGCGGCGCCCAGCGCAACAAGGAGGCGACCATCGCCGCCGTCGGCGAGGCGCTCGAGAAGGTCCTGCGCGAGATCATCGGCGTCGAGGGCGGCGTCCTGCGCGCCCGCCGGCGCGAGAGATTCCTCGAGATGGGCAAGAAGGGGCTCGGTTAGGGCACGATCCGGCCAGTGCCGGCGCGATCCCGGTGGCTCAGGCCAGCCGGCCGTGACAATGCTTGTATTTGCGGCCCGAGTCGCAGGGGCAGGGCGTGTTGCGCCCGACCTTGCCCCAGGTCGAGGGATCGTCGGGGTCGATGACGGCGGCGCGGGTATGGCGCACCGTCATCGGCGGCGGCGGTAGTTCGCCATCGCCGTTTGCCCCGACAAGCGCCGGATCTTGGCGGGTTTCGCGCATGACGCCGGTGGCCCTGCGGGGCTCGATCGCCGCTTCGTCGGGGTTTTCGAATTGAACTTCCAGGTGGCACAGCACCGAGGTCACGGTCTCCCTCAACTGGTCGAGCATGGTCTCGAACAGGCTGAACGCCTCGGTCTTGTACTCGTTCAATGGATCGCGCTGGGCGAGGGCGCGCAGATTGATGCCCTGGCGCAGGTGATCCAGGGTCAGGAGATGGTTCTTCCAGGTCTGGTCCAGTAACTGCAGGAGCAGGTCCTTTTCGATCATGCGCATGACTTCGGGCGAGTTCACCAGCGCCTTTTCCGCCATCTTGTGGTCCGCCGCCTCGAGCAAACGGTGGCGAATTTCCTCATCGGCGATGCCTTCCTCCTTGGCCCATTCCTCGATCGGCAGATCGAGGCCAAGGAGGCGCAGGGCCTCCTCGTGCAGGGACGAGGTGTCCCACTGTTCGGGATAGGCCTTTTCGGGGATGAAGCGGGCGACCATGTCCTCGATGATGTCATGGCGCATGTCGGTGATGGTATCGGAGACGTCGTCGGTTTCCATCAGTTCGATGCGCTGCTCGTAGATCACCTTGCGCTGGTCGTTCATGACGTCGTCGAACTTCAACAGGTTCTTGCGGATGTCGAAGTTGTGGGCCTCGACCTTCTGTTGGGCTTTCTCCAGGGCCTTGTTGATCCACGGATGAATGATCGCCTCGCCTTCCTCGAGGCCCAGCTTCTGCAGCATCGTGTCCATGCGTTCGGATCCGAAGATGCGCATGAGGTCGTCCTCGAGCGAGACGAAGAATTTGGACTCCCCGGGGTCCCCCTGGCGTCCCGAGCGGCCGCGGAGCTGGTTGTCGATGCGCCGGCTCTCATGGCGTTCCGTCGCCAGGACGAAACAACCCCCGGCCTCGATCACCACCTTCTTGGCCGCCGCCACCTCGGCCTCGATCTCGGCCCTTTTCCTCGCCCTTTCGGCCTCGTCTTCGATCCCGCCAAGCTCTTCCTTGACGCGCATATCGACATTGCCGCCGAGTTGGATGTCGGTGCCCCGCCCGGCCATGTTGGTGGCGATCGTCACCGCGCCGGGCTTGCCGGCCTGGGCGATGATTTGGGCTTCTTGTTCGTGGTAGCGCGCGTTCAGTACGTTGTGGGGGATCTTCCGTTTCTTGAGCAGCGCCGAGAGGTGCTCCGATTTCTCGATGCTGACCGTGCCCACCAGCAACGGCTGCTTGCGGGCGTGGCATTCCTCGATCTGGCCGAGGACGGCTTCGAACTTCTCCTTGGCGGTGCGGTAGACCTCGTCGTCATGGTTCACGCGGATGCACGGCAGGTTCGTCGGGATGTCCACGGAAACGACCTTGTAGATTTCCTCGAACTCCGCCGCCTCGGTCATCGCCGTGCCGGTCATGCCGGAGAGCTTGGGGTACATGCGGAAGTAGTTCTGGAAGGTGATCGAGGCCAGCGTCTGGTTCTCGCTCTGGATCAGCACGCTCTCCTTGGCTTCCAGCGCCTGGTGCAGGCCTTCGGAATAGCGCCGGCCCTCCATCATGCGCCCGGTGAACTCGTCGATGATGATGATCTTGTCGTCCTTGACGATGTAGTCGGTATCCAGCGAGAACAGCTTGTGGGCGCGAAGCGCCTGGTTGACGTGGTGGACCAGGGCGACGTTCTCGTAGTCGTAAAGCGACCCTTCTTTCAACAGGCCGGCGTCGCGCAAAAGTTCTTCGATCCTCTCGCTTCCGACTTCGGTGAAGGTCACGGCGCGGGCCTTCTCGTCCTTCTCGAAATCCTCCGGACCAAGCTTCGGGATCAGCTTGTCGGCTTCGACGTAGAGCTCGGACGAATCCTCCGCCGCGCCGGAGATGATCAGCGGCGTGCGCGCCTCGTCGATCAGGATCGAGTCGACCTCGTCGACGATGGCGTAGTTGAAGCGCCGCTGGACCATGTCCTCGAGGCTGAACTTCATATTGTCGCGCAGATAATCGAAGCCGAGTTCGTTGTTGGTGCCGTAGGTCACGTCGCAGCCATAGGCGTCGCGCCGGGCGTCGTCGTCGAGGTCATGGACGATGCATCCCACGCGCAATCCCAGGAACTCGTAGATTTGCCCCATCCACTCGGCGTCGCGCCGGGCGAGATAGTCATTGACGGTGACGACGTGAACGCCCTTGCCCTCGAGCGCGTTGAGATAGACCGGCAGGGTGGCGACCAGGGTCTTGCCTTCGCCGGTCGCCATTTCCGTGATCATGCCGCGGTGCAGCACGATGCCCCCCATGAGCTGGACATCGAAATGCCGCTGGCGAAGGGTGCGTTTGGCCGCCTCGCGCACCGTGGCAAAGGCCTCGACCAGGAGATCGTCGATGGTCTCGCCCTGGGCCACGCGATCGCGGAACCACTCGGTGCGGGCGCGCAACTCGGTGTCCCCGAGCCTCTCGAGTTCGGCCTCAAGCGCGTTGATCTCGGCCACCGGCTTGTCCAATTGCCGGAGGTAACGGTCGTTGGCGGAGCCGAAGGACTTCCTGAGGATGGCGTTGATGGTGTCGAAAAATTTGCTGGCGATGTCGCCGATCATGAATTGCCCTCGCAACCGCCGCTCCAGGCCCGGCAGTGGGTGGAAGAGTGGCGAAAATGCACCAGAGAGATAGATACACCCCGCCTTTCTGTCAACGCCGGCCTTGGCGGCGCCGCCGAGCGGGAAGGCAAATCGGGAATGCGGATATGGTGGCGCCGGGCCGTGCATTTCCCGTGCCGGCCCCTGGAATGTAGGCTAGGATGGCATTCCGGCACTTGCCGTGGCACTGACGCCGGCCCCCTTATTCGCAAGGAATTCGTGATGAATCGTCCACCGTTCCGCCTCGGAGAGATTGTCCGACTTCTCCTCCTGGCCGTCCTGCTGGCAGGCCCGAGTGGCTATGCCGAGGGGCAGGAAACCAAGGCGGAAGCGGAAAATACGAAGGCCGCGAAGGCAGTGAAGGCCGAGAAGGCCGAGAAGGGTGAAGCCGGCGATCCCGTCGTCGCCAGGCTCGACGGCAGGCCGATCTACCGCTCGGAGGTCGAACTCCAGGCCGAGAGCCTGCCGAAGCAGTACCGGCGGTTGCCGTTCGAGAACGTATTCCCGATGTTGCTGAACCAGGTCATCGACAGAAAGCTGATCGGCGCCGAGGTCAGCCGCCAGGGGCTCGAAAACGATCCCGAGGTGGAGAAGCGGATGGCCGACATCAGGGAGCGCGTGATTCACGAGGTCTATCTCAGCCGCCGCGTCCAGATCGAGGTCACCGAGGCGGCGTTGCGCAAGCGATATGAACGCCAGGTGAAGGAGTCGCCGGTTGTCGAGGAAGCCCGCGCCCGGCACATCCTGGTCAAGACCGAAGAAGAGGCCATCGCCGTGATCGCGGAGCTTGAGAACGGCGCCGAATTCGCCGCCACGGCCACGGCCAAGTCGATCGGTCCCTCCGCCGCGCGCGGCGGCGATCTCGGCTATTTCAAGCGCCAACAGATGGTGCCGCCATTCGCCGAAGCCGCGTTCGCGTTGAAGCCGGGCCAGATGACCAAGAAGCCGGTCAAGACCCAGTTCGGCTGGCACATTATCCTGACCGAGGATATCCGCGAGGTTAAATCGCCCAGTTTCGAAAAGAAGCGGGAACAGTTGCACACCGAAATGTCCCGGGAGGTGGTGGAGGCGGAGATGTTCAGGCTGAGGAAGTCCACCAAGATCGTGCGTTTCAACCCCGACGGCTCGCCGGTCGTCGAGCCGAAGGCGACACCCGCCGGGAAGGGCGTTGAACCAAAGCCGAACCCCACCAAAATAATGCCGTAAACCTTGAGACGCACCGCTCGACGCCGCCACGGCCCCCAGGGGCCGTCTTTGAACCGCCACGGCCCCCAGGGGCCGTCCGTGAACCAATGAATATAGATCACCGAAATGGCCAAGAAATCACCGCTGGCGCCGGCCCGTTTTCCCGCCATCCCGGCCGTCAAGGGCGTTAGGATCGGCGCCGCGCGTTGCGGCCTCCGTTACCGGGGCCGCGACGACCTCATGCTCGCCGAACTGGCGCCGGGGACGACGGTTGGGGGGGTATTCACCACTTCGTCGATGGCCTCGGCGCCGGTGCAATGGTGCCGCGGGGCGCTTGCGGGCGGCAGGGTCCGGGCGATCGTGGTCAATTCCGGCAACGCCAACGCCTTTACCGGCGCCCCTGGCGTCGCCTCGGTCGGGCGCACGGTCGCGGCGGCGGCGAAGCTCTTCGGCTGTCCGCGAAAGCAGGTGTTCATCGCCTCGACCGGGGTGATCGGCGAATTCCTTGCCGACGGGAAGATCACCGCCGCCCTGCCTAAACTCCGGGCCAAGGGGTTGAGCGCGGAGGGATGGAAGGCCGCCGCCGACGCCATCAGGACGACGGATACCTTTTCCAAGGGCGCGGCCGGGACGGCGGACATCGGTGGCGCCTCCGTCACCATCGCCGGCATCGCCAAGGGCTCCGGCATGATATCGCCCGACATGGCGACGTCGCTGAGTTTCGTTTTCACCGATGCCAGGATCCCGGCGCCGGTCCTGCAGGCGGCCTTGAAGCGCGCCAATGACCGCTCGTTCAACTGTATCTCGGCGGACAGCGACACCTCGACCAGCGACACGGTGCTGCTGTGCGCCACCGGAAAGGGCGCGCGTCACAAGCCGGTCGCGCGGCTCGGCGATGCGCATTTCAAGGATTTCCGCCGCCGGCTCGATGAGGTGATGGCGTCCCTCGCCCAACAGACCGTGCGCGACGGCGAAGGGGCGTCCAAGTTCATCACCATCGACGTCACCGGCGCCGCCGATAATGGGGCGGCGCGGCGCATCGGCTTCGCCATCGCCAACTCGCCCCTGGTCAAGACGGCGATCGCCGGCGAGGACGCCAACTGGGGCCGCATCGTCATGGCCGTCGGCAAATCCGGCGAGCGGGTCGAGCAGGGCCGGCTGAAGATCGCTATCGGCGGCGTCGATATCACCGACGCCGGCAGGGTCCGGCCCGATTACGACGAGGCGCCGGTGGCGGCGCATCTCAAGGGCAAGGAGATCGACATCGCCGTCGATGTCGGCGCCAACGGCGGCAAGGGCCGGGGCCGGGCGCGGGTGTGGGGCTGCGATCTGACCCATGACTACATCGACATCAATGCCAGTTACCGGAGCTGAGCAAGACACCGGGGCCGCGGCCCTGCCCGTGGTCTTGGTCGCGGCGATGGCGCTTGTCGATATCGATGGCAGGGTGTTGCTGGCCAAGCGTCCCGAAGGCAAGGCGATGGCCGGGCTGTGGGAGTTTCCCGGCGGCAAGCTGTTGGCCGGAGAAACCCCCGAGGCGGCGCTGATCAGAGAGCTCAAGGAAGAGCTCGGCCTCGATATCACCGAAAGCTGCCTGGCGCCCTTCACCTTCGCCTCTCACCGCTACGAGGACTTCCACCTGCTGATGCCGCTATATGTTTGCCGCGTCTGGGACGGGACGCCGGTGGCGCTGGAGGGGCAGGAACTCAAATGGCTGCGCCCGGGCGAGATGACAAACCTGGCGATGCCGCCGGCCGACGCGCCGCTGGTAGCGATGCTGCGGGATTTTCTTTAAGTCCGCATTTCCCAGATGACCGATCTGTCTGATGCTTGTCCTGTCCGGTTCTGTTACAGGAATCAGAGGCTTAGATCAGGTGGAGAGCGGTTCGGATGCGGAACCCGAAGGGTGAAACGGATTGGCGTCCTCCGCGGCCTGTTTTCGACCGACGGCCGCGATTAGACAGAGGCAGGCCCGAGACGATTACACGGTCTTGCGGTAACCAACCCGCGTATCAGAGTCTGATCAACCGTCGTCTTATGGTCTCGCCTCCTGCCATGCGCGACAGCCTCGAGCCTTCTTCGAACCCGCGATGCTGGGGACGAACAAAGTTACCGACACAGCTTGAAAACGGACATCAGAAAGAAGCCGATATTGCCACACTGGCTTCTCCTTCACCCGGGATTATGACAAAAGGTATCCGAATTGGCGGGCTTCAAATCAGAGTACCCGTTCAGCTTGATGCGTACTGAAATGCTGGTTTACGATACCTGCTACCGCGTCGGCATGGGTTAACGGCGATATATGACCGCCGCCCTTGATGACTTAGGTGCTATTGGGAGTTCACCATTATCATATGCCTCGGGTCACCCACGAGCAGTTTGCTGGTTCGACGCCGTTCATGGCGCCCTTCTGCGATAGGGTAGAGCGCGATGGGCCAAGCCTCGCGGGAATTCCAGGTCATGGTGAAACCGGTAGGCGCGGTCTGCAACCTAGACTGCGGCTATTGCTATTACCTCAGGAAGAAGGATCTCTATCCGAAGACCGAATCGTTTCGCATGGCGGACGACTTGCTGGAGGAATACATCGTCCAGCACATCGAGGCTTGTCCGATAGAACTGATTTTCTTTGCATGGCACGGCGGCGAGCCGACTATTCTGGGAATCGACTATTTTCGGCGGATCGTCGAACTCCAAACAAAGCACCGGCCCCCGGGACGCAAGATCCTCAATGGCATTCAAACGAACGGCACACTCCTGGACGAAGAATGGTGCCGCTTCCTTGCGAGGCATGGTTTCCAGGTCGGAATCAGCATCGACGGTCCGAAGGAGCTCCACGACCGCTATCGCATAACCAAGAGAGGGGAATCGACCCATAAGCAGGTGATGCGGGCTTATCGGCTCTTGAGGAAATATCGGATCGAATGCGACGTGCTCTGTGTCGTTCATCATGTGAATGTTCGCCAGCCTGCGGCGGTCTACAGTTTTTTCAAGGAAATCGGCGTCAAATTCATGCAATTTCTTCCGCTGGTGATGCGCCAGGATGGTAATGGAACAAGCGCGGAAACGGTTCCGGCGGATGATTACGGGAAATTCCTATGCACGGTTTTCGATGAGTGGACCAGGCACGATATCGGACGCATCGTCATCCAGAACTTCGACGAGGCCATAAGACCCTTCCTGGGGGTGGAGCATGCGCTCTGCGTGTTGAGGGAGACCTGCGGCGATGTCGTCGTCGTCGAACATAACGGGGATTTCTATTCCTGCGACCATTTCGTCGAACCGGAACACCGCCTGGGGAACATTCGCGAAACACGGCTGGTGGAATTGCTGGAGAGCCCGGAACAGCGGGCGTTCGGACGCAGGAAGCAGGACGAGCTGCCCAGGTTCTGCCTGGAATGCGAGGTCCTCAGCTCGTGCAATGGCGGATGCCCGAAAGACCGGTTTTCCCGGACGCCGGACGGCGAAGAGGGGCTGAACTATCTCTGTGCGGGCTACAAACGTTTTTTCACCTACAGCCGGCCATTTCTGCAGAGGATGGCAAGGCTCAAGAAGTCAGGAGCCTCCGAAGCGCAAATGAGGCATCTTTTGTGGTCCGGGGACGCCAAAGCCACGCGTCGAGCAGGCCGGAACGACCCTTGCCCCTGCGGCAGCGGCAGAAAGTACAAGAGGTGCTGCCTCGGGAAACCGTCCTTCCGTATGGGAAAATCCTAGGCGCGCCATCATGAAAAGCACGATTAAATCCTTTCACGGCTTGGCCTTGTCCCCGGCGGGGCGTTCCTCCGTCGCCAGCGCGTCGGCGAGGCGCCTCCTCGCGCTGCCGGGTCTCAATGCCTTGGGTTGGCTATCGTCGGGCGCCCAGGCGCTCAGATAGACGATGTCGAAGGTTGCCGGGATGCGCCCCCGCCGATCGGCGTGCTTCGCTTGGTAAAGGGCCGCGGCCTGAGATAGGGTGGCGCTACGGCTGAAGCCATGGCGCCGTGACCGCACGGCGTTGGCTTCGCCCATGGCGCGCAACTCGCGCATCAGGGCCAGCGCGTCGGGGTAGGTGACGGTTATCCTGTCGCTGTCGGCGACGGGCAGGGCGAAGCCGGCGCGCAGCAACAGATCGCCCGCGTCCCTGACGTCGGCGAAGGGCGAGACGCGCGGGCTGACGCCACCCTCGTTGGCAAGCTCCGCCTCCATCAATGCCTGGCGCAACTCGTTGAGCGTCTCGCCGCCCAGCATGGCGCCGATGAACAGCCCGTCGGGCTTGAGCACCTTGCGGATCTGGATCAGCGCGCCGGGCAGGTCGTTGACCCAGTGCAGGCTGAGATTGCTGAGCACGGAATCGAAGCTGCCATCGGCGAAGGGCAGGAACTCCTCGTCCGCCGCCAGGCTGAGGGCCGTGCCCCGGTTGTTGACCGCCGCCTGGCGCGCCATGGCGGGCGAGAGGTCGCACTGCACGAGGGTCTCGATGCCGTCGCGTCCCGCCAGCATCTCGCCGAGCACGCCGCCATGGCAGCCGAGATCGAGGACGCGGGCGAAATCGCGCTTGATGTCGTCGAGACGCTCGCTCAACCTTGCCGCCACCTCGCCGAGAAGAAAATCATGGTCGCCGATATTTTCCGCCGCGCGGTCGCGGTGGGCGCGGACCGACTTGCGGTCGAACGGCGCTCGGTCATCGGCCATGGTTGCTATATGGCATTTTCTTATCCGCGGAGGAAGGGGGGCGGCGGTGGCGCAAGGCGTGCGGGAATGCCACGCGCACCCGGTAAAATCGCCCTTCGCGCGGGTGGCGATTGACAGGGCGAAGCGCCGCCTGTCAGATGACCGCCGATGGAATTCCTTCGCCGACTCGGCGCCACGGCCCGGAGCATCCCGACCGTCGCCATCAACGTCCTGTTGCCGCCCCAGTGCCTCGGCTGCGCCCGCATGGTGGACCAGCCGGGGACGCTTTGCGCCGAATGTTGGGAGAGGGTGGATTTCCTCGGCTCGCCGCTCTGCGCCCGCTGCGGTTATCCGTTCGAGTACGATCACGGCGAGGACGCCGTCTGCGGCGACTGTATCCGCCGCCCGCCGGTTTATGAGCGCGCCCGCGCGGTGATGCGCTATGACGAGGCCAGCCGGGACCTCATCCTCGGCTTCAAGCACGCCGACCGCACCTACGCGGCGCCGGCCTTCGCCGGCTGGATGGCGCGGGCCGGGGCGGCGTTGCTCGGCAACGCCGATATCATCGCGCCGGTGCCGCTACACCGGTTGCGGCTGCTTTCCAGGCGCTACAATCAGGCGGCCTTGCTCGGCCACGGCCTTTCCCGGGCTTCCGGCGTCGCCATCGTTCCCGACCTTTTGGTGCGCAAGAAACACACCCGGTCCCAGGGGCGGCTGTCGCGCGCCCAGCGGGCGCTGAACGTCCAGGGCGCCTTCGCCGTCAAGGCCGGGCGCAAGGGGTGCCTTGCCGGCCGCCGGGTGCTGTTGATCGATGACGTGCTGACGACCGGCGTCACCGCCGCCGCCTGCGCCAAGGTCCTCAAGCGCGCCGGCGCCGCGGCGGTCGACGTGCTCACCCTCGCCCGCGTCGTCCGCCCCATGGTATGAGGTGAGTGCGTGATGACGACGTTCAAGCTTGCCTGCGTGCAGACCAATTCGGGCCGCGAGATCGCGCCCAACATCGAGGCGGTTACCAAGCTCGTGCGCCAGGCGGGCGAAGCCGGCGCCGATTTCATCACCCTGCCGGAAAACGTTTCCATGGTCGAGCCGAGGGGCCGGCTGATCAGGGAGAAGGCCCGGCCGGCCGACGCGCACCCGGCGCTCGAGGCCTTTCAGGCCCTCGCCAGGGAGGTCGGTGCGTGGCTGCTGGTGGGATCGCTAACGGTGAAGCTCCCCGCCGACAAGGTCGCCAACCGATCCTATCTCCTCGATGCGAACGGCGCCATCGTCGCCTGGTACGACAAGATCCATATGTTCGACGTCGATCTGCCGGGCGGCGAATCCTACCGCGAATCGGCGATCTTCGAGCCGGGTGGACGCGCCGTCGTCGCCGCGACCCCGTGGGGGGTGCTCGGCATGACGGTTTGCTACGATTTGCGTTTCGCCGCCCTTTACCGCGTCCTCGCCAAGGCGGGGGCCCGGTTCCTGACGGTGCCCTCGGCCTTCACCCGTGTCACCGGCGAGGCCCACTGGCACGTCCTTTTGCGCACCCGCGCGATCGAGAACGGCTGTTACGTCATCGCCCCGGCGCAGTGCGGCGAGCATGCCGAGGGACGCCAGACCTTCGGTCATTCCCTGATCATCGACCCCTGGGGCGAGGTGCTGGCCGACGGCGGCACCGAGGTCGGCATCATCACGGCCGAGATCGACCCGGCCAAGGTCGATGACGCCAGGCGCATGATCCCGTCGCTCGGCCATGACCGCCCGTTCACCGAGCCCGAGGCGGCGGATTAAGATCCCGGCGCCAGCGGATGGGGCCCCGCGCCGTCCTCGCCGCCGGCCGGTTGCTTGACCGCGCAGATGCGTTGGACCACGGCCGGGCGCGGGCGTTCGACCACGCCCTGCTCGAAGGCGACGATGTGGAACGCGGCGCCCACCAGTTCCAGGAGTTCGCCGCTGTTCAAGAGGAAATCGGGATTGCGCGGACGGTGGTGGCGCTCGTTGCCACGGGCGAAGGTCTCGTAGATCAGCACGCCGCCTTCATCGATCGCCGCCAGCAGGGCCGGGAACAGGGGCCGGTGGAGGTAGTTGGTCACCACGACGCCGTGGAACCGTCTCTCGCCCAGCGGCCAGGGGCCACCGTCCTCGAGGTCGATTTCGAGTATCTCGAGGTCCGGCCCGGGTTCGAGGTCAGCGAGACCGCCGACGTCACGGTCGACGGCGAGAACCTTGTGGCCGAGTTCGAGGAGATGGCGGGTGTGGCGTCCGCCGCCACAGGCGAGGTCGAGCACCCATGTTTTGCCGCCGCCCGCCTTGGGGATCAGCGGCGCGAAGCGCCTGACCCATTGGGATGGCGGATGTTGCGGGTGGGGAGTCTTGGCGGACATGGATCGGCGACGCGTTTTCGTCTTTTATCCGTTGTCGGAAGTTGTTTCGACGGCGGACTTTCCCACATATATTAAGGACATAGGCTTTCCAGTGGGGGCTTGCCAGTGGGCGGCATATTTTGATAACAGAGACGTTAGCCGAAGGCAAAAGGTTGCGGACGTGATTCTATTCGACCTCAAATGCGCCAAGGACCACGTGTTCGAAGCCTGGTTCAAGGACGGCGATAGCTTCACGGTCCAAAGCAAGACCGGTAAGATCCTTTGTCCGGTTTGCGCCACCCGTGACATCACCAAGGCGCCGATGGCGCCCCGGCTTGCCCGGCGCCGGGCGGGCGAGGGGCGGTCGTCGAACGGGACGCCGGACCCCGAAGCGGAGCACATCGCCGCCGCCAAGCAGGTGATCGAGGCGTTGCAACACAAGGTCGAAGAGAATTGTGATTACGTCGGCGAGAATTTCGCCGAGGAAGCGCGCAAAATCCATTACGGCGAGGTCGAGAAGCGCGGCATCTACGGCGAGGCGACCGATATGGAGGCCGGCGACCTCGAGGACGAAGGGATCGAATTCCACCGCCTGCCGCGCCTGCCGAAAAGCGACGCATGAGATCGCCATGGCGCCGCCGGCCAGGCGCCAGGGCACTCGCGCGGTCGCCCCCCCTCTGACAAATGTATATAGCGGGCAACTACCTTTTCTCAGGGACGGATCTCGACGAAATCTTCGAGGCGCGCCGCCAGGAAATGCGCCAGGCCATAGAGGCGATGGGGCCTGAGGAGGCGCGCCAAGCGGATGGCGATGAACTCCTCGCCCGTTTCCGCCTGGCCGATCCGGGGATGCGTCTCGACAAGTCCTATTTCGTCGCCGAGCGCCGACTCGGACCCGGCGATTCGGAAGAGTTCGAAGCCGCCAATCTAGCGCCCGAGGACATCGCCAAATACAAGGCCATCACCATCGCCATTCCGATCAAGGGCGACGCATCCCTGTTCGAAGGGCGTCCCTCGATCTACAACATGCACCAGCCACAGGCCGACATCGTCGATGGCGAGCTGCACATCTGTTTTTTGCTGACCGAGTTCGAGGAGCAGCATTTGGAGCAGAATTTCAAGCAGCATATCGGCTTGATCGAAAGGCAGCTCGAAGTGACCCAGTGGCAGGTCATGGGCTTCAACGCCAAGCTCGCGGGCGACATCCAGGCGGCGCTCAAGAAGCGCAAGGGGAAGGCGCCATAGGCGTTCCCCCTACCCTTCCTTGATGGCGAACGCCATGTAGTTGACGCCGAGGTCACGGCCCAAGCTCCAGCGGTCCGACAACGGGTTGTAGATGACCCCGGTCGTCTCGGTGACCTTCACACCATTCTTGGCGAGCCTGGCGGTAAGTTCGGACGGGGTCACGAACTTGCGCCAGTCATGGGTGCCCGGCGGCAGCCACCCGAGCACATATTCGGCGCCGACGATGGCGAGGGCGTAGGCCTTGGCCGTCCGGTTCAGCGTCGCCACCACCATCGCCCCTCCCGGCTTCAACAGGGTACAGCTGGCGGAAAGGAAGGCGTCAAGATCGGCGACGTGCTCGACCACCTCCATGTTGAGGACCGCGTCGAAACGGTGTCCTTCGGCGGCCAGGGCCTCCGCCGTCAGGCACCGGTAGTCGATGGCGAGGCCGCTTTCCTTCGCGTGGGCGCCGGCGACGCGGATGGCTTCGGCGCCGGCGTCGATGCCGAGAACGCCGGCGCCGAGGCGCGCCATCGGTTCCGTCAACAGCCCGCCGCCGCAGCCGACATCGAGCAGGCTCAAGCCCTCGAAGGGGCGCGGTTGGTTGCCATCGCGGCCGTAATGAGAGACCAGGCGTTGGCGAATGAACGCCAAGCGGGTCGGGTTGAGCGCGTGGAGTGGCCTGAACTTGCCCTTGGGCTCCCACCATTCCTCGGCCAGGGCCGCAAACCGCGCGATCTCCCCGGCGTCGACCGAGTCACTCAGGCGATCACCGCTTGTATCCTCGCGCACCTTAACCGTTCCTTTCACTGCCCGCCGGGCTTGCCTGGGGCAGGCTATCAGAGTATGTATACGCGCCCTTGCGGCGGCAAGCGGTTCGCGCCCAATTTTTGGAGTGCGAAGATCAGTGGCTGGACCGCGCCGAGGCGCAAACGGATTAGGCGCTTTGTCCGCTCACCGCGGGAACTCCGCGGCCGGGAAAGTCGAAATGGCACGCATCGTTCAGAAATTCGGCGGCACTTCGGTCGCCGACATCGGCTGTATCAAGTCCGTGGCCGAGCACGTGAAGTCGGAGGTCGACGCCGGCAGCCAGGTGGCCGTCGTGGTTTCCGCCATGGCCGGCGTCACCAACCATCTGGTCGATTGGGCCGGCGAGGTGGCGAACCTCTACGACGCCCGCGAATACGATGTCGTCGTCGCCACCGGAGAGCAGATCACCAGCGGGCTTCTGGCGATGGCGTTGCAAGACCTTGGGGTGAGCGCGCGTTCGTGGCTCGGCTGGCAAGTGCCGATCAACACCGATTCGACCCATGGCCGGGCCCGCATCGAGGGGATCGACACCGCCGAACTCGACCGGCGCCTCGATAACGGCGAGGTGCCGGTGCTGGCCGGCTTCCAGGGCATCGGCACCGACAATCGCATCACCACGCTTGGCCGGGGCGGGTCCGACATCTCCGCCGTCGCCCTCGCCGCCGCCCTGGGGGCGGAGAGGTGCGACATTTTCACCGACGTGGACGGTATCTACACCTCCGATCCGCGTATCGTTGCCAAGGCGCGAAAGCTCGATAAAATCACCTATGAAGAGATGCTCGAAATGGCTTCGCTCGGGGCCAGGGTACTGCATAGCCGAGCCATAGAGCTGGCGATGAAGCATGGCGTGAGCCTCCATGTGCGCTCGAGTTTCGATTCCGTGCCCGGCACCTTGGTGGTAGATGAGGATGACATCGTGGAACAGGAATTAGTCAGCGGCATTACCTATTCACGGGACGAGGCGAAGATCACCTTGACCCGCGTGCCCGACCGCCCCGGCGTCGCGGCGAGCATCTTCGGTCCTCTCGCCGACGGCTCGATCAACGTCGACATGATCGTTCAGAACGTCTCCGAGGACGGCCGCGCGACCGACCTGACCTTCACCGTCGCCCAAGCCGATCTCGAACCGGCGTTGAAGGTCTTGGAGGGCAAGCAGGAGGAACTCGGCTATGCCGCGCTCAACACCGATGCCAACGTGGTCAAGGTGTCGGTGATCGGGGTCGGCATGCGCAGCCACGCCGGCGTCGCCCAACTGATGTTCAAGACCCTGGCGGAGAAGGGCATCAACATCCAGGTCATCTCCACTTCCGAGATCAAGGTCAGCGTCCTGATCGCCGAGGAATATACCGAGTTGGCGCTACGCGCGCTGCACACTGCCTATCGACTGGACGCGGTTTGAGCCGATGAACCCGAAGCAAGCCCGGGACCAGTTGGACGGATTGTGGCGCCGCGGCCTGGAGTGCCTCGGCACCCGCTACGCCATCATGGGCGGGGCCATGACCTGGGTCTCCGAACGACGTCTCGTGGCGGCGCTTTCCAACGGCGGCGGCTTCGGCGTCATCGCCAACGGCGCCATGGCGCCCGATCAACTGGCGGACGAGATCGACGGCACCTTGGCGCTGACCGAGGAGCCCTTCGGCGTCAATCTCGTGACCATGCACCCCGATCTCGAGGCGCTTTGCGATACCTGCATCGCCAAGGGCGTCTCCCACGTGGTGCTGGCCGGTGGGCTGCCCCGGTCGGCGACCATCGCCCGCCTCAAGGACGGCGGCGCCAAGGTCATCTGTTTCGCGCCGGCGCTCTCCATCGCCAGGAAACTGGTGCGCATCGGTGTCGATGCCATCGTCATCGAGGGTATGGAGGCGGGCGGCCATATCGGACCGGTGTCGACCGGCGTGCTCGCCCAGGAGATCCTGCCGGTGATCCGCGAGGTGCCGGTGTTCGTCGCCGGCGGGATCGGCCGCGGCGAGGCGCTTCTCGCCTATCTCGAGATGGGGGCGTCGGGGGTCCAGCTCGGCACCCGTTTCGTCTGCGCCACCGAATCCATCGCCCATCCCCGGTTCAAGCAGGCCTTCATCCGCGCTTCCGCCCGCGATGCGGTGACTTCGGTCCAGGTGGACCCGAAGTTCCCGGTCATCCCGGTTCGGGCGTTGCGCAACGAGGCCAGCGCACGTTTCGTCGAGACCCAGCATGAGGTCATCGCCCGTTTCCGGGAAGGCGAGCTGGATCAGAAACAGGCGCAGCTCGAGATCGAATACTTCTGGGTCGGCGCCCTGCGCCGGGCGGTGATCGAGGGCGACATGGAGAACGGCTCGCTGATGGCGGGACAGAGTGTCGGCATGGTGACGGCGGAGCAACCGGCGGCGGAGATCATCGAGGAACTGGTCGATCAGGCCGCGGCCGTTTTTCTTGCCCGGGCATCGATCGAGGCGGCCGAATGACCGAGCTCAGCCCGGCCCTCAAAGGACCGCGCCATCTGCTCAGGCGTCTTCGCGACGTCATGGCCGGTCCGGCCTCGGCCCAGGAGCGCCTGGACCAGGTGGTGACGGTCATCGCCGCCGACATGGTGGCGGAAGTGTGCTCGATCTATGTCCGGCGCGCCGGCGATGTGCTTGAACTTTTTGCTACCGAGGGACTGAATCCCACCGCCGTCCACCACACCCGCCTCAAGGTCGGCGAGGGCCTGGTCGGCGACATCGCCGCCGACGCCCTGCCGCTTAACCTGTCCGACGCCCAGTCCCATCCCTCTTTCGCCTACCGGCCGGAGACCGGGGAGGAAATCTACCATTCGCTGATGGGCGTGCCGATCCTGCGCGGCGGACGCGTCATCGGTGTGCTCGTGGTGCAGAACAAGACCTGGCGCCACTATACCGATGAAGAGGTCGAGGCCCTCGAGATCACCGCCATGGTGCTGGCCGAGCTGGTGGCCAGCGGCGAGCTGGTGTCGCCGGAGGAGAAACTCGCCGCCGAGAGGGATGCGTTGTTGCCGGTGAGCCTCGAGGGGATGCGGCTCAACGCCGGGCTGGCCACCGGAACGGCGGTCCTGCACCAGCCGAACATCTTGATCCGGAGAATCGTCGCCGAAGACCCGGAGGAAGAGTTGAGGCGCCTCGAGGACGCCATTCGCGGCACCGACAGTGCGCTGAAGGAGGTCATGACGGCCGGCCGGCTGGCGTCCGCCGGCGAACATCGCGACGTGCTGGAAGCCTACCGCATGATCGCCGCCGACACCGGCTGGCTCGGCCGCATCCGCGATGCGATCAAGACCGGACTCACCGCCGAGGCGGCGGTCCAGCAGGTTCGCGAAAGCACCCGCGCCCGCATAGGCCAGATCGGCGATCCCTACCTGCGCGAACGGCTCCACGATCTCGACGGTCTCGCCAACCGCCTGTCCCAGCACCTTGCTCAGGGGGCCAACGGACAGGAAGAACGCGAGCTTCCCGACGACGTGGTGCTGATCTCGCGCAACCTGGGGCCGGCGGAACTGCTGGATTACGATCCCGACCGTCTGCGCGCCCTGGTACTCGAGGAAGGTTCGCCGACGGCCCATGTCTGCATCGTCGCCCGTGCGCTGGACATCCCGGTATTGGGGCGTGTCAAGGACGTGCTCGGCAAGATCAAGGAGTTGGATCGGGTGATCGTCGATGCCGATAACGCCCAGCTCTTCATCCGCCCGCGCGAGGACGTCAGCAAGGCTTTCACCGACACCATGCGGGCGCGGGCGGAACGCAAGCAGGCTTACGCCGCGATCCGGAACGAACCGGCCGTCACCCGCGACGGGGTCGAAATCGCGCTCAACGTCAACGTCGGACTCGAGATCGAGGTGTCGCACCTGGATGAGACCGGCGCCGAGGGCATCGGCCTCTATCGCACCGAGATCCCCTTCATGGTGCGAGAGACCTATCCGGATGTCGAGGCCCAGATCGAGCTCTACCGCAAGATTTTCGAAAGGGCGGGCGGCAAACCCGTGGTGTTTCGCACCCTCGATGTCGGCGGCGACAAACTGCTGCCCTATTTCGACGGCGTGCGCGAGGAAAATCCCGCCATGGGCTGGCGTGCGATTCGCATCGCGCTCGACCGTCCCGAGATGCTGCGCAATCAAGTCCGGGCGATGCTGCACGCCGCCGAGGGCCGGCCACTTCGGATCATGTTCCCGATGATCGCCGAAATCGCCGAATTCGACAGGGCGCGGAAGATCCTCGATTCAGAGATCGACGACCGGCGATCCTCCGATGGCCCCATGCCCAGCGAGATCAGCGTCGGCGCCATGTTGGAGGTCCCGTCCCTGTTGTTCCAATTGCCGGCGTTGCTGGAAAAGGTCGATTTCCTGTCGGTCGGCAGCAACGATTTGTTGCAGTTCCTGTTCGCCGCCGACCGCAACAACCCGCATGTGGGGGGACGTTACGATGACCTCTCTCCCGCCGTTCTGACGCTTCTCGACACCTTGGTCCGTAGTTGCGAAAAAGCCGGCGTGCCGCTGGCGCTTTGTGGCGAAATGGCGGGCCAGCCGCTGGCGGCGATGGCCCTGATCGGATTGGGGTTCCGCAACATTTCCATGTCGCCCATCTCGATCGGGCCGGTCAAGGCGATGATCCGGAGCCTCGACGTCGAACAGGTGCGCGAGACCCTGCCTCCGTTGCTCACGCTTGACGATCCCAGCGTCAGGGACCGGCTTCGCCTGTTCGCCAAGGAACACGGTGTGATCATATAAATCCTTGCGTGTTATTGACTTTTTTTGCAAACAGGACGCTACTCGCGGATGACGAAGTTGAATTTTTGCCGAGGTCAGCCTAATTAGGTAGACAAATAGCCCTGACATGGTCCCATGCCCTGCCCTGGGGGGCGGCGGATCGCGTGGGCACCTAACCGCCATCGGCATGACGGCAGTATTTGGCGGTTGTCAGGGGCAGGAGCGCTGGTTATGGCGCAACGACAAAGGCCATCAATGGACCGGTCGGACCACGGGCACGAGCCCGATGACGGCCAAGACCCCATTCGGGGCAGGGATTCGCCGTCGATCGGCTCGGAGTTGCGAGACGCACGGCTGAAACTTGGCCAGGAACTGGCCGATGTGGCGTCGGTGTTGCGCATCAGGCGCGTCTTCCTCGAGGCGATCGAGGAGGACCATTTCGACCAATTGCCGGGGGCGCCCTATGCCGTCGGTTTCGTCCGCGCCTATGCCGGCCACCTTGGCCTCGACGCCGATGAAGTGGTGCGATGCTTCAAGGAGCAGGCCTCGGGGCTGGAGCGCCCGGCCGACCTCGCCTTTCCCGAGGTCATCACCGAAAGCCGCATCCCCAGGGGCGCCATCCTGTTGATCTCGGTGGTGCTCGTGGTTGTCGCCTACGGCGGTTGGTACTATCTCTCCGCCAAGAATATCACGATCTCCGACATCATCCCGGCGGTGCCGGAAAAGCTTGCCAGCTTGATCTCGGGCAAAGAGCCGGATGCGCCGGCGCCAGACGCCGCCCCGACGGCGGAAGCGCCAGTCCCGGAACCCGCCCCGGAACCCGCCACGGCGCCGGCCGCGCCCGAGGTTGGCGCCGGTGAACAGGAAACCGCGTCTGCGCCGGTAACGGAAGAGAAGCCCAAGGCGACGGCGAAAACGCCGGAACCGGCCGCCACCAGCCCGCCGTCGCCGGAACCTGCCGCCACCCGCCCACCGCCGCCGGAAACCGCTTCCACGGGCACACCGGGACCTTCGTCTCGGGGCGGGGCCGACGCCATGTCGGGGGCGACCGCGCCGGCCGATGAGGGCGGCGGCGAGGCCCCTGCCCTGCCGGCGCCGGAGCCGTTCGCGTCAACGCTCGAGGCTCTGGCTATCGCGCCGGCATCCCAGACCCGGCCGGCGGCCGCGGTGCCGACCGCTCCGCCGGCCCCGACCAAGCTCCAATTTACCGGGGTGCCCGAGATTCCCGGCGTGCCGCCGCGGAGCGCGGCGTTGCCTGAGCGCCAGCCGCGCGTCTATGGCGAGGGCAACAGCGATTCCCGCGTCATCCTCCGGGCCACGCGCGATAGCTGGATCCAGGTTCACGGCGCCGATAATGTATTGTTGTTGACCCGCATTCTCAGGGCCGGAGACAGCTACCGCGTGCCCAACCGCAACGGTCTGACCCTGATGACAGGCAATGCCGGGGCGCTGGAAATCCTGGTGGACGGCCAGCCGGTGCCGCCGATCGGCCCGTTCGGCGCCGTGCGCCGGGATGTATCGCTCGATCCGGACCGCCTCAAGACGGGTTTGGCGACCGCCAACTAACACCCGTTGTCATGGAAGGGTGGAACCGGCTTTAGAGCGGGTCTAGGTTCCCTATCGCCTCGTCTTAGCGCCCAAAGCTCTTGATTCGTAAGACTTCCGTGCGCACTTTCGGGTCATAGACGTTTGCGTTATAACCCTGCAGACCTCAGGTACCGGAGATTTCTCGATGGGCGCATGGCCCCCATCCCACATGACGGACCGTCAATGGCGGCGGCTCATGGCCGTCACCGTTCTTTCGTAGCCGGCGGGAGGTCCCATTGCGTTCCCTGCAGCCGGTCCGCGGCACTCACGACATACTGCCGGAGCAAAGCTTGCGCCACCGCCACGTGACCGAGACGGCTCGCACGATTGCCGGGCAATACGGTTATGGCGAGGTGGCGACGCCGATTTTCGAGTTCACCGAGGTGTTCAAGCGCACCCTTGGAGATAGCTCCGATATCGTCACCAAGGAGATGTATACCTTCGAGAGCCGCAGCGGCGAGGAGATCACGCTTCGGCCCGAGGGCACCGCGGGCATCGTCCGGGCCCTGATTTCGGGCGGCCTCGGCCAGCACCTGCCTCTCAAGTTCTTCTACCAGGGACCGATGTTCCGCCACGAACGGCCCCAGAAGGGACGGCTGCGCCAGTTCCACCAGTTCGGTGTCGAGCTTCTCGGCGTCGGCGCGCCGCTGGGCGATATCGAGGTCATCGCCATGGCCGCCCAGATTCTCGATGCGCTCGGGGTCGCCGACAGCACGACGCTGGAGATCAACAGCCTGGGCGATCCGCAAAGCCGCGAGGCCTACCGCGATGTCCTCCTCGGCTATCTCTCCGATTTGAAGGACAAACTCTCCGAGGACAGCCGCAAGCGGCTGGCGGTTAACCCGCTGCGCATCCTCGATTCAAAGGACGAAGGGGACAGGCGCGTCGTCGCCGATGCGCCGCTTTTCAGTGATTACCTGACCGGCGAGGCGGCGGAATTCTTCTCGGCCGTCACCGCCGGGCTCGATGAACTCGGCATCATCTACGCGCTGAACCCGAAGCTGGTGCGGGGGCTGGATTATTACTGCCACACGGCGTTCGAGTTCACCACCGAAGCCTTGGGCGCCCAGGGCACGGTGCTCGCGGGCGGACGGTACGACGGTCTGGTCGCGGCCATGGGTGGGGCCGAGACCCCGGGCGTCGGATGGGCGGCGGGCATCGAGCGCCTGGCGATGCTGATCGCCGATGCGCCCGCGCCCCATCGTCCGATCGCCGTGGTGCCCGTCGGCGGCGGGGCCGAAACGGCGGCGTTCAATCTGGCCCAGGAACTGCGCCGCGACGGTTTCACCGTCGATATCGGCTATGGCGGCAACCTTTCCAGGCGTATGAAGCGGGCCAACAAATTGCGCGCCCGCCTCGCCGTCATTCTCGGCGAGGACGAGATTCGCGCCGGCACCGTGACCGTTCGCGACCTGGATACCGGCGAGCAGGAAGAGGTCGCCCTTCGGGGCTTGAGGGACCATCTCGCCCCCTGGCGGTAATCGGGCGATGGCGGCGAATTCGCGACAGGCGGGATCACCCGTCAACGCCTACCCGGTGGTCATCGGCGCCAATCACAAGTCCGCTTCCCTGACCCTTCGCGACGCCTTGTTCATGGCGGACGCCGCCGTGCCGGCCTTCCTTGAATCGCTGCGCGCCGCGGGGCTTTCCCAAGCGATGGTGATCTCCACCTGTGACCGCACCGAGGTCGTCACCGCCGAGTGCGCCGTGGACGAGGTGGCGGAAATCATCACCTCGAGGTTCGCCGAGACGGCGGGCGTATCGGCTTCCGATTTGTCGGGTCAGCTCTATCTGCTCGAGGGCGAGGAAGCGCTCGAGCACCTTTTTGCCGTCGCCACCTCTCTTGACAGCCTCGTCCTCGGCGAGCCCCAGGTGCTGGGCCAGGTCAAGGCGAGCCACCGTCTCGGGCGCGACGCCGGCATGATGGGCCAGGCGCTCGAGCACATCATGCAAGCGGCCTTCGCCGTCGCCAAGCGGGTGCGCTTCGAGACCACGATCGGCGAGAGCGCGGTGTCCATCGCCGCCGCCGCCGTCCAGGTCGCGCACGAGGTCCACGGCGATCTAGGGCGTTGCCGGGCGCTGATGATCGGCGCCGGGGAAATCAGCGAACTGGTGGCCGCCAAGTTGAAGGAGGCGAAACTCGGCGGCATGACCATCGCCGATACGGTCAACAGCCGGGCGGAGGCCATGGCGCGGCGGTTCGAATGCCACGTGGCGTCCCTCGATGCCCTTGCGGCGGCCCTGCCCGATGCCGATATCGTACTGGGCGCCATCGGCCGGGGCTCTTATCTGGTGACCGCGGAAATGGTCGAGGGCGCGCTCAAGCGGCGGCGATACAGGCCGGTGTTCCTGATCGACGCGGCGATGCCCGGAGACATCGATCCGGCGGTGGAGAAGCTCGACGGGGTCTTCCTCTATGACCTTAACGACCTCGAGCGGATCGCCTTGGAAGGCCGCGAAAGGCGCCAAGCCGCCGCCGCCAAGGCCCGCGCCATCGTTCGCGAAGAGGTCGCGGCGTTTGGCCGCGGCAAGGCCGCCGAGGCCGCCGTTCCCGCCCTTTCGGCCCTGCGCCGCCGTTTCGAGGAAGTCCGCGCGGAGGTGCTCGCGGACCACCCCCGGGCCAGCGCCGAAGAGGTAACGAGACGTCTCGTCAACCGGTTGTTGCACGCCCCTTCCGAGGCGCTGAGGGACATTGCCGCCGAGTCCGCCGAGGCCGGGCCTGAAACGGCGACCCCCCAGGGCCCCCAGGATGAGACCGCGGCCGTCGAAGGGCTGCTCGAACGGCTGTTCGATCTCGATATAGCGCCGGGCGACGGGCGGGACGGCGGCGATCCCGAGGAGAAATCCGAGTGAATCTCGATGAAAAACTGGACCTGGTCGTCGTCCGCCGCCGGGAAATCGGCGAAGCGATGACCGACGCCGCCGCCCTCGATCCCAAGGAGCTGGTGCGCTTGTCCAAGGAATATGCCGATCTCACGCCGGTGGTCGAGAGCATCGAGAAGCTGCGCCAAG
This sequence comes from Pseudomonadota bacterium, assembly GCA_022566265.1. Taxonomy (GTDB): domain Bacteria; phylum Pseudomonadota; class Alphaproteobacteria; order SMXQ01; family SMXQ01; genus JACZQV01. The sequence continues at coordinate 2,594 of JADFJG010000001.1, read as the reverse complement.
TGAAAGAAGAGATCGGCGAACTCTCCGAGCTGATCGGCGAGGAGGACGGCGACGCCGATATACGGGCGATGGCCGAGGACGAGAGCAAGGATTTGAAGGACCGGTTGGGGGAGATCGAGGACGAAATCAAGGTCCTGTTGCTGCCCAAGGACGAGGCCGACGAGCGCAACGCCATCCTCGAGGCCCGCGCCGGCACCGGCGGTGACGAAGCGGCGTTGTTCGCGGCCGAGCTGTTCCGCATGTACCAGCGCTATGCCGAACTCCGCGGCTGGCGCTTCGAGATCCTGGGCCTCGCCGAAACCGACATCGGCGGCTGCAAGGAGGCAAGCGCGCTGATCTCGGGTCGCGGGGTCTTCGCCCGCCTCAAGTTCGAAACCGGCGTCCATCGAGTCCAGCGGGTGCCGGCGACCGAGACGAGCGGGCGCATCCACACCTCGGCGGCGACCATCGCGGTGCTGCCGGAGGCCGAGGAGGTCGATATCGCACTCGAAGAAAAGGATTTGCGCATCGACGTGTTTCGCGCCAGCGGTCCCGGCGGCCAGTCGGTCAATACCACCGACAGCGCCGTGCGCATTACCCATCTTCCCACCGGCATCGTGGTTTCCCAACAGGACGAGAAGTCCCAGCACAAGAACAAGGCCAAGGCGATGAAGGTGCTGTTGGCGCGAATCTATGAGCACAAGCGCAGCGAACAACAGGCCGAGCGCGCGGCCGAGCGCAAAAGCCAGGTCGGCTCGGGCGACCGGTCCCAGCGCATCCGCACATACAATTTCCCCCAAGGCCGGGTCACCGATCACCGCATCAATCTGACCCTTCACAAACTCGACAAGGTGATGGCGGGCGAAGCCCTGGACGAGGTCATCGAAGCCTTGATCGCGGAAGATCGGGCCAGCCGGCTGGCCGAGATCGCATGAGGACCGGCGCCACCATGGGGGCCGAGATCGACCGCGCCGCCAGGCGGCTGAAGAGCGCCGGCGTTCCGGGTCCTCGGTCGGAGGCCCGCCTGCTGATGGGTCACGCGCTTGGTCTCAGCCGGGAGACCGTGTTCGGCCATGCCGACCGCCCGGTGACGCCGGCCGACGCGAAGCGCTTCGAGAACGCCGTCCGCCGCCGGGTCTCGCGCGAACCCGCCGCCCACATACTTGGTAACGCTGAGTTCTGGAGTCTTCCCTTCCGGGTTACGGCGGCGACGCTCATCCCACGGCCCGATACCGAGACCGTGATCGAGGCCGCGCTCGAGGCCGCGGGCGGTCGCGAGAGGGCGATCGATATCCTCGATCTCGGCACCGGCACGGGATGCCTTTTGCTGGCGCTTCTGAGCGAGCTTGCCAACGCCAGGGGGCTTGGCGTCGATGCCAGCGTCGAGGCTGTCGAGGTGGCGGCGGCCAACGCCAGCGCTCTCGGGCTAAGCGATCGCGCGCGCTTTCGCCTCGGTGACTGGGCCATTGGATTGCGCCAGCGGTTCGATCTCATCGTCGCCAACCCCCCCTACATCCGCGCCGATGAGATCGGCGGCCTCGAACCCGAGGTCGCGCGGTTCGAACCCAGCCTCGCCCTTTCAGGCGGCTCGGACGGGCTTGGATGTTACCGCGCCCTGACGGCGGACATTCGGCGCGTGATGGCGCCTGGCGCGCGGATCGTTCTGGAGATCGGCGAAGGACAGGGCGATGGCGTGACCGCGATCCTCGGCGCCCAGGGATTGGAAGTGACCGGTCGGCGGGCGGATCTCGCCGGCATTCCCCGGTGCCTGGTAGCGGAATTCACCGGATAATTAACGATAAAGTAACAATTAAGTGAAAAAAATGGTTGGAATGCTTGACGTTCCCTACTAGGTTTCCGGAGTGAGCGGTTGAGGCGTACCTTTCGCTCCCGGATCCCGATAGTTGCCCCAGAATACGCTGTCCTCGGTCCGCCGGACTGGTTTCGGATAAAAGGGCGAACAGAAATATTCGGGTTGTCTAACACATTAAACGTGAAATCTGAACGGTATGAGACAAGGCACCAACTCCAGGCGTTTGCGTAACCGCAACGGCCGGCGACAGCATTCATCGTCAAAGCAACATACCTTTGACAGCAGCGGTCCCGACGTAAAGGTCCGAGGCACGGCCAGCCAAGTGCTGGAGAAATACCTGACGCTCGCCCGCGATGCGACGACGTCCGGCAACCGTGTCGCCGCCGAAAATTTCTACCAACACGCCGAGCACTATTACCGGATCCTTAACTTCGACGGCAACTCGTCCGGCGCCAACAGCGGCGGCGACGCCAAGCCCCGGCCCAACGGTGGCGGCGGCAACGGCGATGCCGACAGGGACGCGATTGTGGCGGCCAACGGGGGGTCCAAGGATTCCGGTGGTCTCGCGATTGCCGGCGATAAAGCGGTTGCCGACGATAGCAAGGAGCAACCCGCGGCGTCGGACGGGACTCCGGCCGAGGCGGGAAACAGCGATCCGGAAGAGACCTCTTCGGCCTAGTACTTACTTCCCCGGGGTCCGCTCGTTCCGCCGTTGCCTTCGTAAGATCATTCGATCCGGGCGTCCACATCCTCGATGGGCGTGGCCGTTTGGCTCTTGAGTCGCGGCGGAGTCGCCCTATAT
>JADFJG010000159.1 GCA_022566265.1 Pseudomonadota bacterium | reverse complement strand
CGAAAGCGGCCGCGGCGGCTTGAGCGCCAAGGAGATGGCCGACGCCCTGGCGCTGGTCGATCCATGGCACCAGGGCGTGGTGCGGCGCCTGCGCGCCGTGCGCGCGCGCCTCAAGGGCGGCCTCGGCGACATCGACGTCGAATTCAGCGATCCGTTGCGGGGCCAGATCATGGCCAGCGAACTCGACGCCGAGCATGTCGAGCACATGACCTTATGGGCCGCCTTCGAGAGGCCCGCCGCCGAGCCGATGCCGCCCACCGAGGAGCGCGCGAAGGACGCCGCCGGCAACGTCGCCCTCTATTTCGACGCCCTCGGCGTCAAGCTGGCGGAAGCGGAGACGGCCCAGCTGATGACCGTCCTCGGTGGTAGTTTCCCCGATCTCGACCGCGGCCGACTGGCGGCGCTGATCGATGCCGCCGGCCTTGCGCCGGGCGCCGCCTGAACACCGCCGCGCCGGTTGGTGGCGCGCGGCCGATGGGATAGGATAGGGGCAGGGTCGCCATGAGGGGCGGGTCTTGAGGGGCGGGCCTTGCGGTGGAAACGCCGGCCGTCACGACCTACATATTAGTGATGCGGTGGTCACCACCGAACGGTTGGGGGTGTGTTTCTTAGACCCATGGAGCAGATGAATGGCGGATGACGATCAGGTCGGGAAGCTCAAGGCCGAGCACGCGTCCTTGGACCAGGCCATCGAGGAAGAGTTAGGCAGGCCGTTTCCCAATTCCACGCTTCTCAGCGATCTCAAGCGTCAGAAACTCCGAATAAAAGACCAGATTCAGCGTATCTCCGGACCCTGAGGGTCGCCGGACTCTGACCTTTGGGCGGATCGTACTCTAGGGGGACAACGGTGCCTGTCCGGGATGCGGCCTGGCGGCGGGCACGCCGCGTCCTCGGGACGATTTCCGGTTGACATTCCCGACGCTACGGGCGGAAGGTCCGGCCATGCGGCTCGAGGGCAAATGCGCGGTCATCACCGGCGGCGGGAGCGGTATCGGTTTGGCCTGCGCCGAGTTGTTCGCCCGCGAGGGCGCGAAGGTTTTGATCGGCGATATCGACGCCGCCAAGGGCGAAGAGGCGGCTAGGTCCATAGATGGCGATGAAGGCGTGCGCGCGGCCGGCGGCGGCGCCCGCTTTCATCGCCTTGACGTCGGCGATAAGGCTCAGGCCCAGGCGCTGATCGACCAGGCGGTGGCGCGATTCGGCGGCCTGGATATCGTCGTCGCCAATGCCGCCATCATCCATACCGCCGAGTTCCTCGACCTCGCGGAAGAGGATTTCGACCGGGTATTGAGGGTCAATCTCAAGGGCGCCTTCCTGGTCGGACAGGCGGCGGCGCGGCGCATGGTGGCGCAAGAGAGGGGCGGCGCGATCATCAACATGTCGTCGGTCAACGCCGTCTTGGCGATCCCCAACCAGGTCCCCTATACCGTCGCCAAGGGCGGGCTCAACCAGTTGACCCGGGTCATGGCGTTGGCGCTCGCCGATGCCGGCATCCGGGTCAACGCCATCGGTCCCGGCACCATCCTTACCGACCTCGCCATGGTGGTGATGAAGGACGCCGAGGCCAAGCGCAAGATCCTTTCGCGCACGCCGCTCGGGCGCTGCGGCGAGCCGGAAGAAATCGCCGCCGTTGCCCTCTTTCTCGCCAGCGATGAATCGAGCTACATCACCGGCCAGTGCATCTACGCCGACGGCGGCCGGTTGGCGCTCAACTACACGGTAGCGGTCAAGGAGACGACCTAGTTACCCTGCTCTGGCGTCTGGCTCTCGGCGGCTTCCGCCGGGCTGTTCTTCTTCTGAGTGCGCCTCGCCCGTTCCACCGCGGCGACCAGTTCATCATAACTGCACATGCCGAGTTCGATCGGATCGCGGGGCTTGATGGAAGCCGACTTCCAATGGGTGCGTTCGCGTACGGCGGTCACCGTCGTCTTGGTGGTGCCCACCAGTTTGCAGATCTGCCCGATGGTGAGCTCGGGATACTCCCGCAACAGCCAGGCGATGGCGTCGGGCCGTTCCTGGCGCTTCGACACCGGGGTGTAGCGCGGCCCCCGGGGCTTGCCCGACGGGATCGGGATATCGGGCGTCGCCATCTCGAGCTTCGCCGCCGGGTCGTTGGCGCAGCGCTCGATCTCGTCCGGGGTCAACTGGCCGTTGGAGATGGGGTCGAGGCCGATGATGCCGATGGCCACTTCGCCGTCGGCGATGGCCTGCACCTCGAGCGCATGCATGGCGCAAAAATCCGCGATCTGTTCGAAGGTCAGCGCCGTGCTTTCGATCAGCCACACGGCGGTCGCCTTGGGCATCAGGGGGTGGGCCATTATCATCGCCTCGAAATTTGGTCCCCGGTCTATCACGGGGCAAGAGGAGAGAGAAGCTGTTTCTTGGCAGTCCCGCCCGGCGGCCGTCACCGGCCAGGAGAATTCATACAGCCCGATGGCGGTCGGCGCCAGGCTTGGCCGCCAAACATGAAAATCCGGGTTGAAAGCCCGCGGGCGGCGGTCCAAACTGGAAAAAACAGTCCCAGGGAGCACGATTATGAGCATGGAAGAGGAGGGACCCCAACCCAAGGCGCCGGAGCCGAAGGACCTGGAGCCCATGTCGATCGAGCATCTCGAGGACTATATCGCCGAGATGAAGGCGGAAATCGCCCGGGTCGAGGAAGCCATAGCGGCGAAGAAGGATATCCGCTTCGGGGCCGAGGCGCTGTTTAGGAAATAGTTTTGACCCGGCCAGGCGCCTGGACGTTGGAAACATCCTCGTAAGCCAGTGATGTATTTAACGCCGACACCAGACCCTTATTCCAACGCGCCCCAATGTTTTCAATGCCTTAGAATTCATATTCGTTAACCTTCCGTTAACGAATTCCCTCTATAAGTGGGGTCAGACAATTCCTTCCTTAGGGTTGTCTTTGGACGTAGTCCAATTTTGACGCCTCCCTGTAAACTTAAGCCGCCCGCGAGGGCGGCTTTTTTTTGGCCCTTTATCGGCCGGCACCGACGCCGCGGTCCCGGACCGGGGGGGGCGGAGAGGGGGTTGGGCGGCCGCGAGGCGGGATTTGTAAAGCTTTGTTAAGATGGACAAATTCGGCCAGATAAAGGTTGCATTTACGCTCCTATGGGAAAATTATCGGCTGGAGAAACTATGCCTCGGGGCGCCCTCGGGGACGGGATCACGCGGGGTCGCGGATTCTAAACGGTGCTTGGTGCATGGAGTTCATCGTGGATCGCGATCATGTTGAGCGATCGAGGGACGGGATATGGGCAGCGAAACGCCGACGGCGTTTTTCAACAAGACCTATGAAGAAGCGCTCGCCCTCATGGTCGAGGCGAAGGAATATATCGAGTGGCACGAGAAGGACGACGGCGGGCTCCTACTCGATCTCGACCGTATGCGCCTGAGCCGTGAAGCCATGCGCGTGACCGCGCGCCTGACCCAGATCATGGCCTGGCTCTTCGCCCAGAGGGCCGTGTTCGTCGGCGAGCTCACCCTCGCCGAAGCCGCGCGCGAACCCTATACGCTCTCCGGGCAGGAGGTGTGCGCGCCCGACGATCCCGGTCACGTCCACGGGCTGCCGGCGAAGATGGTCGACCTTCTGGATCGCAGCCACCGCCTCTATGTACGGGTGTCCCGCCTCGACCAGCTGGTGCGGCGCGAGGCGCGCTGAAATCCCGCCTCCCGGCGGCGCCGATGCGGGCCCTCCGCCAATGCCGCCGCGGGCGCCCTATTTCAGGCCGAAATCCTGGAACCGCCGGTTGAACTTGGCGAGCTGGCCGCCGGTGTCGACCAGGCGGTGGACGCCGGTCCAGGCGGGATGGGACTTGGAATCGATGTCGAGCTTGAGCGTATCCCCCGGCTTGCCCCAGGTGGACCGGGTCTTGTAGCTGGTGCCGTCGGTCAT
>JADFJG010000075.1 GCA_022566265.1 Pseudomonadota bacterium | reverse complement strand
AAGGTGCTGCGTTCCTGGGGCTGCGCCGAAAGCGAGGTCGCCCGACTGATCGACGACATCCGCGACGAAGACGCCGCCGCGATCGCCGGCGAGAAGGCCGGGAAGGACGGGGGCGATGCGGCCCCGGGCGCGGAAGGCGGGGACGGGGAAAAGCAAGATACGCCCTGAGCGTTAGGGCTGGGGGACCACAGGCCCCTCATTCTTCTCCATCACCCCGCCCGTCGTCGCATCTTGTGCTTCTTCCTGTCCCTGCCCCGGCGGGGGCCTTGGTGGAGGCCGCGGGCGATGGCGGCGACGCCGGGGCGGTCGAGGCCGAGCTCATGGGCCTCGAGGCGGCGGATCTCGTCGCGGAGCCTCGCCGCTTCCTCGAACTCGAGATCGGCGGCGGCTTGGCGCATGCGCTTGTCGAGGCCGGTGATGTAGGATCGCAGGTCCTGGCCCGTCAGGTGGGTGACCTCGTCGTCGCCGGTCTTGACGGTGACGTAATCGGCCTCGTAGACGGACTTGAGGATATCGGTGATGGATTTGCGCACGCTTTCCGGCGTGATCCCCTCGGCCTCGTTGAAGGCGATCTGCTTTTCCCGCCGGCGGTTGGTCTCATCCATCGCCGCCTTGATCGATTTGGTCTCGGTGTCGGCGTAGAGCACGACCCTGCCGTCGACGTTCCGCGACGCCCGGCCGATGGTCTGGATCAGCGAGGTCTGGGAGCGCAAGAACCCTTCCTTGTCGGCATCGAGGATGGCGACGAGGGCGCATTCAGGGATGTCGAGCCCCTCGCGCAACAGGTTGATGCCGATCAGCACGTCGAAGGCGCCGAGGCGCAGATCGCGGATGATCTCGATGCGCTCCAGCGTCTCGATGTCGGAGTGAAGGTAGCGCACCCGGATGCCGGCCTCGTGCAAATATTCGGTCAAATCCTCGGCCATGCGCTTGGTCAGCGTCGTCACCAGGACCCGCTGGCCGGCGGCGGTGGCGGTCCGGCACTCGGCGAGGAGATCGTCGACCTGGCTCTCCACCGGGCGCACATCGCACATCGGATCGACGAGGCCTGTCGGACGGATGACCTGCTCGACGAAGACGCCATGGGTGCGCTCCAACTCCCACGGGCCCGGCGTCGCCGAGACATAGATGGTCTCGGGGCGCATCCGGTCCCATTCCTCGAACTTGAGCGGGCGGTTATCGACGCAGGACGGCAGGCGGAAACCGAACTCGGCGAGGGTCGATTTGCGGTTGAAATCGCCCCGGTACATGCCGCCGAGCTGGGGCACGGTGACGTGGCTTTCATCGACGAACACCAGGGCGTCGGACGGCAGGTACTCGAACAGGGTCGGCGGCGGCTCGCCGGGCGCGCGGCCGGTGAGGTAGCGGGAGTAGTTCTCGATCCCCTTGCAGTGCCCCATGGTCTCGAGCATCTCGAGGTCGAACGAGGTCCGTTCGTCGAGCCGCTGGGCCTCGAGAAGCTTGCCCTCGGCGTGGAACTCGTCGAGGCGCTCTTTCAGCTCGACCTTGATGTCGCCGATGGCCTGGCGGATGGTGGGGCGGGGGGTGACGTAGTGGGAATTGGCGTAGATGGTGATGGCGTCGAGCGCCGCCGTCTTCTCGCCGGTCAGCGGGTCGAACTCGATGATCGCCTCGATGGTGTCGCCGAACAGGCTGAGCCGCCACGCCCTGTCCTCGTAATGGGCCGGGAAGATGTCGATGGAATCGCCGCGCGCCCTGAAATCGCCGCGCCCCAGCGTCATGTCGTTGCGCCGGTATTGAAGCTCCACCAGTTGGCGCAGAAGCTGGGCCCGGTCGATGGCCTGGCCCGCCTTCAAGGGCACGATCATCCGCGAATAGGCCTCGAGCGAGCCGATGCCGTAGATGCACGACACCGAGGCGACGATGATGACGTCCTTGCGCTCGAGCAACGCCCGGGTGGCGGCGTGCCGCATGCGGTCGATCTCCTCGTTGATCGAGGCGTCCTTTTCGATGTAGGTGTCGGAGCGCGGCACATAGGCCTCGGGCTGGTAATAATCGTAATAGGAGACGAAGTACTCGACCGCGTTGTCGGGAAAGAAGGTCCTCATCTCGCCGAAGAGCTGGGCGGCGAGGGTCTTGTTGGGCGCCAGGATCAGGGCCGCCCGCCCGGTGCGCTCGATCACGTGGGCCATGGTGAAGGTCTTGCCCGAACCGGTGACGCCGAGCAGCACCTGATCGCGTTCGCCCCTGGCGAGACCGGCGCACAACTCGTCGATGGCGCCGGGCTGATCGCCCGCCGGGCGGAAGTCCGAGACCAGTTTGAACGGCGCGGCGCTGCGCTCCAGCGCATCGGCGAATTTCGTGCTCATCACCGCATTATATGCCCCGCCCGGCGCCAAATTGCCAGCGGCCGGGGGGTGTTGGGGCGCGGCGGACCGGTCGGGATTCGGCGGGTTCGAGAAAGTAATTTAATTAACCACAGAGGCACAGAGGCACAGAGAAGAAGAAGTTTTTTTTATATTTAAGAATAAAAGCATTTTTTCACTTTTCCTCTGTGCCTCTGTGCCTCTGTGGTTCAGAATCGGCCCATCCCCAAACGCAGGGACATAGAATCGATCCTCACAATCGGCGCCGGGCGATCGTCTCGGACAGCTTTTGGGGCGACACGTCCTAGCCGGGCGGCGGGGACGGCGCCGGTTTTTTCGCCTTGAGGACGAAGGCGTAGACCAGCGAGGATTTGTCCGGGGGATCGAACCTGAGCGCGAGGTGGGTCTCGGGCAGCAGGTCGAAGTCGAACTCGAAGCGCTCGGCGACGATGGCCAAGGCCTGATGCATTTGGCCGACCAGGAACCAGCACTCCCGCTCGCGGTCGTGGTGGAAGAGCTCGAAGGCCATGAAACAGCGCCCGCCCGGCGCCAGGATCCTCTCGATCTCCTGACAGTGCCTGACGATCTGGTTGGTCACCAGCGTAGTGCGCAGCGCCTTCATGGCGGCATCGAGCTTCCTTTCGTCCCGCCGCCTGGGCGGGCCGAGGAGGGTCGCCGCCTGCTCGGCGAAATAGTTGTAGGGCTGGTGCTCGAACTGGGACAGCACCATCGACGACGTCACCAGATCGACGGAATGGTCGGCGATGTCGAGCGGCTCCCGCTGCCGCCTGACGCGTCTGCTGATGGCGTTGGCGGCGCCGAACGCCTGCTTCCACGAGGTGGCCTGGGGCAGTTCTTCGCCAAGCGCGGTGGCGAAGGCGCTGGCATAGCCGGCGGTCGCGTCCTGGCCGTGGATTTTGGGCTCGGCACCTCTCTTGAAGGCGGTACACAGGAACTCGTCCTTCGGCCCGCGCGCGAAATGGCGGCAAACGCCCGCTTCCGGCGAAGCGCGTTCGAAACGGGCGCAATAGGCCCGCGCCCGGTCGTCGTCGAGCCGGCAATAGATGCACTCGGGCCGATCGTCGTCACCGGTGCGGATGATGCCGTGGGTGATGCCGGTCTCTACCAGATCGGGCAGCCAGTCCACCAGGTGGAGGGTGGCGTCGGACTGGACGAGGGTACGGTAGGGGATGTCGTTGAGGACGCCGGCGCCGAGACAGGCCACCGTCTTCGGCTTCGCCGCTTCGACGACACCGCGGATCGCCTCGCGCAAGGGCCGGTAAGCCCGCCGCAAGGACTCATCGCCGGCGCACCGATGCGCGGCGTTCTCGGAAACCGACAAATACGCTTTCCAGCCGGTAACCATGACGCCCCCCAATGGCGGGACGAAGCCTCTCAATTTTTCATTCCCGCCGGATGACGGCGAGGATGTTATTGCCTTCGCCGGCGAATGCAACCGCATTCTCGATCTCTTTTCCCGGTCCCGGCGCGCCGGTCCTCATGAGGCCGTTTCCGGCCTCTTTCGCGGTTGCGCGGTCCTTGAGCAAGGCGTAGCTTGTCGCCGGCCAAAATCTCCTTAGGGACTAAAACGCCATGCCTTTCACCTCGACACGCCTCGGCAAGATCAAACCCTCCGCCACCGTCGCCCTCACCGGGCTGACGGCCGAGCTTAAGGCGGCCGGACGGGACGTGATCAGCCTCGGCGCCGGCGAGCCCGATTTCGACACGCCGGACAACGTCAAGGCCGCCGCCATCGCCGCCATCGAACGGGGCGAGACCAAATACACCGCCGTCGACGGGACAGCTGAGCTGAAGGCGGCGATCGCGGCCAAGTTCAAGCGCGAGAACGGCCTCGACTACACGGCCAGCCAGATCACCGTCGGGGCCGGCGGCAAACAGGTGCTGTTCAACGCCATGGCGGCGACGCTCGATCCCGGCGACGAGGTCGTCATCCCGGCGCCCTACTGGGTGTCCTATCCCGACATCGTGCTGTTGATGGAGGGCACGCCCGTCATCGTGCCGTGCCCCGAGAACCGGCGCTACAAGATGAGCCCCGAGGATCTCGACGCCGCGATCACGCCGAAGACCAAATGGCTGATCCTGAACTCTCCCTCCAACCCCACGGGCGCGGGCTATGATCGTGATGAGTTGAAGGCGCTGGCGGACGTTCTCCTCGACCATCCCCAGGTCTGGGTGATCAGCGACGACATTTACGAGCATATCGTCTACGACGGATTCGAATTCTTCACCCTGGCCCAGGTCGAACCGAGGCTCTATGACCGCACCCTGACCCTGAACGGCGTGTCCAAGGCCTATGCCATGACCGGCTGGCGCATCGGCTATGCGGGCGCGCCCGAGGCCCTGATCAAGGGTATCGCCAAGGTCCAGTCCCAGAGCACCACCAACCCCTGCACCATCAGCCAGGCGGCGGCGGTGGAGGCGCTCAACGGGCCGCAGGACTTCATCGCCGAGCGTACGGAGGTGTTCAGGAAGCGCCGCGATCTGGTGGTCGATCGTCTCAACCAGGCCGAAGGGCTTGGTTGCCAGAGCCCGGACGGGGCGTTCTATGTCTACCCGTCCTGCGCCGGCGTCATCGGCAAGACCACGCCCGACGGCAAGAAGATCGAAACCGATACCGACTTCGTGACCTATCTGCTCGAAGTGAAGGGGGTCGCCGTGGTCCAGGGCGAGGCGTTCGGGGTTTCGCCTTGCTTTCGTATCTCCTACGCCACCTCGACCGAGGCGCTCGAGGAGGCCTGCCGGCGCATCATCGACGCCTGCGCCGCCCTGGCATAATCGCCGGCCGAAGCGGGTTCGCCGCCAGGGGCGATTTTTATCTTGCATCCCCCGCCGGGGGGCTGAAAGATTGATCAAAAGCGTTATAATAATTCACAGCCACTCCGGGCGGCATGGCCCGTTCATCGCCGCCCGGGATCGGGATAGAGACGATCGGGTAAGATAGAGACCATCGGGTAACCGAAACAGGGAGAACGAAGTGAGCGAATCGCAAGTTTCGGCGCCGCGCTGCGTCGCGTTGGTAGGATCCTATCTCAGCGGCAAGACGACCCTGTTGGAAAGCCTTTTGCACGCCTGCGGGGCGGTGCCGCGCAAGGGCACGGTCAAGGAAGGCAATACCATCGGCGATTCGGTGCCCGAGGCCCGCGCCCGGCAGATGTCCACCGAGCTTTCCGTCGCCTCGGCGGAGTTCCTGGGCGATCCCTGGATATTTATCGACTGTCCCGGGTCCATCGAATTGGCCCAGGAAACGTTCAATGCCCTGATGGCCGCCGATGCCGCCATCGTCGTCTGCGAATCCGAGATCGAACGCGCCATGACGGTGGCGCCGATACTCAAGTTCCTCGAGGACCACGAGATTCCCCATTGCCTCTTCATCAACAAGATGGATACCGCCTCGGCCAGCGTCGCCGAGATGATCGAGGCCCTGCAGGCGATCTCGAGCCTGCCCCTGGTGTTGCGCCAGGTGCCGATCCGCGACGGCGAGCACGTCACCGGTTACGTCGATCTGGCGAGCGAGCGGGCCTATGAGTACAAACCGGGCGAGGCCTCGGATCTGATCGAGCTTCCCGATTCCATGGTCGAGCGCAAGGAAACCGCGCGCACCGAGCTCATCGAGAAGCTGGCCGACTTCAGCGATACCCTGCTCGAGCAGTTCCTGGAGGACGTGGTCCCGGAGAAAAGCGAGATTTACCAGGACCTGGCCAAGGATATGGCGCAAGGCCTGATCGTGCCGGTGTTGCTTGGCGCCGGCCTCGGCGATCACGGCGTCCGCCGGCTCCTCAAGCTGCTGCGCCACGAAGTGCCCGACGCCGCCGCCACGGCGGCCAGGCGCGGGGTCGGCGCGGGCGGCGACACCCTGGCCCAGGTGTTCAAGACCAGCTTCGTGCCCCATGCCGGCAAGCTGTCTCTGGTGCGCGTCTGGCGGGGCGAGATCAAGGACGGCATGACGCTCAACGGCGCGCGCGTCGCCGGGCTGTTCCGCATGCAGGGACATAATATCGACAAGGTGGGCAGCGCCGGGACCGGCGCGGTGGTGGCGCTTGGCCGCATGGACGAGATCAATACCGGCGACGTCCTGACGCCGTCGGGCGAGGCCAAGGACGAGTTGACCTGGCCCGAGAAGCTGACGCCGGTCTATGCGTTGGCGGTGGAGGCCGAAAACCGCAGCGACGAGGTCAAGCTCACCGGCGCCATCGGCCGGCTGGCGGAAGAGGATCCCTCCCTGGCGCTCGAGCAGAACGCGGACACCCAGCAGATGCTGGTCTGGGGCCAGGGGGAGCTGCACCTGCAGATCGCCTTCGATCGCATGGCGAACAAGGCCAACCTCAAGGTGAAGTCGCATATGCCGCGGGTGGCGTACAAGGAAACGATCCGCAAATCGACCTCCCAGCATGGCCGCTTCAAGCGCCAGACCGGCGGCCACGGCCAGTTCGGCGACGTGCATATCGACATAAAACCGCTGCCCAGGGGTTCGGGCTTCAACTTTTCCCAGACCATCAGCGGCGGCGTCGTGCCGCGCCAGTACATCCCGGCGGTCGAGTCCGGGGTCAAGGACTACATGAACGAAGGGCCGCTCGGCTTCCCCGTGGTCGACATGGCGGTGACCCTCACCGACGGCTCGTACCACCAGGTGGACAGCTCCGAAATGGCCTTCAAGCAGGCCGCCCGCATCGCCATGACCGAGGGCATGTCGAAATGCGATCCGGTGCTGCTCGAGCCGATCTATATGGTCCGCATCTCGGTGCCCAGCGCATATACTTCCCGGGCGCAGCGGCTCATCAGCGGCCGGCGCGGCCAGTTCCTCGGCTTCGACGCCAGGCCGGGGTGGAAGGGCTGGGACGAGGTCTCGGCCAACATGCCCCAGTCCGAAATTCGCGACCTGATCAACGAGTTGCGTTCCCTGTCGCTCGGTGTCGGCACCTTCACCTACCGGTTCGATCACCTCCAGGAGATCACCGGCAAGCTGGCGGACCAGGTCATCGAGCAGCGCCAGGCCGCCAACGGCTGATCCCGGCTGACGGCAAGGGTAAGGCTACGATCACGAAAGTTTTATTGGTGGCGGGGTGGCCGAATACCCAGCTATGGGTATGCCAGGCCATGAAATAGGTACCTGGCCGGATAAGGCCCTAGGGCCCCAGGGCTCTAGGGTAAAAGTTTGACCGGCGGGAGATTGTGCATGCTGATCAGGAACAAGCGCGGCTGGGAGATCGGCGAGGCCGCCGTTACCCCCGAGGGTATCTTCGTCGAACGCCGGCGTCTGGTGAAGGCGCTGGCGATGGGCCCGATGCTGGCGCCGGCGGCGTCCCTGTTGCTGGCGGGCTGTGGCGAAGAGGACGCCGCCCCAACCGGCGCCAAGAACGGAAATTCGGCCGAGGCGGCGCCGGCCGACCCTTCGGCCTCGCTTTATCCGGTGACGCGCAACCCGCGCTATGAGATCACCCGTCCCCTTACCGACGAGAAGCTGGCGACAACCTACAACAATTTCTACGAATTCGGCTCCCACAAACAGATCCATCGCGCCGCCCAGGCGTTGCGGATCCGGCCATGGACGGTCACCCTCGACGGAATGGTGGAGAAGAAGATCACCATCGGCATCGACGAGTTGTTGAGGAAGATGCCCCTGGAGGAGCGCCTGTACCGCCTCCGTTGCGTCGAGGCGTGGTCGATGACGGTTCCCTGGAGCGGTTTCCCACTCAAGGCCCTGGTCGATTTCGCGCGCCCCCTGGGTTCGGCCAAATATGTGCGCATGGAGACCTTTTCCGACGCCGAGGTGGCGCCGGGCCAGAAGCAGTTCTGGTATCCCTGGCCTTATGTCGAGGGGCTGACGATCGGGGAAGCGATGAATGAGCTCGCCTTCATCGCCACCGGGCTTTACGGCAAGCCGCTACCCAAACAGAACGGCTCGCCCCTACGCCTGGCGGTGCCGTGGAAATACGGCTTCAAGTCCATCAAGTCGATCGTCAAGTTCACCTTCCAGGAGGAGCGTCCGAAGACCTTCTGGGAAACCCTCACTCCCGGCGAATACGGCTTCTGGGCCAACGTCAATCCCGAGGTGCCCCACCCCCGCTGGAGCCAGGCCAGGGAACGGGTGCTCGGTACCGACAAGAAAGTGCCGACGCAACTCTTCAACGGTTACGGTGCGTTCGTCGCCGGGCTGTACAAGGGGATGGAGGGCGAACGCCTCTTCATGTAGCGCCCTCTTCATGTCGCGAGGGCGCCCTCTCCGAGGGCGGACAAAAAAGCGCCGGGCCTTTCGGCCCGGCGAGTCTAACAGGGAGGCTTCACGTCTGGGAGACGTGAAACCCTGGCCCGTGGCGGTCAGGTCATTGCGGCCGCCGCCGTTCTTCCTTTTTTCGCTGGCGTTGCCGGAGATGTAGCAGCAGTACCCGCCGCACCATTTGACGATGCCGGGCTTCTTGCCCTGTGGGAGTTGCGCCGGACCCTATCGTCCAAAGTCGATGACCCAGCGACACCGGCTGATGAAAGCGACAGGTATTTCGATGAATTCAGCCGGCTGACGGACATGATCGTTGCCGCCCCCATAGCAACGCCCGTGGGCATCGCTCTCAAGCTGCGGATCGCCGTGGAGTATGAAGAACTTGACCTCGACATAAAGGAGCAACCGCGCCTTGTCATGCCTCGCGCGGTCGTCAACGCGCTTGCCGACGCCGAGCGCCTCTCCGGGAGGCGGATATGACCGTCACCCGGCGCGAAGCAATGAAGCATGGCGGTAAAGCCGTTGTGGCTGCCGCCGTGCTTCCTATCGTCGCGAAATCTGCCTTGGCATCTGAGGGCGAGGACAGCGAACTGATCGCCCTTTGGCTGCGGCATCAAGAGCGATGGGAGCGCGCGAGCCAATTGCAGAAGGAGGAAGACCGGCTTATCGAGAGTGGGCCGAAGGCCGAACTCTTTAAGGCGGGGGCTCTTGTATGGGGCGAGGTCAACGAGATCGAACACCAGATCGCAGCTATCCCGGCCAACACCTTCGCCGGCCTTGCCATCAAGCTCCGCATCGGGACGGACAATCAAACATTTAAGACGGACCTCTGTTTCAAGGTGGAAGAACTCTGCATGGACGAGCTCAACCTCATGACCGCGCTTGCCGACGCCGAACGGCTCGCCGGGGGGGCGATATGACCAAGAGTCCGGTTGAATACTTCGGCGACATGAAGTTTGGGCCGGCGGAGGGCAAGCCAGTCATTCCCACGAAGACACTGGACGAGTGGCTTGACCGTTCCCGCGAGGAGTTCACTCTGAAGCGGATGGTCACGCTAATCTACAATTTCACCGATGAAGAAATGGAGAAATGGACTCGCGGCTTCGGCTCGCCCGGCGAAATCGTGGAGGCAATGGTGGGGCTTGCCGAACTCATCGGACACTGGGCGGGGACATATGAGGCTGGCGCTGACGTATTCAATTCCGCGATGGCCCGCTGCATCATCATCGGCGAGCGCATCGAGGCCCAACATAAGGCGAACTGACCCGGCGCCGGATTGGAACATCAACTCGACCTTGAACGAATGGCGGGCAACGTGGCGGTTCCTCACCCTGTCTGAACGGCGTTGGTTGGTGTAGGTAGACTTAGCCCCGGCTCCGGTCGGGGCTCTTTTTCTATTTGATCTAGATCAATGCTGGCGACCGGCCACCGTGGCAAGGTCTGGCTGTCAGTCGGGATATTGGTGCCTCCCTGCACCCACCCACCCGGCTGGGACTACGTTTCCCAGACTTAAACCTAGCCCCGCCTCGCGCGGGGCTTTTTCTTTTGTACCCGCCGGCCTGACTGCCCATATTCAGTATGGTGCCAGATCAACCGATCCAATGCGGTTGATGGGGCCCCCGCCCCTACATCCGGCACTAAACTGAAGGCCCCGCCCGTTTTCTCCCTTCAAGACGGGGTCTTCTTCTGTTTGATCTAGATCAATGCTGGCGGCCGGCCACTGTGGCAAGGTCCGGCTGTCGGTTGGGTGGCCAGCGGCCGAGGCGTTCGTTCAACAAGATCCAGGGAGGGAACGGCGCTTCCCCTGCAAGCCCGCCCGGCGAGCTTATAGACTTTGACTACCTATCCTGAAAACTCGCCCCGTTCCGGCGGGGCTTTTTCTATGAATCAGCCGTTTCTGCCGCTCGACTGGTCAGTGGGGCGAAATTCGATGCGCGGCCTAGCTTCTGATATCCGGCCGACAAATTCCTGTCCGAGGATCGTGTCGTGCGTAGTGATATGCAAGCCGGTCGCTGACGACGAGATCGTTATGTTGGCAACGTCTTTAATTGGGTCACGGTCTTTAAGCAGATCATCCCCCCAGGGCGAAGAGACGGTAAGCATTGCCAAGGCGCCGACTACGAGAGTCGTGTCCCGTAAGTATTTGATAGCCATGACATCCAGGTGGTGCTGTAGGGTCGGATTTTCAACGATCGATGCTCGGTGTCGTCCCGCCGGAGCGGGGCTTTTTCTTGTCGCGGCCAGCGCCGCGCGATCGCCGAACGGGGCGAGGGGGCCTGGGAGGCGAGAGAGGCCTGAGGTGGGATTATTTCTGTTGACATACAAAAGCCGGAGCGGTATCACTTCTGTACATTGACACAGGATACGCTATGAGCCGCGCCGCCCTAGCATTAAAGCAACTGAACGAACAGCGATTTTTGGCTGCCGCCGTATGTAAGGTAGCCGGGATCGACGGCAATACGCTGACCAACTTTACGCGAAAGACCAGTCTGATGCTGTGCTCGGAGAGCCGTCAGGGCCGCCCGCGTGAGTTCTGCTTGGTTGATGTTTACCAGCTCATCCTGATGGCGGAACTGACCAGGATCAATCGTTCGCCAAAGGATAATGCCCTTGCGTTGAACAACGCGCTCTTTGCTGAGGCCGTCTGGTCGATCGCCAACCTCGCCGAAATGAAGCGCACCAAGGATGGCTACTTCATCCGAGACAAGGACCCTGCGGAGATGGCGCGGCGCTTTTGCGCCGACATTTTCACTACCCCGGAACCGTATTGGTATCGCGATATGACGCGGCCGATCTTCGCAAGCCAGAACGCCCATGGGGTCGCGATCAACTGGCACGATGCGCTCCCCAATTTCGATACCGCCCTTAATCACTCCGGGCTGGTGATCAATGTGACGTTGCGACTCAAATATGCCGACAGCGATCTGATCGAGGCGATCACGCCCCAAGTCCTGAGCCGCGCCGACGGAAACCAGCCCGAGCAGGGCGCCACCGCATGACGGATGCTCATTTCCCCATGACCGAGGCGGAAGTCAAGGACGCTCTACATTGCTCGCTTCGATGGCTGCGGGATCACCGTCAGAAGCATGGTCTCGGACGCCGGGCGGGAAGGGGAATCATCTATACCGAAGACGACTACGCGCTACTATTGGAGACCTTGCCATGCCCATCAAACTCTTCCAACGTGGAAAAATCTGGTACTTGCGCGGCACCGTCGCGGGATCGCGTGTCTACGAAACTACGGGAACTGCTGACGCGGCCCAAGCCGAGGAATACCGTGACAAGCGACAGGCGGAACTCTGGAACCGTCGTATCTATGGCGTCGAGGCAACGGTGACATTCGAGGAAGCGACGTTAAGCTACATCGAGGCCAAGCAACCGTCCGACGCCGAGCGAATGTACATCCGGCGTCTGGTCGATCACTTCGGCGCGGCGCGGCTAAAGGACATCGACCAAGTGGCGGTTGACCTTGCGTACAAGGCCATCCTAAAAGCCGACGCGGCGCCGGCCACGAAGGCGCGGGGCGTACTATCGCCCCTTACGGCGATCCTGAACCATGCGGCCAAGCGCAAATGGTGCTCGCGCCCCGGCTTCGATAACCCGAAGCTCCCGAGGCCCGACACGCGCTGGTTGACGCCAGCGGAGTACCTTGAATTCGAGGCAAAGGCCGCGACGCACTTGCGCCCGCTTCTACGCTTCCTGATCTGCACGGGGGCGAGGCTATCGGAAGCACTCGAACTCGACTGGACCGACGTGGACTTGCGGGATGCAAGGGCTTCCTTCTGGGAGACCAAGAACGGGCGCCCGAGACACGCGGCCCTGCCGCCCCTGGCGATTGCCGCCCTGTCTAGCTTGGGCCACCGTGAGGGTGCTGTGTTCCGCCGCGCCGACGGCGAACCCTATACGGATCGCGGCCGCGTCGAAGGGGGCCAAATCAAGACGGCGTTCAACACGGCCTGCCGTAAGTGCGGGTTCGGCGACCATGTTCCCGAAATCCGAAACCCCGATAAGCTGCGCTTCAAGCCGGACTTGTCGCCGCATGGTCTCCGCCATTCCTGGGCGACGTGGTTCTACGGCGCGACAAAGGATCTGATGTTGCTGCGCGACGAGGGAGGCTGGTCAACGATCCGCATGGTCGAGCGTTATGCTCACCTCATGCGGTCGGATCAGGTCGCCGACGTCGTTGACGTGTGGGGGCCAACGCACCCGCGAATTGGCGACATCATCCGTGCAGATACCATGCAGTCGGCAGCGCGGGCCTGAGATAAAGGAAGGGAATCAAATGGTTATCTCGGGCGTCCGCAACGTTGACATCGTAGGGGTCGCTGGTTCAATCCCAGCCGCGCCCACCATTTTTCGGCACCGCCATTCGGTCATCCGCCGCGCGCGCCGCGCCCGTCCCGGATCAACGGCCAGGGGTCCTTGTGCTTTCCTTTGAGCATATAGAATTCCGCGTCGGGGGCGAGCACGCCCAAGGCGGCGGCGGCCGATTGCAGGCGCGCCGCCCAGAACCCGTACACTTCCCTGAAATAGCCGGCGTTCGGCTCGACCTTCAAACCGACGGCCCCTTCGAGTCGGGCCAATTCATCGTTGGCGGGGAGGCGAAACACCAGGGCGCGGCCTTCCTTGTTGATCAGCAGCTCGCGGAACGCCGAGGCCACGTTGCCCCCGGTCTTGGTCCGCAAGGTTATGCGCACGTCGCCGACGCGCCGTCTTGCCACCATCATTCGCCTGAGTTTTCCAAGCAGGCCAGGGTGGAGCATGAAGGCGCGGTCCTTGCGGATGGCGCGAGCGAGCTCCGGCGGCAAGAGAATCTCATCGTATTCATAAAGCACCGCCCACTCGCCGATGACATTGCCGACGGCGATCGAGACCACGTCCGAGGTCGGGGCGGCCTTCGCCTCCCGCCCCTGGGGTTCACTTTTGCCTTGGGCGAGGGACTGGGTGACGGCGCCAAGCGCGCCGGTGGCCAATCAGGGCAACGCCAAGCACGGCGGTAAGGAACCCATGGCCGCGCCGAATTGGCGCCGGCGTCCCGATCCTGGAATGCCCGGCCCGTCTCATATCGATCTCCTTGCCGGCCCGCTCGATGTTGAATCCTAGCCCGGATAATTCATGAAGGGAACGGAATTTGCGGCGAGCAATGTTTGTCCAAGGCGGTGTGCGAAGCCGAAAGTCATAGCACCGCTATGGCTTGAGGTTTCGTGCGCCGATTTGGACGAACAGGGCCGGCGCAAAACCGTTCAGCGGACGAGGGTACAAAACGTCCCTTTTCGAATAACGAATCAAGCCCTTGAAGTAAAACACTTAACACACCCTGAGGGAGCGCCTTCATGAAATATTCGGGCTAGCACCATCCGGGCATCCGGAACAGCCGATCCGGATGGCGGAAGGGGGCCGCGCCGGTGGCCGAATACCGGGTGGCGCCGAAATTTCCCTGGCCGCGTTTGATCTTCCATCCTAGATTGGCTGGCCGTGGCCCGGGACGAACCGGAAAAGAAGCCGGAAAAGAAGCCGGAAAAGAAAAATAGAGTGGGGGAGGAGAGATGGGCGGGGAAAAGGCCCCAGACGGCATCGATTTTCGCATTCGCCATACCATGCTGCCGGTGACGGACCTCGAGCGGTCCCTCGACTTCTATACCCGCTTGCTGGGGATGAAAATCATGCGCCGGCGGGTGAACGAGGCCAAGAACGTCACCGTCGGCTATGTCGGTTATGGGGATGAAGGATCGAACCACGCCCTCGAATTGATCCAGGACAGGGGGGCCGCCGCCGGCGCCGCGCTCGCCGCCTGGGACGGCCATATCGCCATCGCCGTGTCCGACCTCTACCGGCTCTCCGATGTCCTCGAAAAAGAAGGGGTGCGTTTCGACAAGCCGGCCGGACCCGTGGCGCCGGGGCGCAACGACCTCGTCGCCTTCATCCGCGACCCCGACGGCTATGAGATCGAACTGACCCAGCGCCAGTCGGACGCCGACGCCAAGCCGACATAGACGACCCGGCCCTAATCGCCGATCCGCAGCAAAAGCTTGCCCTTGGTCTGCCTGCCCTCGATGGCCAGGTGGGCACGGGCGGCTTCCGCTAACGGAAACTCGCGGTCGATGGTGACGGTGAGGCTTCCCTCCCGCCACAGCCGGAAGAGATCATTGGCGCGCCTGTTGCGCTCGTCGGCGTCGGCGATGTAATCGGCCAGATGGGGCCGGGTGAAAAAGACCGAGCCGGCCTCGGCCAGGTCCATCGGGTCGATCGCGGTGACGGCGCCGGAGCTCGCCCCGTTGTTCGACAGCACGCCCAGGCGCTTGAGGCATTTAAGGCTGCCTTTAATCGTGTCCTTGCCGACCGAATCGTAAACCACGTCGACACCTTTCCCGCCGGTGATCTCGCCGACGGCGGCGACGAAGTCGTCCTGGCGATAGTCGATGACGTGATCGGCGCCCCTGGCCCTGGCGATCCCGGCCTTATCGGCGCCGCCGACGGTGGCGATGACGGTGGCGCCCCGGGCCTTGGCGAGCTGGATCACCAGTTGGCCGACGCCGCCGGCGCCGGCATGGACGAGGCACCAATGACCGGGGCCAAGGGCGAAGAGCGATTGGGTCAGATAATGGGCGGTCGAACCCTGGAGCTGGAGCGCCGCGGCGATGTCGAGCGGCACTTCGTGCGGCACCTTGACCAGTTTCCAGGCCGGCACCGTGGCGTATTCGGCGTAGCTCCCGAGGCTCAGGCAATAAGCCACCCTATCCCCTTCCCCGAGATCCCCGGCGCCGGGGCCGAGCGCCGCCACCTCTCCGGCGCCTTCCATGCCGATGACCATCGGCGGGGTCTGGGCGTAGGTGTCGGAGCGGGCATAGAGGCCGCTTCTTATATAGACGTCGATGAAGTTGACGCCGGCATAGGCGAGCTTGACCAAGGCCTCGCCGTCGCCGGGTTCGGGCATGGGCACATCGGCGAAGGTGAGCGCCTCGGCGCCGCCATAGCCCTCGACGACGATCGCTTTCATCTCTTCCGTCCCGATGATGTCCGTCTCCTCGGCCCCGGCGGCTCAGTGGGCGAGGAAGGCGCCGCCGTTGACGTGGATCGTCTGGCCGGTGATGTAGCGCGCCTTGGGCCCGACCAGGAAGCGTATGGTATTCGCCATGTCCTGGCCCACGCCCTTGCGTCCCATCGGGATCGGCGTATCGGCCCCCCTGGCGATAAGGGCGCCGCTGCCACTCGCCCGGTCGGTGTCGTAGACGCCGACGACGGCGATGTTGCAGTTGATGTTATGGCGGCCGAGATCGGTGGCCATGCCCCGGATCAGCCCGCACATGCCGTCCTTGGTGGCCGATTTGTGCGCCCCCTTGGCGGCGCCGAGCACCGAGCTCAGGCCGCCGATGCCGACGACGGAACCGCCGCCGCGGCTGATCATGTGGGGCACGCAGGCCTTGGACATGAGGAAGGCGCCGTCGAGCGCCACCGAGCGCACGCGCACCCATTCCTCCCAGGTGAGATCGACGAAGTCGACGGTTGAGCGTTGGGCGGCGTTGTTGATCAGGATATCGACGCCGCCGAAGGCCTCATCCGTCGCCGCCACCAGGCGCTCGACGGCGCCCGCGTCGGCGATGTCGGCGACCTGCGCGATGGCCTGGCCGCCTCGATCGCGGATGCCCTGGGCCACCGCACGGGCGGTTTCGGCGTCCTTGAGCGCGTTGATGGTGACCGCCGCGCCGGCCCTTGCCAGTTCCTCGGCGATGGCGCGCCCGATGTTGCGCGCGCTGCCGGTGACGATGGCGACCTTGCCCGCGAGTTCCCTGTCGGTTTCCGTCATATCTCCGTCTCTCCCCTGGATGGCGCCCCATCATATCGCAATCACCGCGAAAATGGTCGCCCGGATCGAATTCGGCGCATCGCCCGGGCTTTGGCAGGGCTTTGGGCGATGGACGTTCGGCGCCGAAATCGGCTAAAAAGCGATGTCGGGGCGCAATCGGGCGCGCCCGGATCAAGGGAGACGGGCGATGGTGGACGGATCGGAGATCAAGAGGGGGCTCGACGGCGTCGTCGTCGACGAAAGCGCCGTCTCCAAGGTGATGCCGGAGATCAACGCCCTGACCTATCGCGGCTATCCGGTCCAGGAGCTGGCCGAAAACTGCCGCTTCGAGGAGGTCGCCTATCTGCTCGCCGAAGGGGAGTTGCCGACGGCGGCGGAACTCGGCGACTTCGAGCGCCAGGAGCGCGAAAATCGCGGTATCAGCGAGGCGTTGGGAGCGGTGATCGCGCGCTATCCGCCGGTCTGCCACCCGATGGATACGACGCGGACCTCGGTCAGTTTCCTAGGGCTGGAGGACCCCGAGACCGCCGATCACGGACCCGAGGCCGCGCGGCGCAAGGCGATGCGCCTTCTCGCCAGGATCCCGACGGCGGTGGCCGCCGATTTTCGCCGCCGCAAGGGTGGTGCGCCGATTCCCCCCGATCCCTCCCTCGGTTTCGCCGCGAACTTCTTTCACATGTGCTTCGCCGAAGTGCCCGACGCCGATGTGGTCAAGGCCTTCGATGTATCCCTCACGCTTTACGCCGAGCACGGCTTCAACGCCTCGACCTTTACCGCCCGGGTGGTCACCAGCACCGTGGCCGACATGCACGGCGCCGTCACCGCCGCCATCGCCAGCCTCAAGGGGCCGCTGCATGGCGGGGCGAATGAGGCGGTGATGCATATGTTGAACGAGATCGGCGACCCGGGACGGGCCAAACAATGGGTGCTCGACGCCTTGGCGGCGAGGCGCCTGATCATGGGCTTCGGCCACCGGGTCTACCGCACCGGCGATTCGCGCGTGCCGACGATGAAGAAATACTTCCTCAAGGTCGCCGAGCGCAAGGGCGAGACCGCCCTGCCGGCGATCAGCCAGATCGTCGAGGACACCATGATCGCCGAGAAGGACATTTACCCGAACCTCGATTTTCCCGCCGGTCCGGCCTATCACCTGATGGGCTTCGACATCGATTTCTTCACCCCGATCTTCGTCATCAGCCGCATCACCGGCTGGTGCGCCCATATCCTCGAACAGGGGGCGGCCAACCGCCTGATCCGCCCGCTTTCGCACTACACCGGCCCGGCCCAGCGGGAATTCCGCCCCATCGACGCCCGCTAGAGCGCTATCCGACCAGATGGAAGCGATTTGATGGGGCAAAACGGTCCCTCGGGTAGGAGCGGCGCGCGGCGCGATGTGATACCAAAGGTCCTTGATAATGGCCCCTAGAGATCGGGCAGGCGATCCGCCGGGTAGGAGGGAAGC
>JADFJG010000074.1 GCA_022566265.1 Pseudomonadota bacterium | reverse complement strand
GGCGACAACGCGACGATAGAGGTCGAGCTGATCGCGCCGATCGCCATGGAAGAGGGACTGCGCTTCGCCATCCGCGAAGGCGGCCGCACGGTCGGCGCCGGCGTCGTCTCGAGCGTCATCGAATAAGACAGGATCGGCCGCCGCGTCCGAAGGGGAAAAGCAAGAATGGAAAGCCAAAATATACGCATCCGCCTGAAGGCGTTCGATCACCGGCTCTTGGATCAATCGACCAGCGAGATCGTCAACACCGCCAAGCGTACCGGCGCCCAGGTGCGCGGTCCCATACCCCTGCCCACCAAGATCGAGAAGTTCACGGTTCTGCGTTCGCCGCACATCGACAAGAAGTCGCGTGAGCAGTTCGAGATCCGCACCCACAAGCGGCTCCTGGACATCCTCGATCCGACGCCCCAGACCGTGGACGCGCTGATGAAGCTCGACCTCGCCTCCGGCGTCGACGTGGAAATCAAGCTGTAGGTTGGAGCGATGCGGACCGGATTGATCGCGCGGAAACTGGGCATGACCCGCGTCTTTAGCGGCGACGGGCGGCATGTGCCGGTGACCGTGCTCAAGCTCGACAACTGTCAGGTCGTCGGCGTCCGCACCCGCGAGAAGGACGGCTACACCGCCCTGCAGCTCGGCGCCGGGGCGGTCAAGGTCAAGAACCTCTCCAAGCCGAAGCGCGGGTACTTCGCCAAGGCCAAGGTCGAACCCAAGCACAAGCTGGTGGAATTTAGGGTCAGCGACGATGCGCTGCTCGACGTCGGGGTGGAGATCGTCGCCGATCATTTCGTCCCCGGCCAGATCGTCGACGTGACCGGCACCACCATCGGCAAGGGTTTCGCCGGCGCCATGAAACGCCATGGTTTCGCGGGGCTCGAGGCCAGCCACGGGGTCTCGGTCTCGCACCGCTCCCACGGCTCGACCGGTCACAGCCAGGACCCCGGCCGGGTCTTCAAGGGTAAGAAGATGGCGGGCCAGATGGGCGGGGTTCGGGCCACCACCCAGAATCTCGAGATCGTCTCGACCGACACGGAGAGAGGGCTGATCCTGGTCAAGGGCGCGGTGCCCGGGTCCAAGGGCGCCTACGTGCTGATCTCGGACGCCAAGAAGGCGCCGGTGCCCGACGACGCGCCGTTCCCGGCGGGCATCCGCGACCGGCCGGTGGAGACGCCGGCGGAGGACAGCGGTGACGCTCAAGCGCCCGACGCGGCCGAAGCGGCGCCCGAGGCAGAAGAGAAAACGCCCGAAGCGGCCGAGGCCGAGCCTGAAGCCAAGGCGGCGGATGAGACGCCGGCAAAAGCCGAGGATAGCCCGGACGCCGCCGATAAGACCGGGAAGAAGGACTGAGGCGGATGCGGGCGAACGTCATCAACCTCGATAACGCCAAGGTCGGTACCATCGATCTCGCCGATGGCATCTTCGATCTGCCGGTGCGCGCCGATATCCTCAGCCGCATGGTCAACTGGCAGCTCGCCAAGCGCCGCGCCGGCACCCACAAGACCAAGGGCATCAGCGACGTCCGTGGCACCACCGCCAAGCCGTTCCGTCAGAAGGGCACCGGCCGGGCCCGCCAGGGCACCCATCGGGCGCCCCAGCACCGCGGCGGCGCCGTCGTTTTCGGACCGGTGGTGCGCAGCCATGCGCAGAAACTGCCGAAGAAGGTCAGGCGGCTGGCGCTCAAGACGGCGCTGTCGAGCAAGCAGGCCGACGGCAAGCTGGTGGTGCTCGACGAGGCCAAGCTCAAGGAAGCGAAGGCCGGCGGGCTGGCCCAAAAATTGGCCAAGCTGGGCTGGTCCTCGGTGCTGGTCATCGACGGCTCCGCCGTCGACGTCAACTTCTCGCGCGCCGCCGCCAACCTGCCCAATGTCGATGTGTTGCCGAGCCAGGGCGCCAACGTTTACGACATCCTGCGGCGCGATACCTTGGTCCTCACCAAGGACGCGGTGCTCCAGCTGGAGGCCCGATTGAAATGAGCGCCCGGCGGCCGAGCGACGTCAGGGTCGGCAAGGGCCGGCGATATGACCTCATCCGTTCCCCGGTGATCACCGAGAAATCGACCCAGGGCTCGGAGCACAACCAGATTTCCTTCCGGGTGCCGCTCGACGCCTCGAAACCGGAGATCAAGGCGGCGGTCGAGGGCCTGTTCGACGTCAAGGTCACGGCGGTGAACACCTTGCGTCAGAAGGGCAAGGTCAAGAAATTCCGCGGCCGTCTCGGCAAGCGGCCCGATGTCAAAAAGGCGATCATCACCCTGGCCGAGGGTGAGATCGTCGATGTTACGGCGAAGATCTAGGCGATGGCACTGAAGAAGTACAAACCGACCACGCCGTCCCAGCGCCAGTTGGTGCTGGTCGACCGTTCGGAATTGTGGAAGGGCAAGCCGGTCAAGGCCTTGACCGAAGGCCTGCACAGTTCCGGCGGGCGCAACAACTTGGGGCGGATGACGGTGCGCCACCGTGGCGGCGGCCACAAGCGCCGCTATCGCCTGGTCGACTTCAAGCGCCGCAAGTTCGACGTTCCGGCGACGGTCGAGCGCCTCGAGTACGACCCCAACCGTTCCGCCTTCATCGCCCTGATCCGCTATGACGACGGCGAGCTTTCCTACATCCTCGCCCCGCAGCGGCTCGAACCCGGCGGCACCGTGATTTCCGGCGAGCGGGTGGACATCCAGCCGGGCAACGCCATGCCGCTGAGGAACATGCCGGTCGGCACCATCATCCACAATATCGAAATGAAGCCGGCCAAGGGCGGCCAGATCGCCCGCGCGGCGGGAACCTACGCGCAACTGGTCGCCAAGGACGCCGGCAGCGCCCAGCTGCGCCTGTCCTCGGGCGAGGTGCGCATGGTGAGCCAGGAATGCATGGCCACGGTGGGGGCGGTGTCCAACCCGGACCAGAAGAACATCAACCTCGGAAAGGCCGGCCGCAAGCGTTGGCTCGGCCGCCGCCCCCATGTGCGCGGCGTGGCGATGAACCCGGTCGATCATCCTCATGGTGGCGGCGAGGGACGGACCTCGGGTGGCCGCCATCCGGTGACGCCCTGGGGCAAGCCCACCAAGGGCGCGAGAACACGCAAGAAGAAGCCGTCGGACGCCTACATCGTGCGCCGCCGGCACAAGAAGAAGTAGATAGGAGAAGACGGTCGTGGCACGTTCTGTCTGGAAAGGTCCCTTCGTTGATGGCTATCTCCTCAAGAAGGCCGAGGCGTCGCGCGCGTCGGGGCGCAGCGAGGTCATCAAGATCTGGTCGCGGCGCTCGACCGTCCTGCCGCAATTCGTCGGCCTGACCTTCGGCGTCTACAACGGCCACAAGTTCCTGCCGGTACTGGTGACCGAGGACATGATCGGTCACAAATTCGGCGAGTTCTCGCCGACCCGCACCTTCCACGGCCATTCCGCCGACAAGCGGGCGAAGAGGGCTTGACCATGGGCAAGAGATCGAATCCCCGCAGGCTGGCCGACAACGAAGCATCGGCGTCGGGACGGATGATCCGTATCGGCGCCCGCAAGCTCAACCTGCTGGCCCAGTCGATCCGTGGCGAGGACGCCGAGAAGGCATTGGCGGATTTAAGCTTTTCCAAGCGCCGGGTGGCGCACGATGTGATCAAGGTCCTCGAGTCGGCGATCGCCAACGCCGAGAACAACCACCAACTCGACGTCGACCGCCTCTACGTCGCCGAGGCTTCCGTCGGCAAGGCGCTGGTGATGAAACGGTTTCGCGCCCGCGCCCGCGGGCGGACCGGGCGGATCGAGAAACCGTTCAGCAACATCACGCTGGTGGTGCGTGAGCGCAAGGAGACCGTGTGATGGGTCAGAAGGTCAATCCGATCGGCTTCAGGCTGGGCATCAACCGTACCTGGGACTCCCGCTGGTACGCCAAGGAGAAATACGCCTTCTACCTGCACGAGGACCTCAAGATCCACGACTTCCTGCGTCGCCGCCTGGCTCAGGCCGGCGTTTCCAAGGTGGTGATCGAGCGGCCGGCGAAGAAGGTCCGCATCACCATCCATTCGGCGCGTCCCGGCGTGGTGATCGGCAAGAAGGGCGCCGACATCGAGAGACTGCGCGCCGATCTCATGAAGATGATCGAGGGCGAGGTTCACATCAACATCGTCGAAATCCGCAAGCCCGAGATCGACGCCCAATTGGTGGCCGAGAACATCGCCCAGCAACTGCAGCGCCGGGTCGCTTTCCGCCGCGCCATGAAGCGCGCCGTGCAGTCGGCCATGCGGCTCGGCGCCGAGGGCATCCGGATCAACTGTGCCGGCCGGCTCGGCGGCGCCGAGATCGCCCGCATGGAATGGTATCGCGAGGGCCGGGTGCCGCTCCACACGCTGAGGGCCGACGTCGATTACGGCACCGCCACGTCCTTCACCACCTACGGCACCTGCGGTGTCAAGGTGTGGGTGTTCAAGGGCGAGATCATGGCCCACGACCCGATGGCTCAGGACAAGCGCATCATGGAACAGCAAGTGGCGCGATAGGTGCCGAGGACAGTGAACCGAGATGCTTAGCCCCAAGCGCACGAAATACCGCAAGGCCCACAAGGGCCGCATCCATGGCATGGCCAAGGGCGGGACCAGGCTCCGATTCGGCGCCTTCGGCCTCAAGGCCATGACGCCGGGCCGCCTGACCGCGCGCCAGATCGAGGCGGCCAGGCGCGCCATCACCCGGCATATGAAGCGCGCCGGGCGGGTGTGGGTTCTGGTGTTCCCCGACGTGCCGGTCAGCCAGAAGCCGGCCGAGGTGCGCATGGGTTCGGGCAAGGGCACGCCTGAATACTGGGCGTGCCGCGTGAAACCTGGACGCGTCATGTTCGAGATCGACGGCGTGCCGGTCGATCTCGCGAAACGCGCCTTCGAGCTGGCGTCGGCCAAGCTGCCGCTGCGCACCCGCTTCGTCGCGCGCCTCGGCGGTGGAGGAGCCTGAGCGATGAAGGCCGCGGATCTCAGGACAAAGAGTGGGGACGAGTTGAAGACGGAACTCATGGAGCTCAAGAAGGAAGCCTTCAACCTTCGCTTCCAGAAGGCCAGCGGCCAGTTGGAGAACACGGCGCGGGTGCGCGAGGTGCGCCGCGACATCGCCCGTATTTTGACCGTTCTCGGCGCCCAGCCCGGCGCCGGGGGTTAAGGAGAGCAGTATGTCGGCACGAATCCTTCAGGGCACCGTCATTTCCGACGCCATGGACAAGACCGTCGTCGTCCGCGTCGACCGTCGTTTCCAACACCCGGTCTACAAGAAGTACATCAAGCGGTCGAAGAAGTTCGCCGCCCATGACGAAGCCAATGCGTGCAAGGTTGGTGACGCCGTGCGCATCCGCGAGTGCCGCCCGAAATCGAAATCCAAGCGCTGGGAGGTGATCGCCGGGGACGCTTGATGCGTACCCTGGCGGGAAAAGCTGTTAGGCCATGATTCAGAGCGAAACGAAACTGGAAGTCGCCGACAACTCCGGCGCGCGGCGGGTGCAGTGCATCAAGGTGCTGGGCGGCTCCAAGCGCAAGACCGCTTCGGTCGGCGACGTCATCGTCGTCACGGTCAAGGAGGCCATCCCCCGCGGGCGCGTGAAGAAGGGCGAGATTCAGCGCGCCGTCATCGTTCGCACGGCCAAGGACATCCACCGCCCGGACGGCAGCGCCATACGCTTCGACCGCAACGCCGCGGTGCTGATCGATGCCCAGGGCGAACCGATCGGCACGCGCATATTCGGCCCCGTCACCCGCGAGCTCAGGGCCAAGGGCTACATGAAGATCATCTCTCTGGCGCCCGAGGTGTTGTGATGGCGATGAAGACCAAGGGCACGAAGATGAAGATCAGGAAGGGCGACAACGTCTTCGTGCTGGCCGGCAAGGACAAGGGCAAGACAGGCGAGGTGTTGCGGGCTTGGCCCAAGAAGCAGCGCGTCCTCGTGCGGCGCGTCAACATGGTGAAACGCCACATGCGCGCGTCGACGGCGCAGACCGCGGGCATCGTCGAGAAGGAGGCGCCGATCCATGTTTCCAACGTCGCCCTGATCGACCCCAGTTCCGACAAGCCGACCCGCGTCGGTTTCAAGGTGCTCGAGGGCGACCGCAAGGTGCGCGTCGCCCGGCGGTCGGGCGAAGTCATCGATATCTGACGGTTGTAGTCATGGCTCAGTCGAACGACACATACACGCCCAGGCTTCGCGAGCATTTCGAAAACGTCGTCAGGCCGGCGCTCAAGGAGGAGTTCGGTTACACCAACGTGATGCAGGTGCCCTGTCTCGATAAGATCGTCGTCAACATGGGCGTCGGCGAGGCCGTCCAGAATAACAAGATAGTCGCCGCCGCCGTCGGCGATATGACTTTGATCACGGGACAGAAGCCGGTGATCGCCAAGGCCAAGAGATCGGTCGCCAACTTCAAGCTGCGCGAGGGTATGACGGTCGGCTGCAAGGTGACGCTGAGAAAGGATCGGATGTACGAGTTCCTCGACCGCCTGATCACCATAGCGCTTCCTCGGGTGCGTGATTTCCGGGGGGTGCCGGCCAGCAGCTTCGACGGTAAGGGCAACTACTCCTTGGGGCTGAAGGAGCAGATCGTGTTCCCGGAGATCGATTATGACAAGATCGATCAGGTGCGCGGCATGGACATTACCATCGTCACGACGGCGCGGAGCGACGAGGAGGGCCGGGCGCTGCTGGCGGGCTTCGACATGCCGTTCACGGGTTGAAGCAGAAGGGAGATCGAGGACATGGCGAAAATCAGTGCCATCGAGAAAAACAATAGAAGGGCGCGTATGATCAAGAAATACGCCGCCCGGCGGGCCCAGTTGAAGGCCACGGCCAAAGACAATTTGCTGCCGGGCGAGGAGCGTTTCGCGGCGCGGCTGAAACTGGCCAAATTGCCCCGGAATTCGTCCCCGGTGCGCCTGCGCCTGCGCTGCGAATTGACCGGCAGGCCGCGCAGTGTCTATCGCAAGTTCCGTTTGTCCCGTATCGCGCTCCGCGACCTTGCGTTGTCCGGCAAGATTCCCGGCATGGTGAAGTCGAGTTGGTAGAGGAGGACCGGTAAATGTCGATGAGCGATCCCTTGGGAGACATGCTGTCACGGATTCGCAACGCCCAGCGTCGAAAGCTCCCGAACGTCTCGAGCCCGGCGTCGAGGCTGCGCGCCAACGTTCTCGAGGTGTTGAAGAATGAAGGCTATATCCGCGGCTATTCGCAGAAAGACGTACGGCCCGGAATCAGAGAATTGCATATCGAACTCAAATACCACGAAGGCGAGCCCGTGATCCGTGAGTTGCGAAGGATCTCGAAGCCGGGACGGCGGGTGTATTCGAAGCTCAAGGATCTGCCCCGTCCCCATAACGGTCTTGGCATCTCGGTCCTGTCCACCCCCCGGGGCGTGATGTCGGACAACGAGGCGCGCTCGGCCAATGTCGGCGGCGAGGTGCTATGCCAGGTATTCTAGGGCCAGGTATTCTAGGGCCAGGTATTCTAGGAACGGGATTTATCGGCTCCAGATTCCCCGACGGGGCGCTTTAGGAGAGTGTGATGTCGCGTATCGGCAAGCATCCGGTGGAGGTGCCCGAAGGTGTCAACGTCAACATCGTGGGCCAGCAGGTGACGGCCAAGGGCAAGCTCGGCCAACTCAGCGTGACCCTGGTCGGCGAGGTTTTCGCCGAGCTCGACGGCGACCGGATCTGGGTCAAACCACGCGATGAGTCCAAACGCGCCCGCACCATGTGGGGCATGTCGCGCAGCCTGGTCAATAATTTGGTGGTCGGGGTCTCCGAGGGCTTCACCGTCCGGCTCGAGATCAACGGCGTCGGCTATCGCGCCGCCGTCAAGGGCCAGTTGCTGAATCTGCAGCTCGGATTTTCCCACGAGATCAACCATCCGATACCCGAAGGCATCACCGTCATATGCGAGCGGCCGACCCTGATCTCGGTCAGCGGCGCCGACCGCCAGAAGGTCGGCCAGTTCGCCGCGCAGATCCGCGCCTACCGCAAGCCGGAGCCCTACAAGGGCAAGGGCATTCGCTACGAGGGTGAGTACGTCCGCCGCAAGGAAGGCAAGAAGAAGTAATAGGTTCGATAGATGTTGAACACCAAGGCTCTTTATATCCGCCGGCGCGACCGCGCTCGCCACGACATCGGCCGCCACGCCGGCGGCAAGCCCAGGCTTTCGGTATTCCGCTCGGGAAAGCACATTTACGCCCAGGTGATCGACGATACCGAGGGCCGCACCCTTGCCGCCGCGTCCACCCTGGACAAGGAATTGCGCGCCAAGCTCAAGACCGGCGCCGACAAGGCGGCCGCCGGCGAGGTCGGTACGCTGGTTGCCAAGCGCGCCGTCTCTTCGGGCGTCACCAAGGTGGTGTTCGACCGGGGCGGCTATCTGTTTCATGGCCGTGTCAAGGCGCTGGCCGACGCCGCCCGCGAAGGCGGGCTGGTATTTTGAGGGGCTGAGGAATGCCACGAAGACCGATGGCGCGTTCGCCGCACGGCGGCCGGGGGCCGCGGGAAGAATCCGATCTTCTCGATAAACTTGTCAGCATCAACCGTGTCGCCAAGGTGGTGAAGGGCGGGCGGCGCTTCGGCTTCGCGGCCCTCGTGGTCGTCGGCGACACCAAGGGCCGGGTGGGATACGGCGCCGGCAAGGCGCGCGAGGTGCCCGAGGCGATCCGCAAGGCCACCGAGAAGGCCAAACGCAACATGATCCGCGTCCCCATTCGCGACAACCGGACTCTGCACCACGATGTCGAGGGTCGCTATGGCGCCGGCAAGGTGGTCCTGAGGGCGGCGCCGCCGGGCACCGGCATCATCGCCGGCGGTCCCATGCGCGCCGTGTTCGAGACCGTCGGCATCCAGGATATCGTGACCAAGTCGATCGGCACCTCGAACCCCCACAACATGGTCAAGGCCACCTTCGACGCCCTCAAGCATCTACGCTCGCCGAGGATGGTCGCCGCCACGCGAGGCAAGAAAGTGAGCGAGATCTTGGGCCGCCGGGAAGCGCCCGAGGCGCGGGAAGATGCCGAGGGATCGGCCAATGGATAAGCCGGCGAAGGGCCCGGCGAAGGGCACGGTACGGGTGACCCAGATCGGCAGCCCGATCGGCCGCAGGAAGGACCAGCGCCAGACCTTGATCGGTCTCGGGCTGAACAAGATGAATCGAACCAAGGATCTCCCCGACAACCCGGCCGTGCGCGGCATGATCGACAAGGTGCACCACCTCGTGCGGGTCGAAGAGGGAGCTTGAGGGTAGGCCGCGGGAAGGAATGACAGACCATGAGGCTTAACGAAATCACCGACAGGCCCGGGGCGCGCAAGGCCCCGAGGCGACTGGGGCGCGGCATCGGGTCGGGCCGTGGCAAGACCGCGGGGCGCGGCCATAACGGCCAGAAGTCGCGCACGGGCGTGGCGCTCAAGGGCTTCGAGGGTGGACAGATGCCGATCCATCGCCGGGTGCCTAAGCGCGGCTTCAAGAATCCGACGCGCAAGCGTCTGGTGGCGGTCAATCTGGAGCGGCTACAGCAGGCCATCGATGCCGGCAGGCTCGATCCCGCCCAGGCGGTGACGGAAAAGACGCTCGCCGACGCCGGCATCGTGAATAAGATCCGTGACGGCGTGCGCCTCCTGGCGAATGGCGATTTGAAGGCCAAATTGTCTATCGAGGTGCACGGCGCGTCCAAGGCCGCCATCGCCGCGGTCGAGGCCGGCGGCGGCAAGATCACCGTTACCGCGCCGCGCAAGGACAAATCCGAGAAGTCCGCTAATAGGGGCAAGAAGAGCAAGAAGGGCAGGAAGGCCGAAGAGGCCAAGGAGGCCAAGAAAGCCCAAGAGGCCAAGGCGGCCAAGAAGGCCGAAGAGGCCAAGGCCGACGCCAAGGCCGGCGAATCGCCGGGCGCCGCCGGGGTCCAGGATGCCGCCGATAAGGGCGGTCCGGACGACTCCTAGAGCTGGAGATACCTGATGGCTTCCGCCGCCGAACAACTCGCCGCCAACATCAATCTCGGTGCCTTCAAAAAGGCCACCGAGCTCAAGAAGCGGCTGTGGTTCACCCTTTTCGTGCTGATCATCTACCGGATGGGCACCTACATCCCGCTGCCGGGGATCGATCCGCAGATTCTCGAGGACATCTTCCGCCAGCAGCAAGGCGGTATCCTCGGCATGTTCGATATGTTCTCCGGCGGCGCGCTGGGCCGGATGACGATCTTCGCCCTTGGCATCATGCCCTACATCTCGTCGGCCATCATCATGCAGTTGATGACCGCCGTTTCGCCGCGGATCGAGCAACTCAAGAAGGAGGGCGAGAGGGGCCGCCAGAAGATCAACCAATATACCCGCTACGGCACCGTATTCCTCGCCGCCGTGCAGGGCTATGGCATTTCCATCGGCATCGAGGGCATGACCTCATCCCAAGGCTCGGCGGTGATCGATCCGGGGATGTTCTTCCGCGCCACCACGGTCATCACCCTTGTCGGCGGCACCATCTTCCTGATGTGGCTGGGCGAGCAGATCACGGCGCGCGGGGTCGGCAACGGCATCTCCCTGATCATCTTTTCGGGCATCGTCGCCAACCTGCCGAGCGCCATCGCGGCGACGCTGGAGCTCGGGCGCACCGGCGCGCTTTCCATGGTCCTGATCTTCGGCCTGATCATCATGATCGCGTCGGTCCTCACCTTCATCGTCTTCGTCGAGCGAGCGCAACGGCGCATCGTCGTGCAATATCCCAAACGACAGGTCGGGGCCAAGATGTTCGGCGGCGAGAGCTCGCACCTGCCGCTCAAGATCAACACCGCCGGCGTCATCCCGCCGATCTTCGCTTCCTCGCTTTTGCTCATGCCCCTCACCTTCGCCAGCTTCACCGCTTCCCAGGGGCCGGAATGGCTGTCGACCTTGACCGCCTATCTCGGCCGGGGCCAGCCGGCGTTCATGATAATTTATGCGGCGCTGATCATGTTCTTCGCCTTCTTCTACACCGCCGTGGTGTTCAACCCGGCCGACACGGCGGACAATCTCAAGAAGTATGGCGGCTTCATTCCCGGCATCCGGCCGGGCAAGAACACGGCGGATTATCTGGACTTTATCCTGACGCGCCTGACCACCGTCGGCGCTATTTATTTGGCCTTGATCAGCCTGTTGCCGGAGCTCCTGATCTCGAAATTATCGGTGCCCTTCTTCTTCGGCGGCACCTCTCTGCTCATCGTCGTCACCGTGACCATGGACACCGTGGCGCAGATCCAGTCCCATCTGCTGGCCCACCAGTATGAGGGGCTGATCAAGAAGTCGAAACTGCGTGGACGCCGTGGATGAACGTGATCTTGTTCGGGCCCCCCGGCGCCGGCAAGGGGACGCAGGCGCAACTTCTAGAGAAACGATATGGTCTTGTTCAGCTTTCCACCGGCGACATGCTGCGCCAGGCCGTCGCCTCGGGCAGCGCGCTGGGCCGGACGGTACAGAAGATCATGGCGGCGGGCACGCTGGTGCCCGATGACATCATGATCGAACTGATCGCCGAGCGGATCGAGGCGCCCGATTGCGCCAACGGTTTCGTCTTGGACGGATTCCCGCGTACCACGCCCCAGGCCGAGGCTCTGGACGCGATGCTGGCCGAGAAAGGAATGAGTCTCGATCGGGTGATCTGGATCGAGGTCGATGACGCCATCCTGGTCGAACGTATCAGCGGGCGGTTCAACTGTGCCGAATGCGGCGCCGGCTTCCATGACAGCTTCCACCGGCCCAAGGCCGAGGGCGTGTGCGACGGTTGCGGCGCCAGAGAATTTTCCCGGCGCAAGGACGACAACGCCGAAACCGTGAAGGCCAGGCTCCAGGCCTACCATGAACAGACGGCCCCGCTGTTGCCCTATTACCGGGCCAAAAACATAGTTGAAACCATCGATGGAAGTGCCCAAATCAGTGACGTTGCGGGCCGCATCGAGAGCATTCTCGGGGGGGTCTAAGCTATTGACTCGTTGCCATGTTTTCTTATAATCGCCCACCCCCCGATTGGCCGCGATACGTGAAATCGGCATTATTCTCAATCCAGACGAGGAGTACTGGGCGTGGCCCGTATTGCAGGCGTTAACATTCCCACGGACAAGCGGGTGGAGATCGGTCTGCGGTCGATTCATGGGATCGGCCCCGCCCGGGCGCGCAAGCTTTGCGAGTTGGCCGGCATTCAGGAGACCCAGCGGGTCAATCGATTGACCGACGATGAGGTCATACGCATCCGCGAGATCATCGACCGGGATTACCTGGTCGAGGGCGATCTCAGGCGAGAAGTCGCCATGAATATCAAGCGGTTGATGGATCTCGGGTCGTACCGGGGCTTGCGGCACCGCAAGAACCTGCCGGTGCGCGGGCAACGGACCCATACCAACGCCCGCACCCGCAAGGGCCCGGCAAGACCCATCGCGGGCAAGAAAAAGTCCGCGCGCTGATTAGTTTTAGTCGAGGATAGAGGATGGCCAGGACACCGACGCCGCGCACCCGCCGCCGCGAGCGCAAGAACATTACCTCGGGCGTCGCCCATGTCAGCGCGACGTTCAACAACACCATGATCACCATTACCGATGACCAGGGCAACACCATCGCCTGGTCCTCGGCCGGCGGTCAAGGGTTCAAGGGATCGCGGAAATCGACGCCTTATGCGGCCCAGATGGCGGCCGAGGATGCCGGGCGCAAGGCCATGGAACACGGCATGAAGACCCTTGAGATCGAGGTCAAGGGGCCGGGTTCGGGCCGCGAATCGGCGCTCAGGGCCCTGCAGGCCGTAGGATTTACCATTACCTCGATCCGCGACGTGACGCCGATACCCCATAACGGGTGTCGTCCGCCGAAACGCCGCCGGGTTTAGAATACACTCCGGCCCGGCCGGCTTTGGCGGCGCCCGAGCACGTGGTCATCGGCGCCTTAATGCACCAGTACTTACTTTCATAGAAGGGTGATACATATGATCGTCTTTTCGCGGCCTCCGGGTAGGAAGCGTCGCGCCGACGATGTCTGGACATCGTCAAGCGGCGTTGACGCCCTCCGGTGGCCGCGAAAAGCGACCCTTCGGGCGGCCTTGCAGGCCCTTCGGACGTCGTCGCGCGGCCCTTGTGATGCGCCAGCATCACGGCGGACCACGCTCCTAACCGAAGAACCCGCAAGGCCGTCAGATGTGTCACCCTTCTATGAAAGTAAGTACTAACTGTCTGGCGGAACTTCGACCGCCTAATTGCGAGGTCACACAGGTGATTCAGAGAAACTGGACGGAACTCATCAAACCAAGCTTGCTCGACATCAATCCGGGTGACGATCCAAGCCGGCTGGCGACGGTCGTGGCCGAGCCCCTGGAGCGGGGCTTCGGTCTGACGCTCGGCAACGCGCTGAGAAGGACGTTGCTGTCCTCGCTCCAGGGCGCGGCGGTGACGGCGGTACAGATCGAGGGGGTGCTGCACGAATTCTCCTCGATCCCGGGCGTGCGCGAGGACGTCACCGACATCATACTGAACATCAAGGCGCTCGCCGTTCGCATGGGCGGCGACCTGCCCAAGCGCATGGAACTCAAGGCCAAGGGCCCGGGCGAGGTGACGGCGGCGGCGATCGATACCGGTCACGACATCGAAATCCTCAATCCCGAACTGGTGATCTGCACCCTCGATAAGGGGGCGACCATCGGCATCGAGATGACGGTGGAATCGGGCAAGGGATATTTCCCGGCGGCGCAGAACCGGGCCGAGGACGCGCCCATCGGCACCATCCCGGTCGACGCGCTCTTCAGCCCCGTCTCCAAGGTCTCCTACAGGGTCGAGAATACCCGCGTCGGTCAGGTCACCGACTACGACAAGCTGTCGATGGATATCGAGACCGACGGCACGGTCACGCCCGAGGACTCGGTGGCGTTGGCGGCGCGTATCCTGCAGGACCAGTTCCAGCTGTTCATCAACTTCGATGAACCGAGGGCGATACCGGAGCAGGAACGGCTCGAGGAGCCCGCCTTCAACAAGAACCTGCTGCGCAAGGTGGAGGAGTTGGAGCTCTCGGTGCGCTCGGCCAACTGCCTCAAGAACGACAACATCGTCTATATCGGCGATCTCGTGCAAAAGACCGAATCGGAGATGCTCCGCACCCCCAATTTCGGCCGCAAGTCGTTGAACGAGATCAAGGAAGTGCTGGCCCAGATGGACCTCTATCTGGGCATGGACATACCCGACTGGCCGCCGGAAAACATCGAGGAACTGGCCAAGCGCCTCGATGAACCCTATTGACCGGCCCCCGGTAAGGCCCGGACGAAACAGGAGCGAGTGAGAAAGTGCGTCACGGATTGCACGGCCGCAAATTGAACCGCACCAGCGCGCATCGCAAGGCGATGTTCGCCAACATGGCGGTGGCGTTGCTCAAGCACGAGCAGATCAAGACCACCCTGCCCAAGGCCAAGGAGCTCCGCCCGATCGTCGACAAGCTGGTGACGCTCGGCAAACGGGGTGGCCTGCACGCCCGCCGCCAGGCGCTCTCCTTCCTCCGCGACAAGGGTATAACCGGCAAGCTGTTCGATACCCTGGCGGCGCGCTATGCCGAGCGCCATGGCGGCTATACGCGGGTGCTCCGCGCCGGATTCCGTTACGGCGACGCCGCGCCGATGGCCTACATCGAGCTCGTCGACCGCGATACCGAGGCCAAGGGCATCGATTCCGGCCCCGTCGATACCGGCGACGAGGGCGAGGAAGAGGAAAAATAGGCCGGGCTAATCGGCGACGACTTAACCGAAGCCGGCTTGCGCCGGGCGCGGATGGGGGAGCAGCCATGACGGCTGCCGTTTTTTTATCCGCCGTGCTAAATTGATGTCCTCATGTCGAGCGCGATGACAGGCGAAAGATCCGAAACCCGAGCGAGAGCACCGGCGCCAAGGGTCGCTTCGGGCTTGCGCCGCGCCCTCCAGTGGGTGGCCCGCGCCGCCCCGGTGGCAATGGCGGTGGCGGTGATCGGCGCCGCCGTGGTTCCCGGCCCGGCGCCGGCGCAAGAGGTGCCGGCCACCCGGACCCAGATCCAGCTTTCCTTCGCGCCGCTGGTCAAGAAGGTGGCGCCGGCGGTGGTCAACATCTACAGCCGCAAGGTGGTGCGTTCCCGCGCCGTATCGCCGCTTTTCGACGATCCCTTCTTCCGCCGTTTCTTCGGCCAGGACTTCCCCTTCGGCGGCACCCGTGAGCGGGTGCAGAGCTCGCTCGGCTCCGGCGTCATCGTCGACGCCAAGGGACTCATCGTCACCAGCCACCACGTCATCAAGGGCGCCGACGAGATCACCGTGGCGCTGGCGGACCGGCGCGAGTTCGAGGCCACCGTCGTGCTGGCCGACGAGCGCACCGATCTCGCGGTGCTGAGGATCGATACCGGGGGCGAGAAGTTGCCGTTCATGACGCTGCGCGACTCCGACGATCTCGAGGTCGGCGATCTGGTGCTCGCCATCGGCAATCCCTTCGGCGTCGGCCAGACCGTGACCAGCGGCATCGTCTCGGCGCTGGCGCGCACCGCCGTCGGCGTCGCCGATTACCGCTACTTCATCCAGACCGACGCCTCGATCAACCCCGGCAACTCCGGCGGCGCGCTGGTCTCCATGGACGGCGGGCTGGTCGGCATCAACACCGCGATCTATTCGCGCGGCGGCGGCTCGATCGGCCTCGGCTTCGCCATCCCGTCGAACATGGTGAAGGCGGTCATCGCCTCGAGCGCGCTTGGCCCCAAGATGCTGAGGCCCTGGCTCGGCGCCAGCGGCCAGGCGGTGACCGCCGAGATCGCGCCGACCCTCGGGCTTACCCGGCCCTTCGGAGTGCTGATCAACGGCGTCCATCCGCGCGGCCCGGCGGCGCGCGCCGGCCTCGAGATCGGCGATCTCATCACCGCCGTCGGCGGCCGGCGGGTCGACGACCCGCAAGCGCTGCGCTACCGCATGGCGACGCTTCCCATCGGCGAGACGACGACGCTCGGCGTTTTGCGTAAGGGCCGGGAGTTGACGCTGACGGTGGCCTTGAAGCCGCCGCCCGAGGACCCGCCGCGCAATATCACCGAGCTTACCGGGCGCAACCCCCTGGGCGGCGCGACGGTCGCCAACCTGTCGCCGGCGCTGGCGGATGAGCTCTCCCTTGCCACCGATCGCTCCGGCGTCGTCGTTCTCCGGGTCAAGCGGCGCTCCCTCGCCCGCCGCTTCGGGGTCAAGCGTCACGACATCATCCTGGCCATCAACGGCCGCGAGGCACCCTCGGTCGGGGCGCTGAAGCGGATCCTGGCGGACGGCGCCCGGCGCTGGCGCATCGCCATCCTGCGCGGCGACCGGGTGATCGAAATGGTGGTCGACGGATGAGCACCCTGTTCGAATCCCAAGCCCCGAGGCCGCTGGCCGACCGCCTGCGCCCGAAGACTCTTGCTTCGATCGTCGGCCAGGACCACCTGCTCGGCCCCGAGGGCCCGATCGGGCGGATGGTCGCCGCCGGGCGCATGGCGTCGATGATCCTCTGGGGCCCGCCGGGATCGGGCAAGACCACCATCGCCCGGCTGCTGGCCGATACCACCGAGCTGGCGTTCGAGTCCCTCTCCGCCGTCTTTTCCGGCGTCGCCGACTTGAAGCGGATCTTCGCCGAGGCCAGGAAGCGCCGCGAGATGGGGCGCGGCACGCTCCTGTTCATCGACGAGATCCACCGCTTCAACCGCGCCCAGCAGGACGGCTTCCTGCCATATGTCGAGGACGGCACGGTGATCCTGGTGGGGGCGACGACCGAGAACCCGTCGTTCGAGCTCAACCCGCCATTGCTGTCCCGCGCCCAGGTGTTCGTCCTCAACCGCCTCGACGATACCGCGCTGGAGGAGTTGCTGAGCCGCGCCGAGGCGGCGGAAGGCCGCGCCTTGGCGCTGGACGCCGACGCCCGCGCTTCCTTGCGCGCCATGGCCGACGGCGACGGGCGCTATCTCTATAATCTGGCGGAGGAGCTGTTCGCCCTGCCGGTGGGTGATGACGCCAATCAACCGGTGCTCGACACCGGGGCGCTGATCGCGGCGGTGCAGAAACGCGCGCCGCTGTATGACAAGTCGCGCGAAGGCCATTACAACCTGATCAGCGCCCTTCACAAGTCCTTGCGGGCGTCCGATACCGACGCCGCGCTCTACTGGCTGGCGCGGATGCTGGCCGGCGGCGAGGACCCGCTTTATATCGCCCGCCGCCTGGTGCGCTTCGCCTCGGAGGACATCGGCCTCGCCGATCCGGCGGCGCTGCCCCAGGCGCTCGCCGCCAAGGAGGCCTACGATTTCCTCGGCTCGCCGGAAGGCGAGTTGGCCCTGGCCCAGGCGGTGATCTATCTCGGCACGGCGCCGAAATCGAACGCCGCCTACCGCGCCGCCGGCAAGGCCATGGACGCCGCGCGGGAGACCGGATCGCTGATGCCGCCCAAGCACATCCTCAACGCGCCGACGCGCCTGATGCGCGATCTCGGCTACGGCAAGGGCTACCAGTACGATCACGCGGCGGAGGACGCGTTCTCCGGCCAGGACTGCTTCCCCGAGGGGATGGAACGGCGCGTTTTCTATGAGCCGGTGGAGCGCGGCTTCGAGCGCGATATCTCCAAGCGCCTGGCCTACTGGTCGAAGCTCCGCGCCAGGATCGAGGCCGAAGATGAGGCCGATGACGGGGGCGGCTGAGGGCGGCGCCGGTCGGGAACCCGCCGTTCGCACCATCGAGGTCGCCGGGATCGAGGCCGGAAGCCGGCTCGACCGCTGGTTCAAGCGCCGCTACCCTCACCTCGGCCACGGGCGCATCGAGAAGCTCCTGCGCACCGGCCAGATCCGCGTCGACGGCAAGCGGGTGAAGGCCGGGCTGAGGCTTGCCAAAGGCATGCG
>JADFJG010000008.1:49125-54770 GCA_022566265.1 Pseudomonadota bacterium | reverse complement strand
CACCCTGACCTTGCCGAACGGGGCACCGAGATTTGCCCCTGTAGCCGTAAACCAATGAAGGTCCGCTAAGGGTCACGAGCCGACTATAAACATCCTCTGATATTACGCCCGCACCTGGGGGTAGAGCGGAAGCAATCGGGAGGAAAGCAGACTAAAGCAATTCCGCCGCAGCGTTAACGATGAAAAACTCGCCATCGCGGACATATCGCGCCAGCATGGCATCCGAAGCGTGGCCGCTCTGCTGCCTGATTTTCCAGGTTTAAGGGACTTAAGACTCACCACCAAATCAGGCTATTGCCTTTGCTTGCGATG
This sequence comes from Pseudomonadota bacterium, assembly GCA_022566265.1. Classification (GTDB taxonomy): domain Bacteria; phylum Pseudomonadota; class Alphaproteobacteria; order SMXQ01; family SMXQ01; genus JACZQV01. The sequence continues at coordinate 54,458 of JADFJG010000008.1, read as the reverse complement.
GATGCGCCGTACAGCCAGTTTTTACCCTCTCAAATCTTGAACTTGCTCTCGACCTCCTTGGGAAAGAGCTCCTCCGGCTCGAGCCGGCGCGCACAAACACCCTGCTCATGGGCATAGAGCAGGAGGGCCTCCAAGGTCTTGCGGTTGGCCTCGATGCCGTAAGGGAAGTAGTCGGCGCCGAACTTCGCCCGCATCTTCTCGGCCATGTTCGCGCCCCAGGGGATGGGATAGCGCGAGGCGGTCATCTCCATCGCCCGGGCGATGCCGCGCGCCCTGGCTTCCTCGAAGGCGACGAAAAGGTTCTGGGCGACCCAGGGATTGGCCTCGAGCACATCCTTGCGCACGGCGATGACGTGCATGATGGGGAAGATCCCGGTGGCGTCGTAATAGGCTTCCTCGACCTCCCGGTAATCCGGGAAGAGGCGGACGATATCGCCATCGCCGGCCTCGAACGCGGCCGGCGGATGGGCGGTGAGGATGGCGTCGAGCTCGCCCGCCAGCAGCATCCCGTTCAACGATTTGTCCGGCACCGGGGTGACATTCACCCCGTCGGGCAGATAGAGCGTCACCTTCTCGGTCCGGCCCGGATCGTTGACCCCGGCCTGGTACCAGTCGATGTCGGCAAGCGGAACGCCGACATTATGCTCCAGCCAGCCGCGGGTATAGATCGCCGCGGTCTGCGCCCATTCGGGCACGCCGACCTTCTTGCCGGCAAGCTGTTGGGGCTCGGTGATGCGGCCGTCGCGGCGGAGATAGATCGAGGAGTGCCTGAACATGCGCGACGGGAAGACGGGCAAGCCGGTGATGTCGGGCCTGTCGCCGGCGACCTGGGCGATGAACTTGCCGAACGACAATTCCGAGACCTCCCACTCGCGATTCAGCGCGAAGCGGTGGAAAATCTCCTCGATGGAGAAGTTGAGGTAATTGATGTCGATGCCCTCGGCCGTCACCCGCCCCGTCGCCAGGTCGCGCAGATGATCGTAATCGCTGGTCGCGATGGTCAGCTTGAGTTTGCTCATACTCCTCCCCTTAACGACGCCGGCCGGCGGCCGCCGAACCGGAAGGTTCCTTCGGCGTCATGACGGTGCCGATCGCCACCACCATGAATATGACCATCAGGTAGAACACCCATTCGGGCCTGCCGAGGTCCATGACGAAACCGAACATCATCGGCGAAATGGCGCTGCCCGCGGCCATGCCGGCGGAGACGAAGCCGAAGACCTTGCCCATGGAACCCCTGGGCGCGGCCCCGCGCACCATCATGTCCCGCGCCGGGCGGACGATGCCCTGCATCAATCCGGCAAGCACCAGGACGGCGACCATCATGGCGACATCGAGCGAGGCCGCGGCGACCACCAGAATCAGCAGGGCGCTGACGCCGAAAGCGAGGGTGGCTTGAAGGTCGTGCCGGGTGGTGCGGTCGGCGAACACACCGCCGAGCAGGATTCCCGCCGCCGAGGCGACGAGATAGCCGGTGAGAGTCGCCGAGGCGAGCGAGAGCGGCATGTCGTGCAGCTCGATCAGCGCCACCACCAGGAAGGCGTGCACGCCGCTCGCGGTCATCGACGTCATCAGGAAGAAGAGGAAGAGCAGGAGGATCGGCTTGGAAAACAAAAGCGCCATCCCATCCTTGGGCCCGGGGCCGCCCGCCTGGGTTTCCGCTTCGGGTGTCTTGGTCGATACGACGTCATCGCGGAGACTGTTCCACTGGCTGGCCAATACCACGGTGGCGACGAGACCCATGGCGCCGGCGATGAACAGCGCCGCCCGCCAGTTCCAGGCGGTGGCGATGAAGATCACGCTTGCCGGCGCCAGCGCCGAACCGAGATGCCCGGAAAAGGTATGGATGGAAAAGGCCCGTCCTATGCGCGAAGGCTCTATCGAGGCGTTGAGGATGGCGTAATCGGCGGGGTGGAAGACGCTGTGGCCGAGCCCGGCGATGGTAAAGAGGATGAGCACCTGCCAATAGGTGGCGGCAAACCCCATCAGGCCGATGCACACCGCCATGATCACCAGGCCGGTGGTCAGCACTATTCTCGCGCCGATCCTGTCGACCAGGAAGCCCATCGGCACCTGGGCGACGGCGGAAAGGGCGAAGGACACGGTCAGGATGGCGCCGAGCGCGGCGTAACTGACCCCGAACTCGGACTTGAGGATGAAGAACAGCGGCGGCAGGCTGAGGAGGTAGAAATGGGACAGGAAATGGCCGGCGCTGACGACGCCCAGGATCTTGCTGTCCTGTCTTACGCTAACCGCGGGGGACGCTTCCATCTGGCCGGATCGTTCTCTAAGTTCTCAAAACAATTCTAAATGTAGCGCTAAGCTTCTTTCCCGCAACCCATTTATTGGTGTGAATGTTGCTGCGATTGGCCGTCGGGGGCGGACATCGGGGTCGGGAACAGCAGCGACTTGATGACCAGGGGGACGACGTTGGTCGGGCGGATCATCTCGCCGATATCGACGTAGTCGAATTCCTTCAACTGCACCCCGTCGATCGAGATGATGTCGCTCTCGACGTTCGATTCCCGCCGCAGGATCTGGCCCAGGGTCTTGCCGACATCGCCGTCGAGCATCAGCATGACCGGCCGCTTGGCCTTGATGGTCTCCGCCAGGCCGGCGCAGATGCCGTCGGCCAGCGCCTTCAACCTGGCGTGAAGCGGATCCCCCTCCCAGCGGAAGGCCAGCGCCACCGGCCGGTCGCCTTCGGTGATGTCGAAGCGGGTATGCGCCTTGGCGATCTCGTCGGCGACCTTGCCAGGCTCGATGTCGCCGTCCAGCTTGACGTTGGGATAGAGCACCGGCACGTTGCGGATCGGCAGCGCGTCGTGGTTGGAGACGGCGATGGTGTTGCCGCTGACCTGGACCGAGAACTGGGACGCGCCGATGACGGTGGCGCGGATGCCCTGGCCGGGGTCGATGACCTTGAACGGTATCCGCCCCGCTTGAAGCGCCCGGGAGATGTTATCGGCGAGATGCCGCCCGACATCGTTATGATCCTCCTTCTCGCGGCCGTAGAGGTACTCGGCGACGCCGCCGGAGAAGGTGATGGCGTCCGGTTTCGGGTGGTCGGGCAGGGGCTCGGTGACCAGCAACTCCTTGGCGAAGTCGTCCGGCTCCCGTTGCAGGATCATCGGGATCAGGGCGTCCGTCATGGCCTGCACGAAACGCGCGATATCGGCGTCCGAGAGCTTGGCGCCAAGGGAAAGCTCGATGCCCGCCCGCTTGGCATGGAGCAGCGCCGGTCCCTCGATGAGCGCCAGTTTGCCCACCTCGTCGAAGGCGATCAGGCGTCCGCCGACCTCGATGGCGGCGGTGGCGAGCAGCTTGCCGCCATGGATGAGGGCGAGTTTGGTGGTGCCGCCGCCGATGTCGACGTTGAGGATGTTGCTGTGCTGCTGGCGCGACAGCGCGGCGGCGCCGGAACCGTGCGCCGCCATGGCGGATTCCATATTATGGCCGGCGGAGGCGCAGACGAACTTGCCCGATTCGGCGGCGAACAGATGGGCGATGGCCTCGGCGTTGTCGCGCTTGAGGGCCTCGCCGGTGAGTATGACGGCGCCCGAATCGACATCGTCATGGCCGAGCCCGGCGGATTTATAGGCGCCCTCGATGAAGGCTTCCAACTGCTTGACGTCGATGGTGGCGGTATCGCTATAGGGCGTCAGCAGGATCGGCGAGCGCCACAGGATCTCGCGGCCGACGACGACGAAGCGGCTCGACAGCGCCGTCGAGAGCCGCTGCAGATGGACCTTGGCGAACATCAGATGCGAGGTCGACGAGCCGATATCGACGCCGACGGTGGTCAACTCCACATTGTCGGCGGTCCAGATCGCCTCGGCGAGGTGTTTCTCCTCCTCCGGCGTCATATGGGCGTGATCGAAGCCGAGTTCATGCATGGCCCGGTAAGTCTCCCTTGGGGTTCACTGGTTCAAGATCAAAACCGCCGCCGGCCCACTTCAAGCGGATCTCTGTACCGAGAGCGGTTCGTCGATATAGGCGCCCATGTCCGACTCGACGCCGGTCTTGGCGATCTCCTCGAGCCACAGGCGGTGGATGCGGGGGTCCTGGTCCTCGTACTCGATCTGGTGCCCGCCCTTCTTGACGCTCAGATCCGTCGCCCCCTCGATCCCCTTGCGCCGGATCGCCAGGAAGGGATAGCGGCGGCTGCCCATGGCGATGGCGAGATAGCGCGCCGGTTGCGCCGAAGTGTTGAAATGCTGGTGATACATCCAATACGGCGGGGCATAAAGGATGCCGTGGCGCCACGGCACGCGCCGGAATTCCTCATCCCCTTGGTACCACAACAGCGTATATCCACTGCCGTCGACGGCGAAGATGTGGACGCCGGCGCCGTGGCGGTGGCCCTTCTTGTATCTGGCGAAGGGAATCTCCGAGGTATGGGCGTGCATGGTGCCGTCGGCGAGGATGAAGGCGAGGGAGGTTGACCCGGCGCCGCGCGCGTCCCAGGCCTTGAGCCCGAAATCGGCAAGATCGGGGACGAAATTGGTCTCCCACATGTGCCGGCCCGGACGGATCGGGGTGAACTCGCCCTCGCCGTCGAAGAACGCCTGCTTGCCGACGCGCTCGGGGAAATCGTAGGGGTTGTCGAAGACGAATTCCTCGTTGTGGATGAGGTTCATCACCAGCGGCAGGTCATGGGCGGCGGCGAGCAGCGCGCGGTCCTGCCCCGAGCCGTTGAAATGGCGGTATTTCACGTTGAGCGGCAGGGCGAAGAGGCTCCTGGGACCCCATTCGAAGCTGTGCTTGCGTCCATCGGGGGCTTCGACGGTGGTGCTGCCGTGCCCTTCGATGACGTAGACCACCTCCTCGAACATGTGTCTGGCCGGCGCGCTCATGGCGCCCGGCGCTATGTCCAGCAGGAAGGTGGAGACGAAGTCGCCGCGGCCCTTGAGATGGATGAAGGCGCCCTTGGCGTCGAACCGGGCCCAGGGCCCGGTCTCGACGGTGAACAGATCGACGCCGAAGTCCTCGACGATGGGAATCCCTTCGCCCCCGCACCATTCGAGATAGGGATCGAGGAGGAACTTTTTGTCCCGGTCTTCCGTCACGCTTTCGGCTTCCGTCCGCTCAGGCGGTCTGCTTCACGTAAGGCGACTCGTCGATATATTCGCCCATCCGCGATTCGATGCCGTTCTTCTCGATCTCTCGCAGCCAGATGCCGTGAATCCGCGGGTCCTGGTCTTCGTACTCGATCTGGTTGCCGCCGTCGGCGACCGAGGTGTCGACGCCGCCGGCGAACAGCTTGCGTTTGTCCTCGACGAAGGGGTAGCGCATGCTGCCCAAGGCCACCGCCAGGTAACGCGATGGGGTGG
>JADFJG010000008.1:15005-49027 GCA_022566265.1 Pseudomonadota bacterium | reverse complement strand
GGTACTCGATCTGGTTGCCGCCGTCGGCGACCGAGGTGTCGACGCCGCCGGCGAACAGCTTGCGTTTGTCCTCGACGAAGGGGTAGCGCATGCTGCCCAAGGCCACCGCCAGGTAACGCGATGGGGTGGTCGAGGTGTTGTAGTGCTGGTGGAACATCTGGTCGGGCGGCGCGAAGACGACGCCGTGTTGCCAGTCGATGCGCTGGAATTCCTCGTCGTCGTCGTACCACAGCAGCGAATAGCCATGGCCGCTGACGGCGAAGACGTGGAAATCGGCGCCGTGGCGGTGGCCCTTCTTGTAGGTGCCGACCGGCATCTCGGAGGAGTGCGCGTGCATGGTGCCGTCGGCGAGGATGAACTTCATGTTCGACGATCCGGCGCCGCGCGCCTCCCAGGTCTTGAGCCCGAAATCGGCGAGATTGGGCACGAAGTTGGTCTCCCACATGTTGCGCCCCGGGCGGATGGGGATGAACTCGCCCTCGCCGCTGAAGTGACCGGCGGCGCCTTCGCGCTCGGGGAAGCGCAGCGGGTTATCGAAGATGAAACCCTCGTTGTGGAACAGGTTCAGCATGATGCAGAGGTTGTTGACCGAGGCGAAGCGCGCGGTCTCGGTGCCCGAGCCGTTGAAGTGCTGGTAATGGGCGTTGAGCGGCAGGGCGAAGAGGCTCTTGGGGCCCCACTCGAAGCTGTGCTTCTTGCCGTCATGGGTCTCGACCGTGGTGCTGCCGTGGCCCGAGAGGACATAGATCACCTCCTCGAAGAGATGGCGTTGCGGCGCGGTCTTGCCGCCGGGCGCGATGTCGATGACGAATATGGAGACGAAATCGCCCCGGCCCTTGAGGTGCACCAGCGCGCCATCGGCATCGAACCGGGGCCAGGGCTTGGTCTCGACCTTGAGAAGATCGACGCTCAGCTCCTCGGTGATCGGAACGCCTTCCCGCTCGGTCCATTCGATATAGGGGTCGAGCAGGAATTTCAGGTCTTTGTTATCCGGCGCGTCTGCCATGGCTTCGGTTCCCTGTAAATTTGTCTTTGCGTTAGGCCCGATTGTAGCACAGGGGCCTTGAATGCGGTCCAGAGCAATCGTCGCGCTCCTCGTTATCTCCGGCGTTCAGCCCGAGGGGCGCCACGACCAGGCGCCGCGCGTCTCCCCTTCCTTGACCAGCGAACGGATGATCTGGCCGACCGCGACGCTGGCCCTCGATGTCGGGTGATTGGCGGCATAGGCGAGGTAAAGCTCCCGCGTCAGGCTGGGCCGGGCGATCGGGTGCGCGCTCAGCCGCCCTTCCGCGACCTCGCGGCGCACGGCGCCGAAGGCCAACACCGTGTAACCCACCGCTTGTTCGACCAGTTCCTTGATGGCGGGCACCGAATCGATCTCGAGGATGACGTTGAGCTCCCGGTTCCCCTTGTTCGCCGTGTCGTCGATCAGGACGCGGAGCCCATGGGCCATGCTCGGCAGGATCAGCGGCAATTTGGCCAGTTCGGCGAACGTCACCGGATCGCCGAGCTCGCGGTCATCGTCGCCCGGTCCGGCGAGGCACAGATCCTCGGTGACCAGGGGCTCGCAAACCAGGCCCCGGACCGCCGTCGGGTTGTAGGAGAAGGCGAGGTCGAGGCGGTCGCTCTCGACCCATTCCATCAGGGTCTCGCTCATGCCCTCGACGATGCTGAGCGATACCTCGGGTAACTCGGCCCGGCATTTCATCACCAACTCCGCCGCCAGCACCAGGTTCACCGTCGGCGTCACGCCGAGCGCGATCTTGCCGCGCGGCGGGCCGGTGATGTCGATGAGTTGCCCCTTGGCCCGCTCGATCTGGCGCAGGATGATCGCCGCGTGCTCGCGCAGCACCAGGCCCGCTTCGGTCGGGGTGACGCCGCGCGAATGGCGATCCAGCAGCCTCACCCCCAACTCGTCCTCGAGCTTGCGGATCTGCAGGCCGAGCGCCGGCTGGGCGACATGCAGGTACGCCGCCGCCTTGCTGAAGCTCTTGAGATCGACGATGCGGAGGAAGTATGTGAGTTGCCGGATAGTCATCTTAGTTAGAGATACTACCAGCAATATAGCGTTTTTGTCTAGCTCCAATGGGCCGTTCCCGATCCAGCTGACGCCCTTGCGGCTCCGGGCCGCGGGAGCGCGCCACTCCCCTCATGGCCCCCGCCAGAGCGCGAATGACTTTGTCATCGGCGCCGATCCTTGATATGAGCTAGCGGCCCCGCTATCGCCAAGGCCAGGTCCGGCGCCATTGCCGGTGCGCCGGGTTCTGCGTATTCTAAGCATCAGTGTCCCGAGGCCAGGGACTTCCCCAAGGCCAGGGACTTTAATTGTCGATCGAACGGGAAGAGTGATGAGCACGATAGAAAAAGACACCGGGTCAGGGAAGCGCGCCCCAGGCTACGCCGGGTACAACGAGCCCCACACCGACTTGCGGGACTGGCTCGAGCGCATCGAGCGCACCGGCCAGATGAAGAAGATCGACGGCGCCGACTGGAACCTCGAGATCGGCGCCATCGCCGAGATGATCTATCACAATTCGCCCGAGAACCCGCCCTGTCTGCTGTTCGACAACATTCCGGGCTACGAGGAGGGCTTCCGCGTCCTTTCGGGCATGACCAATTCGCCCAAGCGGCTCGCCGTCACCCTCGGCCTGCCCGATGCGGACAAGGGCCTCGACGTCGTCCAGTCCTATCGCGACCGCATGAAGAACTTCGAGCCGATCCCCTCCCGCACCGTCACCTCCGGCGCCGTGCTGGAGAACATCGATCGCGACGAGGACGTCGATATCTACAAGTTCCCGGTGCCGTTCCTCCATGAGCTCGACGGCGGGCGCTACGTCGGCACCGGCGATCTGGTGATCATGAAGGACCCGGATACCGATTGGGTCAATATCGGCACCTACCGGGTGATGATCCACGACAAGAAGACGCTGGGCCTGTGGATGTCGCCCGGCAAGCACGGCCGGCTCATCCGCGAAAAATATTTCAAGCAGGGCAAGCCCTGTCCGGTGGCGATCAGCGTCGGCCACGATCCGCTGTTGTTCCTGGCCGCCGGCAACGAGGTCAATTACGGCGTTTCCGAGTTCGCCTACGCCGGCGGCCATCGCGGCATGCCCTTCGACATCATCGAGAGCGAGGTCCACGGCCTGCCGATCCCGGCCAACGCCGAGATCGTCATCGAGGGCGAGATCCGCGAGCACGACTTGCTGCCCGAGGGCCCGTTCGGCGAGTGGACCGGCTATTACGCCTCGTCCGTGCGCGAGGACCCGGTGGTCCACATCCAGCGCATCTATTGGCGCAACAACCCGATCATCACCATGGCCCGGCCGGGCCGCCCGCCGTCCGACTATTCGCTTTCCAAATGCGTCATCAAGTCGGCGATGATCTGGGACGAGGTCGAGAGCGCCGGCCTTCCCGGCGTCAAGGGCGTATGGTGCCACGAGCCCGGCGGCGGCCGCCTGTTCAACGTCATCTCCATCACCCAGGCCTATCCCGGCCACGCCAAGCAGGCGGCGCTACTGGCGGCCAGCTGCCACGCCGGCAACTATCTCGGCCGCTGGGTCATCGTCGTCGATGACGATATCGATCCCTCGAACCTGTGGGACGTGACCTGGGCGATGGCGACGCGCTGCGACCCGGATGAGGATATCGACATCATCCGCAAGGCCTGGAGCGGGGCGCTCGATCCGCGCAAGAGAGTCGGCGACAACTTCAACTCCCGGGCCATCGTCGACGCCTGCCGCCCGTATGAATGGAAGGACGAGTTCCCGCCGGTGGCGGAATCCAGTCCCGATCTCAAGCAGAAGACTTACGACAAGTGGAAAGACCTGCTGGATTGACCGCCGCGCCGGGGCGCGCCGCCGCCGTGCCCCTTTAGCCATGAGCTTGCCCGAGACCAGACTGCCCGAGAGTTGGGGCAAGGGCAAACCGTTCGGGCGCTCGTTCTGGGTGTTCGCCGCCCTTGCCGTCCTCGCCGGCGGCCTTTGCTACCGGATCAAGGGCGAGGACGCCTTCATCGAAGCGCTTGCCGGTGATCTCGATCTGTTCATGGTCCTGCTTCCGCGCATGGCCGCGGCGATGTTGATGGCGGGTCTCGTCCAGGTGCTGTTGTCGCGGGCCCTCGTCGCCAGATGGGTCGGCGGGCAGTCGGGGCTCAAGGGAATCTGCATCGCCGGGCTCGCCGGCATCCTGACGCCGGGTGGGCCGATGACGTCCTTTCCCCTGGTCGTCGCCTTCCATATCTCCGGCGCCGACCGCGGGGCGCTGGTCGCCTATCTCACCGCCTGGTCGCTGTTGGGCCTGCAGCGCATGCTGGTCTGGGAAATCCCGCTGATGGGCACCGAATTCGCCTTCCTGCGCCTGCTCGCGGGCCTGGCGCTGCCGATCATCGCCGGGTTGATCGCCCGCCGGCTGCCGTTCGGCCCCATCGGCGCCAAGGCGGAGGACGCCTGAGTGGTGGGTCCGACCGCTATCGTCTTGTGGTTGATGGTCGCGGGCCTTGTGGTGGTGGCCTATCGCCAGCCGGAAAAGAAGCACCGTCTCGGGCTTCGCGTCGGCGTCAATATCATCGCCGCCAACACGCCTAGGGTCGTCATGGCGCTGCTGATCGCCGGGTTCGCCAGCCAGATTTTGCCGAAGGAGCTGGTCGCCGAGTGGATCGGCGGCGATTCGGGGTTTCGCGGCATCCTCATCGCCTCGCTCCTCGGCGGCTTCATTCCCGGCGGCGGCATCATCTCCTTTCCCGTCGCCGTGGTCCTCTACAAGGCCGGCGCCGACATCCCGCAACTGGTGGCTTTCCTCACGTCGTGGTCGGTCCTGGGTATCCACCGGGTGTTCCTTTTCGAGGTGCCGATGTTGGGGGCGCGGTTCGCCGTGATGCGGCTTTCGGCGTCGGTCCTGTTGCCGCCGTTATCCGGCGTGATCGCGGCGGTCCTGGTGGCGCTGGTGCAGAACCGGCCGCTGCCGCTTTAGCGGATAATGCTCTAAGGGACCGGTGGCGGGGCCGGCGCGAATCGCGGTCGGCCGTAGAACAAAAGTGTTAATCGAAGCGGGCCGAAAGCCTGGAAATATCATAAAATACTGTCGGCAAGCACAAGATGCTGTTATAAGGGTCTAAATATAGTGAAACAATAAACTGGCGCCGTATTCATCGCGAGCGCCGGGCCTGTTCAACGGACAATACATCGCGGGGAGAGCGAAACATGAAAGCGCTACGTTACCTCATCGGTTTAGGGGCCATCGGCGTCCTGATCGGCTCGGCTTTGCCGCCGCCGGTCCAGGCCGAATCGGTGGCGGATTTCTACAAGGGTAAGACCATTACCCTTTATATCGGCTACAGCGCTGGTGGCGGCTACGACACCTACGCCCGGACCATCGGCCGGGTGATCGGCAGGCATATACCGGGCAACCCGAAAGTCGTCGCCAAGAACAAACCGGGCGCCGGCAGCCTCAGGCTGACCAACGAGCTTTACAACTCCCTGCCCAAGGACGGCACCGTCATCGCCACCTTCGGCCGGGGCATGGTCATGGAGCCGCTGTTCGGCAACGAGAAGGCAAGGTTCGATCCTTCCAAGTTCACCTGGCTCGGCAGCGCCAATAACGAGGTCAGCGTCTGCATCGCCTGGCACGAATCGCCGATCCAGACCTTGGACGACTTCCTGACCATGCCGATGATCGTCGGCGGCACCGGACCGGGCGCCGATACCGACACTTTTCCCAAGGTGCTCAACAACATCCTTGGCACCAAGCTCCGGCTGGTGACCGGCTATCCCGGCGGCAATGACATCAACCTGGCGATAGAGCGCGGCGAGCTCCAGGGCCGCTGCGGTTACTCCTGGTCGTCGCTCAAGTCGCGCTTCCCCCAATGGCTGACGGGGAAGAAGGTTCAGATCCTGTTGCAGATGTCGACGGCGAAGCATCCGGACCTGCCGGACGTGCCGTTCGTGATGGATCTGGCCAAGACCGACAAGGACCGCAAGGTTCTCGAGCTCGTCTTCGCCCGTCAGGCATGGGGCCGCCCGTTCGCGGCACCACCGGGCGTTCCGGCGGACCGGGTCAAGGCCCTGCAGGCGGCGTTCATGGCGACGATGAAGGATGCGGATTTCCTCGCCGACGCCAAGAAGCAGAAGCTGGAGATCGCGCCGATCAGCGGCGAGAAGATCAAACAGCTCATCGCCGCGCTCTACGCCTCGCCCAAGGACCTCGTCGAGGCGGCCAAGGAAGCGGCGGAAAAGACCGGGAAGATCAAGATCACCAAGGTCGTCATTCCCATCGAGACGGTCAAGGGGACGATCACCAAGATCCAGCGCAAGGGCCGGCGCGTCTCCTACAAGGGCGGCGGCAGGAAGGGCAAGCTGAGCGTCAGCGGCCGGCGCACCAAGGTCTCCATCGGCGGCAAGAAGGCCAAGCGGAAGAACCTCAAGGTGGGCATGAAGTGCGAGTTCACCTTCCAGGCTTCCGCCGCCAAGAAGATCGACTGCGAATAAACGGGAGGGCTTAACCTCGCGGGGCCGCGGTCCCGGGTGCGGTTCGTGATCGAACCCGGGACCGCGGCCTTATTTTGCCGCCAGGGCCCCGCGCATCCCGCGATATCTAGAAACCTTGAGGCCATCTCCACCGGATAAGTTCGGTCTGTTGGCGGGCCCGGGTTCCACTGCCAGCGCCAGGGAATTAAACCGTCGGTTAAAGGGGAACGAATGGCTGTCAAGAAGAGTGCCGGGAGGAAGGCCAAGACCTTTCGCAAACCGATCAGGACGCCGAAGAGGCCGAAGGTGGTCCCCGCCAAGCGCCGCTGGGGGGCCGACGTCATCGTCGACATGCTGCATCGCTACGACATGCCCTATGCGGCGCTGAATCCCGGCGCCAGTTACCGGGGGCTCCATGATTCGCTGGTCAATTACGGCCAGAACTATCCCCAGATGATGCTGTGCCAGCACGAGGAGACGGCGGTCCAGGTCGCCCACGGCTATGCCAAGGCGTCGGGCAAGCCGATGGTGGCCATCGTCCACAATCTGGTCGGCCTGATCCACTCCAACATGGCGATCTATTACGCCTATATCGACCGCGCCCCGATCTTCATCATCGGCGCGACGGGGCCGATGAACGAGACCAAGCGGCGCCCCAAGATCGACTGGATCCATTCCGCCAACGTCCAGGGGTCGCAGATCCGCGACTACACCAAATGGGACTACCAGCCCTCGGTGGTCGACGGCGTCCCCGAGGCCTTCGCCCGCGCCTTTTCGGTGATGATGACCCAGCCCCAGGGACCGATCTATATGTGCTACGACGCCTGGCTCCAGGAGGCGCCACTGGATCACAAGGTGGCGCTGCCGGCCAAGGACGCCGCCCGCGTGCCGACGCCCATGGCCCCGGACCCGGCCGCCCTGGATCAAGCGGCGGAGATGCTGGTGGCGGCCAAGAGGCCGGTGTTGCTGGCCGAGTTTTCCGGCCGCGGCGAGGCCGGCTTCGATGCCCTGGTCAAGCTCGCCGAATGCGTCCAGGCGCCGGTGTACGACCTCAACACCAGGCTCAATTTTCCCGGCTGCCATCCACTGAACGTGAGCATGTTGGACGATGTCTTCACCGACGCCGATCTCATCGTCGGCCTCGATGTCCGCGACTGGGAGCGGCCGACGACCAAGCTTTCCTCGACCACCCGCAAGGTCGAGAGGATCACCCCGAAAAACTGTCGCTTCGTCGATATCGGCTTCGGCGATTTGGAGATCAGCGCCTGGGCGCTCGATTACCAACGCCTCCTCGACGCCGATCTCAGGATCATGGCCGACACCGACCTGGCCATTCCGGAGCTGACCAAGCGCTGCCGCGCCCTTCTCAACCGCAATGCCGCGATCAAGACCCGGATCGAGCGGCGCGGCGCGCGGATCGCCAAGCGGCACCAGGCGGCGCGGCAACGCTGGGCCAAGGAGGCCCGCAAGGGCCGCGACGACCGCCCCCTTCGCCTGCCCGTTCTCGCCGCCGAGGTGTGGGAGGCGATCAAGGACGAGGACTGGGTGCTCACCGCCGGGACGCTCGGGGACTGGTCGCGGAAATTGTGGGATTTCGACAAGCACTACCGCCATGCCGGCAAGTCGCTCGGCACCTCGACCCAGATCGGCATCTCTCTCGGTGTCGCTCTCGCGCATCGGGACAAGGGCCGCCTCGTCGTCGACTTCCAACCCGACGGCGATTTGATGTTCGACGCCGGCGCCCTTTGGGTCGCCGCCAAGCACAACATCCCGATGCTGGTGGTGATGTACAACAACCGGGCGTATTACAACGACTGGGAGCACCAGATCCGCATGGCGGAGCAGCGTAAAACCCCGGTGGAGCGCGCCTATATCGGCATGGACCTCAGCGATCCCGACCCGGATTTCGCCGGCCTCGCCCGCTCCTTCGGCTGGTATGCCGAAGGGCCGATCGATCACGCCAAGGACGTCGGACCGGCGCTCAAGCGCGCCATCGCGCGGGTCAAGGCCGGGCAGCCGGCGCTGCTTGACACCATTACCGAAAGAAGGTGAGGGCCAAAGTAAGGTGAGGGCCAAAAGAGGCAAGGTCTCGGGACTGGACGGATGATGAAATATTTGTTTTCATCGCCTGTTCCTCGAGAAGGAGGCCGGAGACGGGCGCGATGCGTTCCGACCGGCCCCGCGCAAAAGATTGACGGGAGGCGGCGCTGAAGCGGAAGCGGCGAATAATCGTGGGTATGTCCGGGGCTTCCGGGGCGATCTACGGCATCCGGATGATGGAGGCGCTGGGCGCCGTCGATGATGTCGAGATTCACCTCATCCTATCGCCCGCCGCCGGCCAGACCATCGTCGATGAGACCGACTGGAAGGTATCCGAGGTCAAGGCCCTGGCCCACGTGGTGCATAGCCACAAGGATATCGGGGCGTCGCTGTCCAGCGGCTCGTTCCGCACCGCCGGCATGGTGGTGGCGCCGTGTTCGGTCAAGACCCTGTCGGGCATCGTCAACTCCTATGACGAGAACCTGATCGTCCGCGCCGCCGATGTCTGTCTCAAGGAAAGGCGCCGGGTGGTGTTGCTGGTGCGGGAGACGCCGCTGCATCTCGGGCACCTCCAGCTGATGGTCCGGGCCGCCCAATTCGGCGCGATTGTCATGCCGCCGGTCCCCGCTTACTATCACAGGCCGAAAACCATCGACGATATCGTCAACCAGACGGTGGGCAAGACGCTCGACCTGTTCGACGTCCCCCACGATCTTTTCCGGCGCTGGAAGGAGACGGCGCCGGCCGAGGTGGAAGTTTAGATCGAGCCCGGCGACACGCCAAAGGCGTGCCCGGGCCAAAGATTGAAAAAGCATAACAATCCGGCCGCAGAGCCGGTCAACAGGGTAGGTACTGATGGAAGTTGATATGTTGCATGAGGCGGGCCAAGCCCTCCTCATCATCGCCGATCCGACACGCCTCTTCTTCCTCGCCTCGGGGGTGATGATCGGCCTCATGCTGGGGGTCATTCCGGGCCTTGGCGGCATCGTCGGCATGGCGCTGTTGCTGCCCTTCACTTTCGACATGGACCCCTACACCGCCTTTGCCTTCCTGCTCGGCATGGGTTCGGTCACCACCACGTCGGACACCATTCCGGCGGTGCTGTTCGGGGTTCCCGGCACGGCGGGATCGGCGGCGACGATCCTCGACGGCCATCCGCTGGCGCGCCAGGGACAGGCGGGGCGCGCCTTCGGGGCGGCCTACAGCGCGTCGCTGATCGGCGGCGTCTTCGGCGCCCTGTTGCTCGCCGTCTCCATCCCCATCCTCAGGCCGGTCATGCTGTACCTGGGATCGCCGGAGCTTCTCGCCTTTTCGGTCTTCGGTCTTTCCATGGTCGCGGTCTTGAGCGGCCGCGCGCCCTTGCGCGGCCTCGGCGCGGCCGGGTTCGGATTGCTCGTCGCCATGATCGGCTCCGACCCGCAGACCGGTACCCTGCGCTGGACGCTCGATTCGCTCTATCTCTGGGATGGCCTGCCCCTGGTGCCGGTGACGATCGGCCTCTTCGCCCTGCCCGAGCTCGCCGACATGGCGATCTCGCGCCGTTCCATCGCCACCGGCGATGAAGCGAAGGTCGATGTGCGCAAGGGCCAGTGGCAGGGCGTGCGCGATACGTTCACCCACTGGTGGCTGGTGCTCCGTTGCGCCTTGCTCGGCTCGTCGCTGGGCGCGATCCCCGGTATCGGCGCCGCGATCATCGACTGGATCGCCTATGGCCACGCGGCGCGGACCGAGAAGGGCGCCTCCGAGACTTTCGGCAAGGGCGATATCCGCGGCGTCATCGCGTCCGAGGCCGCCAATAACGCCAAGGAGGGCGGCGCGCTGGTGCCGACCATCGCCTTCGGCGTGCCGGGCAGCGCCTCGATGGCGATCCTGCTGGGCGCCTTCCTGATCCACGGCCTGGTTCCCGGCCCCGACATGCTGACCAAGAACCTCGACGTGACCTACACCATGGTGTGGAGCGTCGCGCTGGCCAACATCCTCGGCGCCGGGCTGTGCTTCGCGTTCTCCGACCAGTTCGCCAAGGTCGCCCTGGTCCGCTACGCCGTCATCATGCCGCTGATCCTGACCGTGGTGTTCGTCGGCGCTTTCCAGGGCACCCGCCAGTGGGGCGACATTTACACGCTGTTGCTGTTCGGCGTCATCGGCTGGGCCATGAAGCGCCTGGGCTGGCCGCGGCCACCCCTGATCCTCGGCGTCGTGCTCGGCGATATCGTCGAGCGCTACCTGTTCATCTCGGTCGGGCGTTACGGCACCGACTGGCTGCTGCGCCCCGTCGTCGCGGTGGTGTTCGTGGGGGCGATGTGGGGCCTGTTCCGTCCCTTCGTCCGCGAGGTCAGGAAGTCCGGCGGGTTCAGCGGCATGTTCGCCGGCCTGACAACCCCCCGGTTCGACGTCACCACCGCGTTCTATATTGGATTTCTCATCCTGTTGACGACGATGATGATGCAGGCCTCGGAGTGGAATCTGGATGCCAAGATCGTGCCTATGATCGTTGGCGTCTTCACCATTTCCGTCACCACCATCAGCCTGCTCAATTTCACCTTCGGCGGGCGCGACAAGCGCTGACCGATGGCCGGGAACGAACGCAGTAAAGGAAGGACGCCATGGACTTAGACCTTCTCTTGGAAGACACCTTCCTCGAAGACATGACCAGACAAGAGTTGTTGGGCTTCGCGATCTATGCCGCGTTCGCCCTCTTCATGGCCGTTGTCATATTCCGCGAGGTCCGCGATCACCGGGCCGCCAACGGCGACAAGGAAGACATCGTCGAGTCCATGCACCTCGATCTCACGGTCCAGGACGAAGGGATCGAGACCAAGGTCATGTTGACCCGCGCCGTCATCTATCTGGCCTGGCTGTGGGGCTTCGTCGCGCTGGCGGCGGTGTTCGGCATGTTGCCCGGGGTGTTCATGTTCGTCATCCTCTATATGCGGGTCGAGGGCAACGAACCCTGGAAACTCACCATGTCGTGCGCGGTCGGGCTGGTGCTGTTCTCCTGGGGCCTGTTCGACTATTTGCTGGCGCTGCCGTGGCCGCAGACCGTGATCGGCGACATCATTCCAGCGCTCAAGGGAGTGATCCCCTCGATCTAGGCGCCGCGGCCATCCATCGGCCCACCCGTGATGGCGGCGGTCCACAGGGACTGCCGCCTTACGTTACCGGGATCCCCAAAGACTCAGGGGTGGACGTCCTCGGTGAACCAGTCGGTCGGCAGGTCCCGCCCGGCGCCGGTTTCCTTGGCCTTGCGGTAGACGACGGCGCCGGCGGCGGCGAACTGGAAGCCCATGCCGAGGTTGTTCAGGAAGCAGGTCACCTCTTCGTCCGAGGTCCGGCCCTGGGCCTTGCCGGCGATGATCTCCGGCAGGGTCGTAAGCTTGGCCATGTCGACCGCCTCGGTCATGGCCCAGCCCTGGCCCTCGGTGCGTTCCGGCAGCTCGAGACCCTTGGTGGCGATGTGCATGGGCGTCGCGTCACGGGTGTGGATCACCACCTTGTCGGCCCTCTGGATCGCCTTGGTCTCGATTTCCGGGCGCTTGATCGAGCTCAGATGCACGCCCGGCTCGACCCACGGCTCGAAGAAGATGTTTTCGATGGAACTGGAGGCGCACATCACCACATCGGCGCCCTCGACCGCCGCTTCCGGGGTATCGACAGGCGTCACGTCGACACCGAGCGTGGCGCTCATTTCGGTCGAGAAGGCGGCGCGGTTCTCGGCGTTGGGGCTGAAGCAGCGGATGGTCTCGATGTCGCGGACCGCGCAGATGGCGGTGAGCTGGGTGCCCGCCTGCCAGCCCGACCCCAGGATACCGACGCGCTTGGCGTCCTCGCGCGCCAGGTATTTGGCGGCGAGCCCATTGGTGGCGCCGACGCGGATGCGTTGCATCACCCCGTCGGGGAAGATCGCCAGGGGCTCGCAGTTCTCGGTGCTGAACAACAGCACCAGCCCGACATAGCGGCCGCCCGGCGCCGCCGGTACCTTGACCCGGCGCAGCTTGCCGTCCCGCCGCGGCCAGGTGACCATATCCGAGCCGATGCGGACGGCGCCGATCCCCTGCTTGGGCAACACCCCGTCCATCGATTTGAGGCCGTAAACGGCGCCCTCGCGCCCGGTCGGGGTGAGGCAGTCGGAACGCACCCGCGTCACCCCGCGCCCCTCGGCGAGCTCGACATAGGCGTCTTCCAGCGCGTCGAGGCATTCCGTCATGCTCAGCAGGCGTTCGACATCGTCATTCGACAGGATCAGGGTCATCGGACCTCCCCTTTAGGCGATGATGAATTGGCCCCAAAAAAGAAGGGTGGGGCGGGCATGACGCCGCGCCCCACCACCGGTTCTCGGGCCAAGTGGGTACTTACTCGCAGTCGAGCGTCTTGGGCTCGTTGCGTCCGCCCGGCTTGTAGTCGATCTTGCACTTCATGCCGGTCTTCAGTTTCTTACGGTTGGCCTTCTTGCCGGCGATCTTGATCTTGGTCCGCGAACCCGAGACCTTGGACTTGATCTTCTTGCCGTCGGGCCCGGCGAAGACGATGAAGCGGCCTTTTTTCTGGACCTCGATGGCGATGGGGCCGACCTTGATCGATGGCGGCTTGACGTTGAGGATTTTCCTCACCAGCGCCACCGTCTCCGGCGATTGCTGAAGGGCGGCCTTGATCTTCTTCGCCACATCCTCTCCGAACAGCGGATCGACGGGCCGGCTGGCTTTCTTGGCCTTGGCGATAAACTCGGGATCGGTCAGGGCCTTCCGGTAGGCGGACCGTAGCGCCGCCAGGCGGTCGGCGGAGATACCGGGCGGTCCGGCGGTCAGCCGCGCCAACTCGCCCTGGGATCCGATGAGGGCGGCGATCGATCGGGCGTCGTCGCCCTTGACCAAACTCTTGAGCAACGGCACGCCCTCGGGCGGCGTGCCGCCGACCTGGAAGATGATGCGGCCAAAACCGTTCTTGACGAACAGATCGGCGGAACTCCGCGAGCTGACGGCGGCGTCGATCTCGCCCCGGCGCATGGCCAACTCCGAGTCCATGCCACGGTAGCCCGGCACCAACTTGATGTTCCAGTTCAACACCTTGGTCAGCATCATGGTGTCGTTGTAGCCGGAACTGCCGACGCCGGAGGTCGACATTACGGTCGCCGTCTCGCGGCGCAGGTCGGCAAGGGTCTTGACCTCGGATGTGACGCTCGCCATCAACACCCTGGGGTCGGACGAGGCCTTGCCGATCCACGACATCTTGGCGAGGTCGAACTTGATGCCCTTGCGGCCGATGACCTGCTGAAAGATCAAGCCGGTATTGAAGGTGCCGATGGTGAGGCCGTTGGCCTTGGAATTGTAGATCTGGCTGGCGCCGATTATGTGCCCGGCGCCCGGCACGTTCTTGACGATGATGGTCGAACCCGGCAACGCCCGTTCCATGTATTCGGAGATCAGCCGTCCATAGAAATCGTAACCGCCGCCGGCGCCGGTGGCGACGATGTAGGTGATGGTCTTGCCCTTGAAGTACGCGGCGCCCGAAGCGGCAAGGGCGGGAGCGCTCAGCACGACCGCGCTAAGACTGGCCAGGCCGAGCGAAAGCAGAATTGATCTGGTGCGCATGTTTCGGTCCTCCGTGTTTCGATGCGGCAAACGGGTTCTCGGCCCCTTGCTCGTTGGCACAAGGGTCTCGGGTTGACGGCCGTTTGTCAAGCCGCGTCCGGCGCCAAAAAAAGGGGCGAGGTTTCGCCCCCGCCCCCAAAGATATCGTTAAGACCTAAGCGATCAGCACTTGACCGTCTTGGCCTCGTCCTTGCCTTTGCGCGGCGCCACCACGGCGGTGCAGCTCATGCCCACCTTGATCTCCTCGCGGTCGGCTTCCTTGCCGCCGATGGTGACCTCGGTGCGCGAGCCGCTGATCTTGACCTTGGTGCCACCGATCGTCACGACGCGGCCTTCGCGTTCGGTCTTGGTGACCTTGCCTTTGACCTCTCCCGCAAAGGCGGTATCGACCGTAATCGTCGTCAGTCCAAAGGCGAGGACGCTGCCGAGTGCCGTAGCCAGTAGAATATTCCTTATGCTCATATCAAAGTCCCTTTTCAAAGCTCTCCCAAATGGCCCCGGGGCCGGTTCAAGCTGGTGGCCGGTTATTTCGCGGTCTCCAAAAGACATCTCCTGAGACCGCTCGCCCTTTCGGGGCCTTGCCCGGCGGCCACACCGATGGCCGGGCGAAGTTGCGGCTATTTTAGGCCGCTTGGGACCTCGATACCAAGCGATTGTTTGTGAACGGAACAAAAGGTGGACATCTAATCGGCGAACCGCGGCTCGGCGAAATATTCGGTGGTGAAGCCCGGGTGAAGGATGATGCTTAGCGGGCGGTCGGAACTCGAATAGATGATAAGCCACGCCGCCCCGGTGAGGGCCAACCCGGATATTTCATGAAGGGAACGGAATTTGCGGCGAGCAATGTTTGTCCAAGGCGGTGTGCGAAGCCGAAAGTCATAGCATCGCTATGGCTTGAGGTTTCGTGCGCCGATTTGGACAAACAGGGCCGGCGCAAAACCGTTCAGCGGACGGGGGTACAAAACGTCCCTTTTCGAATAACGAGCCAAGCCATGGAAGTAAAACACTTAACACACCCTGAGGGAGCGCCTTCATGAAATATTCGGGCCAGGACGAGCCGCCCTTGACACTCAAGGCGATCATCTCCGGCACCGCGAACAGCGCCAGGATAGCGGTGATGAGATCGATGCCGTCCCACATGAACAGGAAGTCCTCGGAATAGCGCGCGATGCCGGTCCGCGGGTCCATGCCGACGAAGGCCGGCATCATCCCGTGGAGGCCGATGACGCCGCCGACCCCGGATGCGCCGAGGCGGGCGCGATCAGAAGCCCTCCGCGTTTTCGATCTGATCGAACCAGTCGAACCCCATTTTCTTGATGATCCGGCTGTTGATGACGATGATGCGGGCCTCGTTCCCGGTGTCCGAGTTGTGATGCTGGTGGATGACGTAAGGCGGGATGTAGACGAAATCTCCCTGTTTCCACTCGAACTTCTTGGGCTCCTTGGCCCAATCCCAGATGAATTCGTCCTGGCAGTCGAACTCCACGTCCCAATGGAGATCATAGCCCTGGCCCTCGACGACGTAGAAGATCTCCTCGGTCAGATGGCGGTGCTTGCCCGACGCCTTGCCGGGTTCGATGAATTGCATGTAGACGTCGATACAGCACTCCATGGTGTCCATCTTTTCGTGGATGATGTGCTTGATCAGCCCGTCGGGTGACCGCTCGAGCGGCATGTCCTCGGCCTTGACCACGTTCTTCATCTTCCGCTTGTAGACGTCGCGGAAATCGGCCGATTCCTTGAGCCCCTCCGCGTAGAAGTCGCAGGTGAGATCGGTTTTCCTGGCCCTCGCCTTTTCATCCGGGAAACTCATATTTCCTCCAAAACTTTCTGTTAACCGCCGCCCGGCGGACCTCCGATACCAAGCGTTCTAAAGGTCGTCCGGCGGCCTGAAATCCTCTTGGCCGGGGACCGGTTCCGTCGGCGGGTATTCCACCACCTTCTGGAACACCATGTGCATGAACAGGAACAAGGGCTTCGCCTTCATGATCAGCACCACGGTGGATTCGTCCGGATCGTCGTTGAAATGCTGATGCACGCAGCCGTTCTCGACGATCAGCGCCTCTCCCGCCCGCCACGGGATGTGCTTGCCGTCATGGACGTCGTGGCCCCTGCCCTTGAGCACGTAAAAGACGGCGCTGTTCATGTGACCGTGTTTCTGTCCGTACCCTCCCGGGGCGTAGACATCGAGGTGGCATTCGATGGCCTGGGCGATGGTGACCGATTGCGGGTTGATGATCTTCTTGCCGTAGTTCTGCGGGCCGCCCTTCCACTTCCAGTCCTTCGACGTGTAGACGCGGGGCTGGGTGTAGAGGCTTTTGTAGACCTCGCCGTAAGTGCCTTCCAGCGCCCGCACGAAGGTGCGTTTCTTCGTCCAGCGCTCCCACACCACTTCCTTGGGCTGGTTGTGACCGGGCTCGCCGGGCTTGATGTAAAGGTCGGTCTCGTTTTCTGTCAGCGTATCGTCGGCCAATATGTGTACTCCCGATCAAATCGAATGGCCGGGCGGGGGAAAACCCCTTAAGAATTGCCGGCCCTCGGTGTCTATTACATACCCCACTCGGGCGCTTTGCGCCAAGGTTTTCAGTGAACCGGGGAGGCCCGCCAAACCCGCCGATCGGGGTATCCGGGCGGGCGCGGGCGCGGCCCCGCCGGATGCCCGAATTACCCGGAAAATCGTCTATTTGTGCCCGGTTCACGTCCTGTTCCGCCGCCGTCGCCGCCGTCTCGAAGATTCCCGCCGAAAGGTCTTGAAAGCCCAACCGGTAAACGATACCGTCTTCACTGTCTGGGCCTGTCACCGCGCATCTGGCTATCATCGTCAAACGCGCGGCGGCGGCCCCGGACCTGATAATAAGAACACCGTTCCGCATGGCGGCAAGGCCGGCAAATTAGGCTTTGCCCGGCGCGGCGGGGGGCGGGGGTTCCGGCATCCCGGGAAAACGGGGCCGGAAGGTCATAAAAAACCAAACTGAACTCAGGGAGGACCGGTGCGTATACTCAGATCAGGCTTGGCGTTTTTATTGCGTCTGGGTATCGCTCCCTTCATTCCCGTCAAGCGGCTATTTGCGCGCCTGTTCATGGAACGGCAGGTGATCCTGCGCCGGGACGAGCGCTTTAAGTTCTTCATCGTGACACCGCGTGCCCAGTTGGTGGCCGCCGGCGTGTTATTGCTCATCGGCGGGTGGTTCGTATTCACCAATGTCGCGGCCGTCTATCAGCGGAGCGTGATTGCCGCCAAGGACAGGGAGATCGACGCCGGTGAAAGGGCCTTCGCCGCCTTGCGCGACGAGGTCTCCCGGTCGGTGGCGCGGATCGGCAACCTCGACCAAGACCTCGAGGCGAAACACGCCGAAATTCGCGGCCTTTTCGCCCAGCGGATCCGTCTCAGGAAGCGGCTCGGTTCGGTCAAGGTCAAGCTCGGAGAATCGGAGAAGGACCGCAAAGTCGCGCGGGCGTCGCGTCAGGTGACCAATAGGGATCTCGGCCGGCTCAGGGTGACCCTCGATGGCGCGGTCAAGCGCAACATTCGCCTGGGTGGCGCCGTGGAATCGCTCGAATCCAGGCTGGAGGACGCCACCCTCGACCGTAGCGAGTTGATCGAGGAACAAGATCGGCTGGAAGGGCGCGTCAAGGATCTGGAGAAAAGTCTCGTCGATCTCCAGGCCTCGCGGCAACAGTTTCTCGACCGTCTGACCGAGCGGACCGTCGACAGAATCGACGAGTTCAAGGAATTGATCGCCATGACCGGGCTCGATGCCGACCAGCTTCTTGGCGGCGTTTTCGACAACTCGGCCGGTCAAGGCGGCCCCTTCATCGCTTTCAAGCCCGAAGCGAATAAGAACGAGGATGAGTTCGATTCCCGGCTCGCCGTGCTCAACGGTCACATGGATCGCTGGAACGGGTTGAAAGGGCTTCTCAAGACCTTGCCCCTGACCTCGCCGTCGGACCACTATTACGTATCGAGCCGGTTCGGCAAGCGGCGGGATCCGGTCAACAAGAAATGGGGCATGCATTATGGGGTCGATCTGGCCGGCGTGAAGAAGTCTCCGGTGTTCAGCACCGCGGCCGGCACCGTGGTGTCGGTCAGCCGCCACCCCACCTACGGCCGGATGATCGTGATCGATCACGGCCTCGGCATCCGTACCCGTTACGGCCATTTGTACAAGATCCTCGCGCGCCGCGGACAGAAAGTCGGATTTCGTCAGAAGATCGGTCTGATGGGAAACACCGGCCGCACCACCGGGGCGCACATCCACTACGAAATTCTCGTCAACGGTAAACCCTATGATCCACTGAAGTTTATGCAGGCAGGAAAATATGTTTTCAAAGGATAGCAAAGACGTGGCGCCCACGCCGGCGAAGGTTAACCAGGATCAGCACGTGCCTACGATCATCAGTGCCTCACTCAGGATCGTCGGCAACCTGATCAGTGACGGCGACGTCCAGGTCGACGGCATTATCGATGGCAATGTCAGAAGCCGGACCCTGACCATAGGCGAAAGCGCGACGATCAACGGCGAGGTCGAGGCCGAAACGGTCCGCATCCATGGATCGATCAGCGGCCAAATCAAGGCCAAAAAGGTCGAGCTTGGCCCCACCGCCAAGGTCGTCGGCGACATTATCCATTCGCTCTTGATCGTCGAATCGGGCGCCTATCTCGAGGGCAATTGCCGGCATCTCGAGAGCGTGCGCAAGGGCGCCGAGGCGAAGCCCGCCGAGGCCAAGCCCGCCGAGGCCAAGCCCGCCGATACATCGAAGGCGGAGGCGCTGGCCAAGGCGCTCGGCAAGTCCTCTCCGGAATCGGTGACAGCGGCGTCGTCCCTGGCCATACCAGATAAAGGCCAGGCCGCGCCGGGCAAGCCCGCCGGGTAACGAGATCGCGCGGCGCGTTCGATCGCCGCCGCGCCCAGGCATTGGTCCCGATAGGCCACCGGGGAAACGGTCCCTGGAGGGATAGGCCTTGGTCAACGCGTGACGCCAGATTGCGCGGGGCCGCGGCCGAAGCCTGTTCGCCTGGCTCCATATTTGCCCGGCGGCATGGTTGCCCGGCGGCATTATTGAGTCTCGATGAACGGGAGGAACCTCAGAGGCTTGTCCGATGGCGCGCTTTAATCGCCGAATCAGCCCCAAGGTCATCGCCGGCGCGGTTCAGGAGAGGAACCGCACCGACCCGACGCCGACCTATTGGAACACCGACCAGAAGGTCCCGGTGATCGATAAGGAGCGTCCCGGCCGCGGCTATCGCCACCTGCTGCGCAAGAAAGACATTTTCGACTTCATCGAGATACTGCCGCACTGGGACGAGTTGTCCACCGGGTTGAACGCGGTCCTGCTGGCCGAAGGGGAGGAGGGTCTCTACGGCTGGTATGACGCCGGCGTCGTCGGCGTTTGCGCCTGGCCGCGCGATCTTTGGACCAAGGAAAGCCGCGATTATTACGACATGCACAAGGGCCTCTATGCCCGGCTCGGCGTGCCCTCGGAGCCCCGGGGCGAGTTGATCCTGTGGAAACATACCGAGGCCACGGCCAGGGCCTTTCAGCTTCTGCGCGTGTTCCTCCACGAACTCGGCCACCACCACGACCGCATGACGACCAGGAGCAAGATCGCCTCGACCCGCGGCGAGGACTTTGCCGAGAACTACGCCATCCGCTACGAAGACATGATCTGGGACCGCTATATCGCCAAATTCGGTCTCGACTAAGCTACGCGCCCAGGCCGCCGGGCCGGTGCGCCTTTCACCTCATTCACTTCCCGCGGATAGCCCGGCGGAAGGTTTCGGCATCGACATTGGCGCCCGAGCAGACCACGCAGACGGTCTTGCCATGGCAATCGAACTGGCCCGAAAGCACCGCCGCCAGGGCGATGGCGCCGGCCGGCTCGAGGACCAGCTTGAGATGGCTGAACGCCGCCTTCATGGCCTTGGCGACCGCTTCGTCCGCCACCGCGAGCGCGCCCGAAAGCAGCCGGGCGTTGATCTCGAACGTCAACTCGCCCGGCGTCGGCGCCAGCAGCGCGTCGCAGAAGGACCGGGCGCCTGGCGCGTTGGCGAGCCGTCGTCCGGCCTTGAGCGACCGGGCCCAATCGTCGAACCCCTCGGGCTCGACGGCGAAGATTTCGCTACCGGGGCAGCGGGTCTTCAAGGCGATCGCCGTGCCGGCGCTCAAACCGCCGCCGCCGCAGGGGATCAGCACGGCGTCCAGCGTGGCGCCCATCGCTTCCGCCGCCGCCGCGATCTCGAGGCCGACCGTCCCCTGGCCGGCGATGACGCGGGCGTCATCGTATGACGGCACCAGGGTCGCCGAGCGTTCGGCCGCCAGCCTTACCCCCATCTCCTCGCGGTTGTCCCGCGCGCGGTCATAAAGGACGATCTCGGCGCCGTAGGCCTTGGTGTTCTCGAGCTTGATCGCCGGGGCGTCGGCGGGCATGACGATGACGGCGGGAATATCCAGAAGCGCCGCCGCCGCCGCGACGCCTTGGGCGTGATTGCCGGTGGAGTAGGCGACGACGCCGGCGCGGCGGGCATCGTCGTCGAGCGCGCTCAGGCGGTTGAAGGCGCCGCGGAACTTGAACGAACCGGTGCGCTGCAAGCCTTCGGCCTTGACCAGGATCCGGCCGCCGGCGATGCGGTTCAACAGCGGCGATTCGACAAGCGGCGTCGCGACGGCCGCGCCCTCGATGCGCCTGGCCGCCTCAACGATGTCCTCGAAGCCGACCGGAAGATCCAATTCGTCCCCGCCTCGACCCTCGGTGCTAAAGGCCGAGCAGGGCCGGCAGTTCCGAGAGCGAGCTTATCTCGGCCGCCGGGACGACGCCGAGCTTCTCGGCCGGCTGGCCGGTGCGGTTGACCCTTATGACCTGGAAGCCGAAGGCGGCGCCGCCGGCGGTGTCCCAGCCGTTGGCCGACAGAAAGCAGATCTGGTGGACCGGCAGCTTGAGCTTGTCGACCGCCAGCTGGTAGGCCGCCGGATGGGGTTTGTAGACGCCCGCCTCCTCGATCGAGATGGTGTCGTCGAGGAGCTTGCCGATCCCCGCATGCTTGGTCGCGGCAACCAGCATGGTGACGCTGCCGTTCGACAGGATCACGCGTTTCATCTTGGCCTCGCGCAAGCGCTCGAGCATGGGCGTGACATCGTCGAAGGGATCGATGTTGAGGTAGAGCTGCATGAGCCTCGCGCGCAAGCCCGGGTCCTCGATCCCCAGCACCTCGAAGGCGAAGTCGAGCGCGTTGCCGGTGATGTGCCAAAAATCGCTGTGCCGCCCCATCAGGCTGCAGGTCCAGGCATATTCAAGCTGCTTCGCGCGCCAGATGGCGTTGAGTCGATCCGCCTTGTCGCCGAGTTGATCCCGGCACCGCGCCACCGTCGAGGCGAAATCGAACAGTGTGCCGTAGGCATCGAACACGCAGGCGGCGATATCGTCGAACTGGGGCTCGGCCATCGGTGCCTCCCTGTCGGGCCGTTCATTGACGGGTGTTGTTTGAAGAACCTATACACTTTTTTGCCCCTGAGCCAAACACCGGCGCGGATCGGCCCGCCATCAAGTCGTGAGCACCCGGTTGGGGCGGCGGCACCAGGATCACCGGCGCCGGCAGGCTGCCTAGCGGTTGAGGTCGTTCTCCAGGTCGAAGCCGGGGTTCGATTTGCCGGTGCGCAGCCGGTACATCCGCACATTCTCCAGCACCCTCTGGACGTAGTCCCGGGTCTCGCCGAACGGGATCATCTCGATCCAGTCGATGACGTCGATTTCACTGTCGCGGGGATCGCCGTTGTTCCTGATCCACTTCTTGACCCTGGACGGTCCGGCGTTGTAGGCGGCGAGCGCCAGCACATAAGACCCCCGATAGTCGTTAATCAGGCCGTTGAGGAAGGCGGTGCCGATGGCGAGGTTGAACTCGGGGTCGGTCAGCAGTCTGTGCTTGGAGTATCTGAGCCTCAACCGCCGCGCCACCCGGCGCGCCGTCGCCGGCATGAGCTGCATCAGCCCCCGGGCGCCGGCATAGCTGACGGCGCCGACCTCGAAGGCGCTTTCCTGGCGCAGCAGCGATAGCAGCAGTTCCGCCTCGAGCCCGTTGCGGTTGGTCGGAAGATAGGACAGGGGATAGGCGCCGGCGAGCAGGAACACGCCGCTTCTCAGCGATCTCTTGGCCGTCGCCACGGCCAGGTCCGGGCGGTTAAGCGACTTCGCTAGCTCTACGATAAGTTTATGTTCTTCAGGTGTTTGTGCTTTTTTATTAAGGTAAAGAATGAATCTCCGCATGTGCTTGGGGTTAGGGCTGGCGCCAAGCAGGCGCGTGGCCTTGACGAGCTCCCTTTCGGCGAACGCCTGGGCCGTTGCCGCGTCCGGCGCCGGTTCCTTCGGTATCGCCGCCGGCGCCCGATCTTTCAAGCGCGAGGCCGCGAGCTGGCCGTAGAAAGTGGTGACGTGGGTCGCCGCCTTGGCGTACCACTGCTGGGCGAGGAGGCCATTACCCATGGCCTCGGCGGCGCGGCCGGCCCAATAGGCGCCGCGCGCGAGGCTGATGGGATATCTGACATTGGCGTGAAGGGCGGAGAAGTGCTTGAGCGCGGCTCCGGCGTCGTCGAGGAAGCGTAGCGATATCCAGCCGGCGAGCCATTCGGCCTCGGCGAAATTCTTGCCGCGGGTCTGGCGATGCGCGCTGACTAGCGCGTAGGCGACCGAAATCTCACCGCCTCTCAGTGCGCGCCGCGCGATGACGGCGCGTTCGCGCCACCAGATTTCGGGCGGCCGGGTGAGGGCCGGCGGCAGGCTATTCAACAGCGCGCGGGCATCGGCGTCGCGGCCCTTGCGCCGGCGCCAGCGCAACCGTTCGTAAATGAGACCGAGATTTTCGGTCAGCGCCGCAGGCACCTGGCGGATCGCCCAGTCGACCCCGCCCTGGAACCGGCGCAGCCTGATGCGCGCCACCGCCAGCGCCCGCTGGCCGGCGTCCACCCGGCGCAACATACGCCGCGCTTCCCAGGTCCTGCCGGCCCAGAGCAGGCGGTCGAGCCGCCCGGCGTGATCGGCTTTGCGCAGGAACTTGCGGTAACGCTTGAGGAAATAACGTTCCCGGAGTCGCGCGAAATTGCTTTCGACCCAGGTCTCGCGCAACAGGGTCCGGGCTCTCTCGGTCTCGCCGCTGTCCAGCAACGCCTGGGCGAGGCGCATCCGGCCCCTGACCGTCAGCGGCCGGCGGCGGGAAAACCAGTCGATGACCGTGGCGGCGGGGATGGAGTCGGCCAACGCCTCCTCGGCGTTGCGCTGCAGGACGTGCGGGTCCGGCCAATCGGGATTTTGCTCCATGAAGGCGGCGATATCGGCGAAGCGGGCCCTGGAGCCGAGCTGGGTGTAATCGATCCAGGCGACGAGTTTGGCGAACACCTTATCGTTGGCGCGCGCCGCCAGGGCATAGGCGGTCTTCCAACGGGCCGCCTCGATGGCGGCGAAGACCTGGGCTTGATAGCGCTGGGCCGGCGGGCTGGGGGGGACCGCAGATATATGGGAAGCCTTGGCCGGAAGGGCGCCAAGATCAAGCGCCGCGGCGAGGGCGAAGGCGGCCAACCAATGCTTCTTCACGCTCTGCTCCCCGCCGGTGAAGGAAAACGGTCCGTGTTCTCATCGCGTCGCGTATCGACGTAATGTAGGGGGCGGGGGGGCGCTGGGCAATAGCGCCCGGCTCTCGCCCTTGCCGCACCGCTCCTCTGGGGCTATTTTCAGACCGAATCTATGGGCGATCTGGGAGAGGGCCATGTTCAAGGGATACAACACCGCCCTCATTACCCCGTTCAAGGACGGGAAAGTGGACGAGGAGGCGTTCAGGTCCCACGTCGAGTGGCAGATCGGCGAGGGCATCCACGGCCTGGTGCCGTGCGGCACCACGGGCGAATCGCCGACCTTGAGCCACGAGGAGCACATGCGGGTGGTCGAGCTCTGCATCGAGATCGCCGATGGCCGGGTGCCGGTGATCGCCGGCACCGGATCGAATTCGACGGACGAGGCGATCGGGCTCACGCGGCACGCCAAGGAGGCCGGCGCCGCCGGCGCGCTGATGGTGACGCCCTATTACAACAAGCCGACCCAGGAGGGCATGTACCGCCACTTTTCGGCCGTCGCCGACGCCGTCGATATTCCGATCGTGATCTACAACATCCCGGCGCGCTCGGTGGTCGACATGACGATCGAGACCATGGCCAGGCTTGCCAAGCACGCCAACATCGTGGGCGTCAAGGACGCCACCGCCGACCTCGTGCGCCCGGCGTTGACGCGCCTCGCCATCGGCGCCGATTTCTGCCAGCTCTCGGGCGAGGACGCGACCGCCGTGCCGTTCTTCGCCCAAGGCGGGCACGGCTGCATTTCGGTGACCTCCAATATCGCACCGAAGCTGTGCGTGGCGCTGTTCGAGGCCTGGACGGCGGGGGATCTGAGCACGGTGGCGGAACTGAACGACCGCCTGATGCCGGTCCATGACGCCCTGTTCGTCGAATCCAATCCGGCGCCGGTCAAGTACGCCGCCTCGCTCCTTGGCAGGTGCGCCGATGAGGTCCGGGCCCCGCTTTGCGAATTGGCCGAAGCCTCCAAGACGGCGGTCAGCGATGCGCTTCGCGCCGCTGGCCTGCTGAGGTGATCGCGCCATGGCCCGGGGCGGCCTGATCGCCGGCAGGATCGCGGCGCAGAACCGCAAGGCCCGCTACAACTACTTCATCGAGCAGACGCTCGAGGCCGGCATCGTGCTTCTCGGTACGGAAGTGAAGGCGCTGCGCCAGGGCCAGGGCAGCCTCAACGAATCCTACGCCCAGGAGAAGGACGGGGAACTCTTCCTGTTCCACGCCCATATCCCGCCATACCGCCACGGCAATAAGCAAAACCACGTCCCGCGCCGGCCGCGCAAGCTGTTGCTGCACAAACGCGAGCTCGGCCGGCTTTTGGCTTCGCTCCAGCGCGAGGGCATGACGGTGGTGCCCTTGTCGATCTATTTCAACGACCGCGGCATCGCCAAGGTCGAGCTCGGCCTCGCCAAGGGCAAGCGCAAATACGACAAAAGGGCGGCCCAAAAGAAGCGCGACTGGTCGCGGGAGAAGGATCGCCTTATGCGCCAAAAGGGTTGATCGGCGCCAATTTTACGGACCATACAAAAACCATAATCGCCGCCCATCGTCGATTTTCTGGTCATGGAATTCGGCAAAAAAGATCTCGCGGTGGCGGCACTGCCGTTGCTCATTGCCGGCGCGGTCGTCTATTCGCTGGTTCGCCAACCCGAATGCCTCGATCCGCCGACCGCCGAATGTTCGTCTTCCCCGCGATGTCTGTTTTCCGCCGCGCTTCAAGACGCCGGCGCCATAAACAAAGGGGTAATTCGTAATGTTGCCCTGGCTCGTGTCGCGCGCGTACAGGTTGACGCCGGTTACATGGCCGAGGCCTTGGAAACGGTGAACCATGTCAGGGATGCGACAGAGCGCGCCATCGCCAATTCCGCCAATGAAGGCGAAAGTGCAGCGGTTAACGACAAGCATTGGCGCGACGGAACTTTGACCGAACTTGCCGGTATTCTGGCCAAGGCCGGGGATTTGCCGGGCGCCAGGGAACTCTTTGGGCTGGTATCGTCGCGTCCGGCTTCGGTGTTGAGCGCTGTCGCCGTCGAGCAGATCAAGGCTGGCGATATCGCCGGCGCGCGCCGGACCCTGCACAGCATCGCCGACAAAGCCTACCGCGAGTCGGTTTTGTACGATATCGCCCTCGCCGAGAGCACGTCCGGTGACGCCGCGGCGGCGCTCGAAGCCGCCCGGACAATCACCAGGGGTCATCTTCGCGACGAGGTGCTGCTGAGTGTTGTCCATGCCCAACTCCGGGCCGGCGACATCGCGGCGGCGCTGCAAACCGCGGAACGGATTGGCCAAAAATATTCGCGCCGGCGCGACAACGCCTATGCGGCGATCATCGCCGCCCGGGCAAGAGCGGGAGAGATGTCGAAAGCATTCGCGTTGCTCGACAAAGTGGAGACGCGCTTTCCTCGCTCCCAGTCCTTGGAGGATATCGCCATCGCCCAAGCACGGCGAGGCCGTATTGCGGCGGCCCTGAGAACCGTTGGGCGAAGTAGGTCCGACATCGCGCTTCGCGAAATCGTGGCCGCGCAATTGAAAAACGGGGACCATGCCGGCGCCCTAGCAACTGCCCGAAGTCTTTACCGAGGGGCAAGCCGATCCCTGGCATTGCTCGACATCGCGGCGGTCCAGGCGCGGGCCGGGGATTCACCGGCGTTTCGGTCCACTATCGCCGAGGCCCTCGAAGCGGCGCGGACCGTGCTTTTCTTGGATGAACGCGCCAGGGCTTTTGGTTCGGTCGCTCACGCCCTCGCTCAGGCCGGAGACGAAAGCGGTGCACGGGACATGTTCGCCCTGGCTATCGATACCGCCAGGCGCGCCGATCCGACCGATGCCCGTGCCGAGGTTCAGGATAAATGGGCTGGCCGTCAGGTGAAGGCCCTGGAGGCGATTGCCGGTCGGCAGGCTGAATCCGGCTTCGATACTGCCGCGCGTAGCACGATGGCCGAGGCCGTTGAAACCACGCGTAATATCAGGACGGACAGTGAGCGCATCGCAATTTTAACGCAACTCGCCGAAGCTCAGGCCGAAATTGGAGATGAGGAAGCGGCCATCGCGTCGTTCGGACGGGCCGTCAAAGTCTCGTTATGCCATTCGGATAGATTTGAGCGCGTCGGGTATCTGGCGGCGCTCGCCGCTGACCTGGCGAAATCCAGTTTCCATCGGCGCCGATGACCTTCGCCGCCTGGCCGTCCTCAGGCGATGCGGCGGCGGAGGGTGCGGAATACCTCTTCGAACATCTCCGGCGTCAGGCGGCGCGTGTTGGTGTTGTAGCGCGAGCAGTGATAGCTGTCGGCGAGGACCAGGCCGCCGGGGAGTTCATGCAGCGCCCCGTGGCCGAACGGCCAGGCCGGGCGCTTCAGCCCCAGGGCCGAAACCACCGCGTTGTGGGCGAGGGTGCCGAGCGCCAGTATCGCCTCGAGGCGCGTGTGCGCGGCGATCTCGGCGGCGAGGTATCCCCGGCAGGCGTTGACCTCTCGGGCCTCGGGCCGGTTCTTCGGCGGGACGCAGCGAACGGCGTTGGTGATGCGGGCGCCGATCAACTCCAGCCCGTCGTCGGCCCGGGCGCCATAGGCGCCCTTGGCGAAGCCGAACTTGACCAGGGTCGAATAGAGCAACCCGCCGGCGAAATCGCCGGTGAACGGCCTGCCGGTGCGGTTCGCCCCCGCCAACCCCGGCGCCAGCCCGACGATCAGCAGCCGCGCGTCAAGCCCGCCGAAGGAGGGGACCGGCCGGTTGTGCCAGTCGGGATGCCCGGCCCGGTTGACGGCGCGATATTCGACCAGGCGCGGACAGTGGTTACAATCTCCGGGAGGGTCGATGCCGATTTCGCTATCGGCGATGCCCGCGGCTGGGATCGGACCGTTCCCGGCGCCGCGCTCACGCGCTTTCGATGAACGCCTGAGGATCGCCTTCTTCCGGTGCCTGATCCTTGGCCGGTGCCCGATCCCTGGCCGGTGGCTGATCCCTGGGCCCGTGCTCGCGGGCGATTTCCGCCGCCAGATCCTGCAACTCGATGAAGCTGTCGGCCTGGCGGCGCAACTCATCCGCCGCCATCGGCGGGTTGGAGCGAATCGTGCTGACCACGGTCACGCGCACCCCCTTGCGTTGGACCGCCTGCACCAAGGGCCGGAAGTCGCCGTCGCCCGAGAACAGGACGACGTGATCGAGATTTTCCGCCATCTCCATGACGTCGACAGCGAGCTCGATATCCATGTTGCCCTTGATCTTCCGCCGGCCCGAGGAATCGGTGAATTCCTTGGTCGGCTTGGTGACCATGGTATAGCCGTTGTAATCGAGCCAGTCGACCAGGGGACGGATCGGCGAGTATTCCTGCTCGTCCATCAGCGCCGTGTAGTAGTACGCGCGCACCAGCCGGCCCTGCTTGGCGAACACTTCCAACAGCCGTTTGTAGTCGATATCGAAGCCCAGCGCCCGGGCCGCGGAGTAGAGGTTGGAACCGTCGATAAAAAGCGCGAGGCGATCCTCGGGATAAAAAGTCATTGTCGATATTCCTTGGTTTAAAAAATTCAGCCAAAATCTCTCGGTCAGAGGTCCCGGTCACCGGCCGCTTTATCCGGCCAGCCGCGACCATGGGCCGCGGCGCAAAATTCATTTCCGACCAATCAAGTCATCCTCAACGCCGACGAAACGATAAGCTTTGGCTCGCCACCGGCGGCCTCGGACATGTACATTGAACGCCTACATTAAGTAAGCGAGATGGGGCTCTCCCGCAAGGGCGCGGCGCCGGAAATGGGATGATTCTGATCGGGCTAGGGGCCAATCTGCCGTCCTTGCGCCATGGGCCGCCCCGGGCGACCCTGGAAGGGGCGCTGTTGGCGCTGGCCGATGCCGGCGTTGGCGTCATCGCCCGATCGCGCTGGTATGAGAGCGCCCCGGTGCCGCCGTCCGATCAGCCGTGGTTCGTCAACGGCGTCGCCCGGATCGAGACGGCGCGCGATCCGGCGGACTTGCTTGACCTGCTTCTCGCCATAGAGCGTGGCCTCGGCCGCGAGCGCCGGACAGCCAACGCGCCGAGGGCGCCAAGGGTGATAGACCTCGACCTGCTGGCCTATGGCGAGGTGATCTCCGATGGCGCCGAGGGGCCCGTGCTGCCCCATCCGCGCCTCCATGAACGCGCCTTCGTGCTCCTGCCGTTGGGTGAAATCGCGCCTGACTGGCGACACCCGGCCTTGGGCCGGAGCGTCGGCGAACTGATCGAGGCGCTTGGCGGCGATCAGGAGATAAGGCCGCTGTGATGGACGATGGCCGGCGCCGGCGCCAACGGCCGCGAATTGGCCCCGCCGCAGCCCTCAAAGCGGCTAATTCCCTTGCCATTACAGTGGCCGAACCATATATAGTGGAACCAATTCCCTAATTTTATCGTGGCTTGGAGAACAGCCTCATGGCTCGTATCACTGTCGAAGACTGCGTCATCAGAATTCCCAACCGGTTCAAGCTCGTCTTGCTGGCGTCCCAGCGCGGCCGCGACATTTCGGCCGGCGCGCCGCTCTCGGTGGAGCGGGACAACGACAAGAACCCGGTGGTCGCGCTGCGTGAAATCGCCGAGGAGACCATCGATATCGACGGTCTGCAACAGTCCCTGATTCACGGCCTGCAACGCCATGTCGAGAAAGACGAACCGGAGGAGGACGAGCTCGACCTGCTTTCGACCGAGCAGGAATTGACCGCGGCATCGCCGGACGGCGCCATCGCCGAAGGGAAGGCTTTCATCGCCCAGGAGCCGGCCGCGGAGATATTGGCCGGCAAGCCGGAAGAGAGTCCGAAAGAAGAGGTTGAGGCAGAAACCGGTGGCACCCCCGGCGAGGAGGCCGACGGTCCAGCCAAGCCAGGCGAGGAATGAATGCGGCGCGGCGCGGGTAGGGGCGGGCCGCGCCGCGCCGCGGTCATCCGGCTCGACCGTAGCGGGCCCTTTCCCGCCGTTACCTAAATACCCCCTGTCATGATCCGTCAATTCGAACTCCTGGAGCGCGTCAAGGCCTATGACCCGGCCCTGGACGAGGATGCCCTCAATCGCGCCTACGTCTTCTCGATGAAGGCCCATGGCCAGCAGAAGCGGGCATCGGGCGATCCCTATTTCCTCCACCCCCTCGAGGTCGCCGGGATCCTCACCAACATGAAGCTGGATTCGGCTTCGATCATCACCGCTTTGCTCCATGACACGGTCGAGGACACGCTGGCGACCCTCGATGAGATCGAGAAACTGTTCGGTCAGGAGATCGCCCGCCTGGTTGACGGGGTGACGAAACTTTCCCGCATCGAGCTGCAATCGGATCACTCCCGCCAGGCCGAGAATTTCCGCAAACTGTTCCTCGCCATGTCCGAGGATATCCGGGTGCTGTTGGTGAAACTTGCCGACAGGCTGCACAACATGCGTACCCTCGGTTTCATCCAGGATGAGGAAAAGCGGCGGGTGATCGCGCTCGAGACCATCGAGATCTATGCGCCGCTGGCGGCTCGGCTCGGCATGCACGAAATGAAGGATGAGCTCGAGGACCGTGCTTTCGCCGAACTCAATCCCGACGCCCGCGCTTCCGTGCTGGCGCGGCTGGATTTCCTGCACGAGCAGGAGGGTGGCCTGGTCAACGGCATCATCGAGGAACTCAAGCAGACACTGAAGGAGGCCGGCATCGAGGCGGAAGTCTCGGGGCGCGAAAAGACGCCGTGTTCGATCTGGACGAAGATGCAGCGCAAGAGCGTCACCTTCGAACAGCTGGCCGATATCATGGCGTTCCGGGTGGCGGTCGAGACCGTCCCCGAATGTTACGGCGCCCTTGGTGTGTTGCACGGCGAATATCCGGTGGTCCCCGGCCGTTTCAGGGACTACCTTTCGACGCCCAAGCAGAACGGCTATCGTTCGCTCCATACCGGCGTCATCGGGCCCCAGCGCCAGCGCATCGAAATCCAGATTCGTACCAGCGAAATGCACGAAACGGCGGAGCGCGGCGTCGCCGCGCACTGGCAGTACAAGCAGGACGCGGGTCACACCGACGGGCGGCAATATCGCTGGCTTCGCGAACTGCTTGATATCCTCGAGCACGCCTCGGGACCCGAGGAGTTCCTCGAGCATACCAAGCTCGAGATGTTCCAGGATCAGGTGTTCTGCTTCACGCCCAAGGGCGATCTCATTTCCCTGCCCAGCGGCGCCACCCCGGTCGATTTCGCCTACGCCGTACATTCGGAAATCGGCGATACCTGTGTCGGCGCCAAGATCAACGGGCGTATCGCGCCACTGAGAACCCAGCTATCCAACGGCGACCAGGTGGAGATCATCACCTCCAAGGCCCAGACGCCGTCACCGACCTGGGAACGCTTCGTGGTCACCGCCAAGGCGCGGGCCCGCATCCGCCGCTTCGTCCGTTCCAAGCAGCTGGATGAATATCTCACGCTCGGCCGCGCCATCCTCGAGAAGGCCTTCCGGCAGGAAGGGTTCGAGTACACCGACAAGGCGCTGAAGGACGTGTACAAGACCTTCAAGCACGACAGCGCCAAGGACCTCATCGCCGCCGTCGGCTCCGGCCTTCACACCGGGCGGGACGTGGTCACGGCGGTGTTTCCCGGCGTCAAATCCGAGGGCAGGGCGAAGAACATCATCCGCCTGGCCCGCGCCCGCACCAAGAAGCGGGCGAAGGACGCGGCGCAGCCAATCTCCGTGCGCGGCCTGATCCCGGGCATGGCTTTGCATTACGCCAATTGCTGTCATCCCCTGCCCGGCGACCGGATCGTCGGCATCGTCACCGAGGGTAAGGGGGTCACCGTTCACACCATCGACTGCCCGACCTTGGAAAGCTTCGCCGATATGTCGGAGCGCTGGCTCGACGTCGCCTGGGACACCGAGCATGTGGAACATCATGTCGGGCGCATCAACGTGGTCGTGATCAACGAACCGGGCGCGTTGAGCAGCCTGTCCACGGTGATCGCCAAGAACCTGGGCAACATCCAGAATCTCAAGATCACCCACCGCTCGACCGACTTCTTCGACATGGTGATCGATGTCGAGGTGGCGGACGTGAAGCACCTGTCGAACATCATCGCCGCGCTCAGGGCGACACCGGCCATCAACTCGGTGGCCCGGGCGCGGGGTTAGGCTAGAGGTCCGGGGAGCGCCAGGATGCTGTTCAAACGGCGCCATGATCCAGGTTTGTTTCACCGGGTCCGGGAAATATTCTGGCCCCGGGCCGGCTGGCGGCGCGTGAGCTATTATCTCATGCACCGGATTCGCCGCCTGCCGGGCACGCCTCATGGCATCGCCGTCGGTTTCGCCTTCGGCGCCGCCATCTCCTTCACCCCCTTCATCGGCTTTCACTTCGCCTTGGCGGCTTTGCTGACGTGGGCGATCGGCGGCAACTTACTGGCCTCCGCCATCGGCACGGCGGTCGGCAACCCGTGGACGTTCCCGTTCATCTGGATATGGTGTTACCGGCTCGGCAGCTGGATGCTGGGCTCGGGCCACGTCGAATTGCCCGCCGATCTAAGCCTCTCCTTCATATTCGACAATCCCTGGCGCGTGCTTCTGCCGATGTTCTTGGGCAGCTTGCCGACCGGTCTTGTCGCCTGGATCGCCGTTTACTGGCCGGTGCGGCGCATGGTCGAGGGTTATCACCACCGCCGCTCACGCCGCCGCGAACGGCGGCGCAAAGCGCGGGCGGCGCCACGGGAGGCGGGGTCATGACGGCCAGGCTGCGCCTTGGCGTCAACATCGACCACGTCGCGACCATCCGCAACGCGCGCGGCGGGCGCTACC
Source organism: Pseudomonadota bacterium (assembly GCA_022566265.1). Taxonomy (GTDB): domain Bacteria; phylum Pseudomonadota; class Alphaproteobacteria; order SMXQ01; family SMXQ01; genus JACZQV01. The sequence continues at coordinate 16,575 of JADFJG010000008.1, read as the reverse complement.
CCGATCCGCTGCGCGCGGCGCGCATCTCGGCCGAGGCCGGCGCCGACGGGATCACCGCCCATCTGCGCGAGGATCGGCGCCACATCTCCGACGGCGACATAGAGAGGCTGAGCGAAGAGATCGTTCTGCCCCTCAATCTAGAGATGGCGGCGACCCCTGAAATGCTCGCCATCGCCTTGCGCCACAAGCCCCACGCCGTCTGCCTGGTGCCGGAAAAACGCCGGGAGTTGACCACCGAAGGCGGGCTCGACGCCGCCGCCGGTAAGGATCACCTGGCGTCTTACGTCTCCGCCCTCGGCGAGGCCGGCATTCGGGTCTCCCTGTTCATCGACCCCGAGACCGTCCAACTCGAGGCCGCCAAGGCGCTCGGCGCGCCGGTGGTGGAACTCCATACCGGCGCTTACTGCGACGCCTCGGGCGGGGCGGTGGCCCCTGAGCTCGGCCGCCTGGTGCGGGCGGCGGAGAAGGCCCGGGGTCTGGGGCTCGAATGTCACGCCGGGCATGGCCTGAGTTATGATACGGTCGGGCCGGTGGCGGCAATTCCGACGATCGTCGAGTTGAATATCGGGCATTTCCTGGTCGGCGAGGCCATATTCAGCGGCCTGGGCGGCGCCATCAAGCATATGCGCGCCTTGATGGACGAGGCCCGCGCCCGACCCCGTCCCCAGGTCAGTGCCTGAGCCGGCCTCGCGGTCGATGAGGCGGGACGGTCTTGGATGATCATTGGATTGGGAAACGACATCATCGATATCCGCCGGATCGAACGCACGATCGAACGGTTCGGCGACAGGTTCCTCGGCCGCATCTTCACCGACATCGAGCGTGAGAGGTCGGAACGCCGCGCCGGCCGTGCCGCCAGCTACGCCAAGAGGTTCGCCGCCAAGGAAGCCTGTTCCAAGGCGCTGGGCACCGGGATACGCCGTGGCGTCTACTGGCGGGACATGGGGGTCGTCAACCTCAAATCGGGCAAGCCGACCTTGAAGCTCACCGGCGGCGCCGAGAAGCGGCTTCGCGAATTGACGCCCGAAGGGATGGTGGCGCAGGTGGACCTGACCATGACCGATGAATCGTTCTGGGCCGAGGCCGTGGTCATTATCTCCGCCGAAGCGAAGGACGGGTAACGTTGCGCCGGGGTCCCATCCGCGGCTTGACAAACGGCGGGGAGGCTGGCTTGATTGTCCGGCCTCGCGACATTTTTACAAGACAACTCGTTTAATTTCAGTAAGTTGTAGGTGTTTCCTAATGGAAAAAAAGAAGAAGAGTGGACTTCGCGAAACCATCGAGACGATCATTTACGCGGTTCTCATTGCCGTCCTCGTGCGCACCTTCGCTTACGAACCCTTCAATATCCCCTCGGGCTCGATGATCCCGACACTCTTGGTCGGCGATTACCTATTCGTTTCCAAGTTTTCCTATGGCTACAGCCGGCATTCGTTTCCGTTCAGCTTTCCGTCGTTCAGGGGCCGCGTCCTTGGGAGCGAGCCGGTGCGTGGCGACATCGCCGTCTTCAAGCTGCCGCGCGACAACGAGACCGACTATATCAAGCGCATCATCGGCCTGCCCGGCGACA
>JADFJG010000008.1:0-14908 GCA_022566265.1 Pseudomonadota bacterium | reverse complement strand
TAAGATCCAGGTGAGGAATGGCGTCGTCTACATCAACGGCGAAGCGGTCAGCCGCCGGCGGATCGCCGATTTCGTGGCGCCGGACCAATACGGAAATGCCGTCGCCATGGCGCAGTATATGGAGACACTTTCCAACGGCCGGTCTTATGCCGTCGCCGAAATGACCGAGTTTGGCGGCCTCGACAACACCCCCGTCTATACCGTGCCGGCGAAGCATTACTTCGCCATGGGGGACAACCGGGACAATTCGTTGGACAGCCGGGTGCTGGCGCATGTCGGTTTCATCCCGGCGGAGAACCTGGTCGGCCGCGCCGAAATCCTGTTCTTTTCGAGCAACGGTTCGGCGCAATTTTGGGAAGTCTGGAAATGGCCGGGGGCGATTCGCTACTCCCGGCTGTTCCGGAAGATCAATTAGTGGCGGACCGGAAGACGGATATCGAATCGTTGTCGGAGGTCTTGGGGCACCGCTTCGCCCGCCGGGATCTCCTGATCGAGGCGCTGACGCATAAGAGCGCCGCCGGTGACGGAAACGCCAACCGCTTCGGCTATGAACGCCTGGAGTTCCTGGGCGACAGGGTCCTGGGTCTCATCATCGCCGATATTCTCCTCAAGCAGTTTCCGGACGAGGATGAGGGATCCCTGGCGCCACGTTTCGCGGCGCTCGTACGCCGCGAGGCACTGGCGGAAGTGGCCATGAAAATCGATCTGGCGCGCCATCTCGTGCTCGCGCCGGGCGAGGAGAAATCGGGCGGCCGGACCAATCCGGGGCTGCTGGCGGACGCCTGCGAGGCGATCATCGCCGCGCTCTATCTCGATGCCGGCCTCGAGACAGCCAGCCGCTTCATCGTCCGTTACTGGGCGCCGATGATGGCGGCGACGGACAAGCCGCCGAGGGACGCCAAGACGAGGCTCCAGGAATGGGCCCAGGAGCGTAAATTGCGCCTGCCCGTCTACCAAATCCTGTCCCGCGAGGGACCGGCTCACAGCCCGACCTTCACGGTCCGCGTCAGCGTCGAGGGGCAATCGCCGGCCGAGGCCACGGGGCCATCGAAACGGGCCGCCGAGCAGGACGCGGCGGGGGAAATGCTGCAGGCGGCCACCAAGGGCGATGACGGCTGAGCGGCCCGATATGGGGGGAGGGCGGGCGCCGCCGCCGCCGCCGCCCAGCCGCTGCGGGTTCATCGCCCTTGGCGGCGCGCCCAATGCCGGAAAGTCGACGCTGCTCAATCGACTCGTCGGGTCGAAGATCTCCATCGTCACGCCGAAGGTCCAGACCACGCGCAGCCGTATCATCGGCATCGTCATCGCCGGCGAGGCCCAGCTCGTCTTCGTCGACACCCCCGGCATTTTCGCCCCCAGGCGGCGCCTCGAGCGGGCCATGGTCGCCGCCGCCTGGGGCGGGCTGGCGGACGCGGATTTCATCGTATTGCTCGTCGATACCGCCCTTTGCATCGGCAAGTTGAAGGGCGCCATCGACGGCGACAGCCTGGCCATCATCAAGGGTATCGAGAAATATGGGCGCCAGGCGATCCTGGCCCTCAACAAGATCGATCTGGTGAAGCGCCCGGCCTTGCTGGAGTTGGCGGCGGCGCTCAACGCCGAGGGGAATTTCAGCGATACCTTCATGATCTCGGCGTTCACCGGCGATGGGGTCGCCGATTTGCGCGCGCATCTGGCCACGATCGTGCCCGAGGGGCCGTGGCTCTATGACGAGGATCAGCTCTCCGACATTCCCCTGCGCCTGCTCGCCGCCGAGATCACCCGCGAGCAGGCGTTCTTGCAGCTCCATCAGGAGCTACCCTATGCACTGACCGTCGAGACCGAGGACTGGCAGGAGAGGGACGACGGCTCCGTGCGCATCGAGCAGACCTTTTATGTCCGCCGCGGGACCCAGAAGGCCATGGTGCTGGGCAAGGGAGGGAGCCGGATCAAATCCATCGGCGTGGCGGCGCGGGCCGAACTCGAGCGCGTGATGGCGCGCAGGGTCCATCTGTTCATCCATGTCAAGGTGCGTCGCGACTGGATCGACAGGCCCGAACACTACCGCGCCATGGGGCTTGATTTTAAGGCCTGATTCCGCCCCGCTGCCCAGTCCGGTGCCGGTCAGCCGCCCTCCAAGCTGATCGCCGCCATCGCCTGGTCGAGGGCGGTGATGATCAACTCCGAGGCCCCCGCGCGGTCCCACAGGATCGCCGACATCGCCTGGCCGGAAAGCACGAGGATGTCCCACAGACCATCGGCGGGATCGTCGGTTTGGGCGATGACGTTGACCACCCGATGCATCGAGTCGGCGAGAATGATGAGATTGTTGTTGTCCTGGGCGTCGACGTGCGAGCTGATCTGATCCAGAAGCCTCGTTACCTTGATCAGGGTCTTGGTCGGGTTGCTGTCACCGTTTGGCTTCTTGGCCTGGTTCTTGGCCCGGGTGGCAAGGGCACTGACCTGCGTCGTCAATTCGGTAAGGCGATGCTGGGTGATGAGTTGGGTCGCATCCTCGATCACGTCCTTATGCGCGGCGGCGGATTCATCGCCCGTGGTTTTGTGGCGCAGGCTGTTGGGCACCGCGAAGTTGTTCGAACCGTCGACCTCCTCTTCTTCCGAGGATTGGGCGCGGCGCTCGGGACCGACATAGTCCTCGGTCGCGACGAAGCGCTTGCGGTTGTTGATCATCTTGTCGATCCGCTGTTCGAGCAGGCGCACCGAGATGGGCATCATGACGATATCGTCGACGCCGGTTTGCATCGCGAAGTTGACCGCGTTGACCTCCGGATCCCAGGTCAGCAGCATGATGACCATGAAAGGGTTGGTGCCGATGTTGCCGTGCCGGATGTCGGCGATGATCGAACAGATGGCGTCCTGATTTTGATCGAGGTCGCAAATGAATAAATCCGGGTTATAGGTGATGATGGCCTCACGCGCCTGTTCGACGGCCAAATAATCCCTTATCCCCCGAATGCCGACGCTGTTGAGCGCCTCCCGGATCGTACGGCGCATCGCCGGAGCCGGGGCGAACAAAACGATTTCGACTTCGTCGAAATTATAGTTACTCGAGTCGCGCATCTGTCAATAACGGTAGCTTATTTAATAATGTGCCTAATAAAAATTGAGTAACGAAACGCCGATGCTTCATTTGCCGACTTGACGGAATCGTAACCGCCTATATGAATTAACCTAGAAAGATAAATTTTCCATTAATAATGTCAATGACTTAGTGTTTTTCAAGGCGTGACTCGGCGAGCCACTCCCGGCCCGGGAACGGTGGCCGCCGGGGGCGGGCCGGCGAAGGCGGGGCGCCGTTCGGGGGCCGCGACGCGGCGGTGATGAAGCAAGAGTCGCGGGGCCCGAATTTTGTGCTATAGCCCGGCCATGGACTGGAGCGATGAAGGCATAGTCCTCGCCGCGCGCAAGCACGGCGAAGGCTCGGCCATCGTAACCTTGCTGACCCGGAGCCATGGCCGCCATGCCGGGCTGGTGCGCGGTGGCGCGGGAAGGCGTCAGCGCGGCGTATTCGAGGCCGGCAACCGGGTCACGGCCACCTGGCGGGCGCGGCTCTCCGAACATCTCGGGACCTATAGTTGCGAGTTGGTCGAGAGCGTCGCCGCATCGTTTCTCGACGATAGGTGGCGTCTGGCGGGGTTGAGCGCGGCCTGCGCCATGACCGATGTGGTGTTACCCGAACGGGAACCCCATGCAAGGGTGTTCGAGGGCTCGCTTGAACTGCTGGCGGCGCTCAAGGGATGGGACGGGGCGGCGGGGGGAGGCGACGGCGGGCATGGCGGCTCCTGGCCGGCGCTTTATGTCCGTTGGGAGCTTATGCTTCTGGGCGAGCTCGGCTTCGGCCTCGACCTCGGCTCATGCGCCGCGACGGGGGAGAATGACGGGCTCGTTTACGTATCGCCGAAAACGGGGCGCGCCGTATCGTCGAGCGCCGGCGCCCCTTACCGTGATAAACTCCTGGCGCTGCCCCGGTTTCTCACCCGGGAGGCGGGTACCGAGGCGGCGGAGGGGGTCAGCCCGGCGGAGATTCGCCAAGGCCTCGATCTCACCGGTTATTTCTTCGCCCGCCATGTCTTCGCTCCCGAATCCCGGCCCATGCCATCGTCCCGATCACGATTCGTTGAAGGATTTCGCTAAAGTCCTACTATATGTGGTAGTCTGAAGTTCGCCCAGACGCCGTCACTAAAGACCTATGACCGAACCCGCAACCACCCCCCGGATCCGCGACGAAAGCCTCGCCGATGCCCTCGGCGAGCGTTATCTCGCCTACGCGCTGTCGACCATCATGTCCCGTTCGCTGCCCAATGTCCGCGACGGGCTGAAGCCGGTGCACCGGCGCCTGCTTCATGCCATGCGGCAACTGAAGCTCGATCCGGGCTCGGGATACAAGAAATGCGCCCGCGTCGTCGGCGACGTCATCGGCAAATATCACCCCCATGGCGACGCCGCCGTCTACGACGCCCTGGTAAGGCTCGCCCAGGACTTCTCGGTGCGCTATCCCCTGGTCGACGGGCAAGGAAATTTCGGCAACATCGACGGCGACAACGCCGCCGCCATGCGCTACACCGAGGCGCGGCTGACCGAGGTGGCGAGAGCGCTGCTCGACGGTATCGACGAGGACGCGGTCGATTTCCGCCCGACCTATGACGGTCACGAGAGCGAGCCGGTGGTGCTGCCGGCGGGGTTCCCCAATCTCCTTGCCAACGGCGCCACCGGGATCGCCGTCGGCATGGCCACTTCCATTCCGCCCCACAACGCCGGCGAGGTCTGCGCCGCGGCGCTGCATCTCATCAAATATCCCAAGGCCACCATATCCAAGCTGTGCCAGTTGATGCCGGGACCCGATTTTCCCACCGGCGGGGTGATCGCCGAAGCCCCGGAAGACATCATCGAATCCTACAAGCGAGGGCGGGGCGGGTTCCGTCTGCGCGCCCGCTGGTCGGTGGAGAAGCAGAGCCACGGACTCTATCAGATCGTGGTTTCCGAGATTCCCTACCAGGTCCAGAAGTCGCGGCTGGTGGAGAAGATCGCGACGCTGCTGGAGGCGAAGAAGCTTGGGCTGCTGGCCGATATCCGTGACGAATCGACGGAAGAGGTGCGGCTCGTCCTCGAGCCAAGGAACCGGAGCGTCGATCCCCAAGCGCTGATGGAGACGCTCTATCGCCAGACCGACCTCGAGGTCCGGATCGGTCTCAACATGAACGTGCTCGACGCCGATCAGACCCCCAGGGTGATGAACCTGCGCGAGGTCCTGCAGGCCTTTCTCGATCACCGCCACGAGGTCTTGAAGCGGCGCACCCGCCACCGCATCGACCGCATCGAGGCCAGGCTCGAGACCCTCGGCGCGTACCTCGCCGCCTACGGCAATCTCGATAAGGTAATCCGCATCATCCGCGAGGACGACGAACCCAGGGTCCGGCTCGGGAAGCTGTTGAAGATCAACGAGACCCAGGTCGAGGCCATCCTGAATATGCGTCTCAGGCGTTTGCGCAAGTTGGACGAAGTGGCGATCGGCGAAGAGTTCGAGGCGTTGACCGCCGAGCGCGGGAAGCTCGGTGGAGTGCTCAAGGACAAGGCGCGGCGCATGAAGATACTCGCCCGGGAGATCGAGGAGATCCGCAAGCGATTCGGCGAAAAAACCGAGATCGGCCGGCGCCGCACCGAGATCGGGCCGCCGCCCGACACCGTCGTCATCCCCCCCGATGCCACGGTGGAGCGCCAGGACATCACCGTCGCCTGTTCCGCCAAGGGGTGGATCCGCGCCTTCAAGGGCCATCTCGAGGATGTTTCGGAGATCAAGAACAAGGAGGGGGACGCGACGAAATTCGTCTTCCATGCCCAGACCACGGACAAGATTCTGATCTTCGCCACCAACGGCCGGTTCTATACGCTGGGATGCGACGGGCTACCGCCGGGGCGCGGTTTCGGCGAGCCGGTGCGCCTGATGATCGAGCTGAGCAACGAACACGACCTCGTCAACATGTTCGTGCACCGGCCCGGCCGCAAACTGTTGGTGGCGGCGAGCGACGGCCGCGGCTTGGTCGTCGCCGAAGACGACGTCGTCGCCCAGACCCGGATCGGCAAACAGGTCCTCAACGTCAAGGGCGATGCCGAGGCCCAGGCCTGCGCGCCGGTCGAGGGCGATGCCGTCGCCGTGGTCGGGGAAAACCGCAGGCTGCTGATCTTCCCGCTCATCGAGGTTCCCACCCGGAACCGCGGGCGCGGTGTCATCCTGCAGAAGTACCGCCAGGGCGGGCTGGCCGACATCAAGACCTTCACCTTGGCGGAAGGGTTGTCCTGGAAATCCGGCGAACGCACCCGCACGGAAACCGATCTCACAAGCTGGATCGGCAAACGCGCCCAGGCGGGCCGCCTGCCGCCCAAGGGGTTTGCGCGGACCAACCGGTTCGGTTAGCGCGTAATTTGGACCCATCCCTCCGGCCCCAGGGCTTCGAGCGGCCGGAAGCGCGTCTTATAGGCCATCTTGGGGCTGTCGGCGATCCAGTAGCCGAGATAGACGTAGGAGAGGTCGAGCCTCTTCGCCCGCTCGATCAACCACAGCACCATGTAGGTCCCGAAGCCTTCCTTGCGGAGATCGGGATCGAAGAAGCTGTAGACGGCGGACAGGCTGTCGCCAAGCCGGTCGGCGAGTAGCCCGCCGAGGAGGGTTCCACGCGGGGTGCGAAACTCCGTCAGCGTCGTCGCCACCGGACTTTCCTCGACCATGGCCCGGTAATCATCGAAATCCATGCCGTTCATGGCGCCGTTGGCGTGGCGCGCCCGCTGGTAGCGCGCGAAAACCTGGTACTGCTCTTGGTTTGCGCGCGGCGGTGCTTGGTCGAAGTCTCCCCTCGGTTCGGGACCGCAAACGACATCGGCGTTGATCCTCAGCACCCGGCGCATCGACCTCGTGGCGGTGAATTCCTTGGCCACCACGCGCACCGGCACGCAGGCATCGCAGCGGGGACAGGCGGGGCGGTAAAGCAGATTATGGCTGCGCCGGAACCCCGATGACGAGCCCGCCTCATACAGTTTCCTGGCGCTTGCTCCGGTCATTTCGGTGGCGACGATACGCTCGCGCCGGCCGGCAAGGTAGGGACAGGGCCTGAGCCTGGATGAATAGAAGATATTAGCTAAGCGATGCTCCGTCATGGCGTCGGCACCAGCGCGTGAACCCTGTCGTTGAACTCACCTCGACTATGACTCGAATGCCTACCGGAAAGCCAGAGCCAAGCGCCGAAAAATTGGTGGGTGGTGCGAAGACAGGGTTTGGCCGGCCGCGCAGGCGGGATCAAGCCAATCGGATAGTGCCCTAAGGACGGTAGCGATTACGGCCGGGCGGGCGCCGATCCGTTTGGCTCCAGCGCGGCCTCGTCTCGGGCCGATGATTTCTTGACCGGGGCGCTCTCGGGCACGGATTTGCCGGGTATCACCGCCGGCGTCGGTTTCCTCGTCTTGAGCGGGAGCCTCGCTTCGCGCAGCAACACCATGGTGATCCGCCGGTTGCGCGGCGAGGTGGGATCCTCGGGCACCAGGAGCTCGCCCGCCGCCTTGCCGACCACGCGGGTGATGCGGCCGGCGCCGAGGCCGTACTCAAGCAGCGCCCGCCGGCTGGCCAGCGCCCGGTCGGTGGACAGTTCCCAGTTGGAGTAACGAGACGACTTGGCGTAAGGCGTGGCGTCGGTGTGGCCGGTCACCGCGATCTTGTTGGGTAGGTTGACGATGACCTTCGCTATCTGTTCCAGCATCTTCTTGGTGTGGGCGAACATGTCCGACGATCCCAGAGGGAACATGGTGAAGCGCTCCTGGTCGATGATCTGGATGCGCAAACCCTCGACGGTCTGATCGATGACGAGGCTGTCGGCGAGCCGGCTGAGTTCCGGCGATCCCGCTATGGCTTCGCGCAACGCCTTCTCGGCGGCGGCGAACATCCTTTCCTCGCGCTGGGCGAGGAGTTCGTTGAGTTCCTCTTCGGTGAGGTTCTCCTTGTCCATATTCTCGTCGTCATTGGAATCGCCCCGTGCCAGGACCGGAAGGTTGTCATCCGTTATCTCCTGGTTTTCGTCGTCGGTGGAGCTCATCGGTTTCGAGACGCCGACCCGCATGTTCTCGGTCCTCCGCGCCCCCTCGAGCGCCATGCTCACGCCGCCCATGACACCGCCGCTGCCGCTGGAGGAGCGCGAGGCCACGGCCGGGACGAAATAGTCGGCGATGCCGCGCCTCTGCTCGTCCGTGGTGACGTTCAACAGCCACAGCAACAGGAAGAACGCCATCATCGCGGTCACGAAGTCGGCATAGGCCACCTTCCACGCGCCGCCGCCGCCATGGCCGCCGCCGTGCTGCACCTTCTTGATCCTCTTGATGATGATAATCGGTGCTTCGTTGGACGCCATGGGGTCTATCCGAAGGACGGCAGGGCGTCGACCGCCTCCTCGACCTCGTAGAAGGTCGGGCGGACGTTCGAGAACAGGGCCTTGCGGGCGAACTCGATGGAGACCGAGGGGGCGTAGCCCTGCATGTGGGCAAGCAGGCCCACCTTTATGCACTGATAATACTTGGTCTCGGAGTCGTAGACCGCCTTCAAGGCATCGGCCATGGGGGCGACGAAACCATAGGACAGAAGCACGCCCACGAACGTCCCCACCAGGGCGCCGCCGATGAGCTTGCCGAGCACTTCCGGCGGCTCGGTGATCGAGCCCATGGTATGGATGACGCCGAGCACCGCGGCGACGATGCCGAGCGCCGGAAGGCCGTCGCCGACCGTCCTGATGGCATCGGACAGGGTCATATGTTCGGTGTGGTGGACTTCAATTTCCTCGTCCATCAGCGGTTCCATTTCGTAGGGATTTTCGGCCCCCAGAACCATCATGCGCAGGTAATCGCAAACGAACCCCAAGGCGTGTTTGTCGGCGAAGAATTTGGGAAACTTGCGGAAGAGCTCACTTTCCTCGGGATTTTCGACATGCTGTTCCAGGACCAGCATGCCCTTGGACTTGGCGAGCCTGAAAATCGCGTAAAGGAGGCTCAGCAGCTCGAGGTAGGTTTCCTTGGTGTGGTACGGGCCCCTGAGAATTTGGCCAAACGCCTTGCCCATGCCGAAAAGCACCGTTTTCGGGTTGGCGATAATGAAGGCGCCCAAAGCCGCGCCGCAGATGATGACGAACTCGAAGGGTTGCCACAAAACAGCCAGGTGGCCGCCTATCGCCACGAAGCCGCCAATCACGCTGAAGGTGACGATGATCGCGCCGGAGATGAAAAACATGCGTTACCTGAAAATTTGAGCCCACTACCTCGACCCCACCTTCGCCGGGATTGGTTAAAAAGAAGTTTACCCCCTTGCGTTTGCGGGACTTACGCCGCCTTTGGGGGCATGGCGAGGGCCGGCCGGGCGTCGCGCCTCGACCATCGATCGGCATTCGCGGGGCGCTCGGCGGCGCCACCCATTGGTTCCCTTGGGGCCCTCTTTCAGGGTTTATACCCGCCCTCGGGTGAAGGTTTGTGCTGGGATCAGCCTGGCGTAGGTGAAGGTTCGTACTGGGATCAGCCAGGCGTAAGTTGTAGCCGGTGGACGGCCTTCGCGCCGCCGCCGGCCTCGGGTCCGGCGGGCAGTCGCGGCATGCGGACATATTCGAGATCGCGCCAGCGCCCGATCAGATCGCGGTAATGACGGGACAGGGGATTCCCCGACTGGCCGGTCGCCTGGATGAACAGTGAATTCTCGAGATCGCCGAGATCGTAGATCGCGCGCAGACCCGGCCCGTGGATCTGGGCGAACGGGGCGGCGGCATCGGCGATGCGGGTGGTGCCTCGGTTGATGGTGAAGTTATCGCCATCGGTGGCAATGAGGATGTCGCCAAGGGAGCCCAGCAGCGGCACGCGCGAGAGCACCCGGTGGCGGAATTCCGCCACATGGGCATCCCCCCAGCGCCACCCGTCGGGGTCGGGTCCGTAAGCGGTGGAGAGGTCGTCGAGGGCGCCGGCGAGGGCCTCGGCGATGCGCTCGTCGCAACTCTCCACTCGGGCGCTGGAGATATCGTCACACCATGTCCGGTCTGTCTCGATGATGGACTTGATGAGCCGGGGACGCAGGCGCCAGTAAGCGCGGAGATCGGCGCCGAGTTCGTCGCCATAGATCAAACGGTTCAACTCCCGAAACCAGGCGGAAAAGATCAACGGCTCGGGCCGGTCCCGCTCCATGGTCCCGTCCCACTTCTGGAGGAGGCGAAGCGCCGCGCGCGCCGGACCCTTGGACGGGCGATCCTTGCCTTCGGCGGCGCCAAGCATCAGGGGCAAAAGTTCACGGGCGGCAAGGGAGACAACATCGCCCTGGATGCGCGCCATGGTGGCGGGGGTGTGCCGCTTCGTCCGCGCCAGCAATTCTCCGATGCGCCGCGCCCGGTAAGGGGGGGCCCAATCGCGGGCAAGGAAATAGGGGTAATCCTTGCCGGCGATCCTGTTGTTGGCATTAATCAGGCGCCCCGAAGGCGGGTTGAACGCATGGGGCATCTCGGCGAAGGGGATGAAACCGGACCAGTCATATTCGCCCGACCAGCCGGGAACCGGGCTGAAGCCATCACCGAGCTTGCGAATCGGCACCCGCCCGGCGGAATAGAAGCCGATATTGCCCGCCGTGTCGGCATAGGTGAAGTTCTGGTTGGGGGCGTTGAAAAACGACAGCGCGGCGACGAACTGTTGCCAGTTCCGCGCCCGGTTCAACAGGAAGAACGCCTCCGGCGAACGGTCGTCCGGCCAGAGCGCCGGCGCCGCGAGGGCCAGCAATTCATTACCCTCGCCCGCCTTTCGCCCACCGCCGATAACGTCGGACAGGACGGGGCCATGGCGGGTCTCGCGCACCCGTAACCTCACGTCGGCGCCGCCCCGGACCCGGATCACCTCATCGCGCAACACGAAGGGTTTCGAGCCGCCCGGCGTCAGGTATCGGCCGGGATCGTTCTCGGCCACCCGTTCGGCGAACAGATCCTCGGTATCGGTTCCGGCGCTGGTCACGCCCCAGGCGATGCGGCCGTTATGGCCGAAGATATGAAACGGCATCCCCGGCACCGTGGCGCCGGCGACGTTCAGCCCGGGCGCGTCGATTCGGGCGAGATACCAGATGTTCGGCGCGCGGAAGCCGAGGTGAGGGTCGTTGGCAAGGATCGGCTTGCCGCTGGCGCTATGCCGGCCGCTCACCACCCAACTGTTCGACGCGCCTCGCGGCATCTCCGGCGGTGGCAGGAACGCGGCCAGGCGGTCGAGCGCCGCGCCGTCGAGAGCGAGATCGTTGGGTGCCGCCCCGGCCGTCGTCTTGGGCGCCCGGGAGGCCGATGCCGTCTTTCCGAGGGAGCCCCAAGGGAGGCCCCAAGGGAGGCCCCAAGGGAGGCAAGTGTCGTCGGTCCGTCATCCGGGTAGGGCGGCCAGAGGGCGTTGAGCTGGTCGTGTCCGAGGCGCGCCGAGAGGCGCGCGCGCAGCAACTCGTCGCGCCAGTTCCTTGACAGCCGCATGGCCATGAGCTTGCCCCAGACCAGGGAGTCGGCGGGGCGCCACGGCTCGGGGCGGAAGCGCAGGAGATAGTATTCGGGCACCAACGCGCCCCGATGGGTCTCGAGATAGGCGTTGACGCCCTTGGCATAGGCTTCGATGGCGGCGCGCGCCCCGGGGGAGAGAAGTTCGAAGGTCCGTTCCGCCAGGCGGTAAAGACCAAGCGTGCGCATGAAACGGTCGAGCCTGAGCGTGCGCCCGCCGAAGATTTCGGACAGCCGCCCGGCGCCGGTGCGCCGGATGGTCTCCATCTGCCACAAGCGGTCCTGGGCGTGGACGAATCCGAGGGCCAAATAGGCGTCGTTCGCCGTGTCTGCCCGGATGTGGGGAATGCCGTCGCGGTCCCTGAGGACGGTGACCGGAGCGCCCAGGCCGGTAAGGGCGAGGACACCGTCAAGCTGGGGCAGGGAGGTCCTCAGCCAGAGATACCCGCCAGCGAGGCCGAGCAGGAGAATGAGGCACAAAAGGCCCGCTCCGCGTCTGATCCAGCGCCAAGATCCGCCGCCTTTCATCGCCGTCGTCCACGACCCCTTTCCATCATGCCAAGTGATCGGCCCGCCAAGCCTCCACTCCCGGTTCAAAAAGAAAAAGAGATCAGCCGGCCTTGAGCCTCTTGGCGGTCTCGATGGCGGCGTAGGTGAGCACCCCGTCGGCGCCGGCCCGCTTGAAGGCGATGAGGCTTTCCATCATCGCCGCCTCGCCATCGAGCCAGCCATTCTGGGCGGCGGCCTTGATCATGGCGTATTCGCCGCTCACCTGGTAGGCGAAGGTCGGCATGGCGAAGGTGTCTTTTATCCGCCGGATGATGTCGAGATAGGGCATCCCCGGCTTGACCATGACCATGTCGGCGCCTTCGGCGATATCGAGGGTCACCTCGCGCAGGGCCTCGTCGCTGTTCGCCGGGTCCATCTGGTAGGCGCGCTTGTCCTTGCCGCCGAGAGGGGCGGTCGAACCGAGGGCGTCGCGGAACGGTCCGTAGAAGGCCGAGGCGTACTTGGCCGAATAGGCGAGGATCAGAACGCGCTCGAAGCCCGCCTCGTCCAGGGTCCGGCGGATGGCGCCGACGCGCCCGTCCATCATGTCCGAGGGCGCGATGATGTCGCAGCCGGCCTCGGCCTGGATCAGGGCCTGGCGGCACAGAACCTCCACGGTCTCGTCATTCACCACGACGCCGGCGCGCATCAGCCCGTCATGGCCATGGGTGGTGAAGGGGTCGAGCGCGACGTCGCAGATGACGCCGATGTCGGGGTTGGCGGCCTTGACCGCGGCGACGGCGCGGCAAACGATGTTGTCCCGATTGAGCGCTTCATCGCCGCCGTCCGATTTGAGGGCATCGTCGATCACCGGGAATATGGCGATCGCGGGGATACCGAGTTCCCTGGCTTCGCCCACCGCCTCGACGACCCTCTCGATGGTCAGCCGCTCGACCCCAGGCATGGAAGCCACCTCGGTGCTCTCGCCTTCCTGTACGAACACCGGCCAAATCAGATCGTCGACGCCGAGCTGGTTTTCGCTTACCAGGCGGCGCGACCAGGCCGACGCCCGGTTGCGCCTGAGACGGGTCTGGGGATAGGCGCCGATGGCGGCGGTCGAGGGCGCGCCGCCGATTTCGCCCGCTCGTCGGCCGCCTTCCCTATCCTTGGCCCTATCCTTGGCCCTATCCTTGGCCCTGTCCTTGGCCCCGGAACGGCTAGATTGCAGGATGTTGCGAATGTTCATCTTCGCGGTGATCGGCCTTGGTTCGAAAGGCGCCAAGGCGTCCCGCCCCAGGGTGCCAAGCGCCGTCGGCCGGGATATTAAGGCCGAGGGGCGGCGCTGACAATGGCCGAAATCGCACGCCGCCCAGGGGCCCGGCGGTGGTCATAGGGGCGATTCGCGATCGAAATTAAACAAAATTTAAGGGATTCAGTACGATACTGGGACGGTAGCTGCCATTGCAGCCATCGCAGCGAACGAGGGTAACGTGATCCAGTCATATCACGAGACGATTTCTTTGATCGAGCGGCTCCACCGTCATTTCCTGGAGGTCGTCAAGGTCGAGCTCGACCGGCTCGGCATGGCGGACGTCAACAACGTCCAGACGCTGATCCTCTACAATATCGGCAAGGAGGAACTGACCGTCGGTGAGTTGACCAACCGCGGCTATTATCTCGGCTCGAACGTGTCATACAACGTCAAGAAGATGGTCGAGCACGGCTATCTCGAGCACGAGCGCTCGGCTCATGACCGCCGCTCGATCCGCGTCCGCTTGAGCGCCAAGGGGCTGGAACTCTATGACAAGATGAACCTGATGTTCGAGCGCCACGTCGCCGCCCTGGAGGAAAGCCCGATCGACGAGGAGACGCTGCGGGGGGCGACCAAGTCCTTGAAGGAGCTCGAGCGGTTCTGGACCAACCTCTTGACCTACGGCATTCGCGATCACGCCGACCTCGGCGCTTCCGCCGCCTAAAACCCCCTAACCGCAATCAGATGTCGTTCTGAGCGCCGGGCGCGAGCAGCCCCGGCGCTATTTTTGACCGTTCCATCCCGCATTCGACGCCTGCCGCGATCGGCGCCCTCGACGGGGGGCGATCGGGCCGCCCGAGAGCCTTGGCGATTTCTCTTGCTTGACGCCGGGCATCGAATGGCAACAATGGCGGGGCGCTAAAGGAACGCGTCGCGCCGACGCCGAAGGGGGCGGCGATGACCCCCAATTTGCCGCCCGGGACGGTGGGGGCCACGGACCGATATGGATCAGCGGCAAGGCGACGGCGAGGTTATTGTCGAATTCCATCGGGTCGGTAATTCGATCAAGGTCTCGGCGATCGACGCCAAGACCTATGTCGAGGTGTCGATCATCGCGCCGCTCGACAGCACCAAGAAGCAGATGACCGACACGGTGTTGCAAAAGCTGGACTATGTCCTCGCCAAGCGAAAGCGGGATGAATAGCCGGGGCGCCACCTCGGAAGGCACCCGCCAGCGCGGCCAGGCTCCGCCGAAGCGAGGCTTCGCCCAGGCGAGCCGGGCGGCGCCCGGCGGGCCGCCGGACCGGGGCTGATCGATGGCGTACTTCCTGCAGCAACTGATCAACGGCATTACGCTTGGCGCTATCTATGGGCTGATCGCCATCGGCTACACCATGGTCTACGGCATCATCGGCATGATCAATTTCGCCCATGGCGAGATTTACATGATCGGGGCGTTCATCTCGCTCATCTGCTTCACCGCCCTCGGGATCCTCGGCATCACCTGGGTGCCCCTGGCGATCTTGATCGTGCTCGTCATCGCCATGGTGTTCACCGCGGTTTACGGCTGGACGGTGGAACGCATCGCCTATCGGCCCTTGCGCGGATCGTCGCGCCTGGCGCCGCTGATCTCCGCCATCGGCATGTC
>JADFJG010000073.1 GCA_022566265.1 Pseudomonadota bacterium | reverse complement strand
CAAGCGTTTCGCAACGACGCCAGGGCGCAAAAGAACCCGGCCTCCGGTGGGGCAAATCGGCCCCTCGGCGTCGTTGCGACGCTTGCCCGATGCGTTGCATCGCGCCGCGCGCCGCGCCTAGCCGAGGAGCCGATTTGCCCCATCAAATTGATTCCTATCTACCGAGAACCGCTCTAAGTAACGGTATAATCCTTGTATTTCGGCAGCAGCCGGACCGGCTTGGTCAGGGCGTCGCGGCGGAACGGATCGCCGAGCTCCTGTGTCACCATGATCTCGATCACCGTCGGCTTGTCGGCCTTGGTCCCCTGTCTCAAGGCGTCGCCGATCTCGTCCGTGTGCGTCACCTTGATGCCGTCGGCGCCCATGGCCTCGGCGATGGCGGCGAAACTCGGGTTGACGAGATTGGTGCCGACATAGCGGTCGTCGTAGAAGTCGACCTGATTCTTCTTCTCCGCGCCCCATTGGCCGTTGTTGAAGACGACGGCGGTGACGGGGATGTCTTCGCGCACGCAGGTCATGGTCTCCAGCAGGCTCATGCCCCAGGCGCCGTCGCCGACATAGGCCACGGCGGGGCGGTCGGGCGCCGCTACCTTGGCGCCGATGGCCACCGGGAAGGCGTAGCCGCAGTTGCCGAAGCTCATGGCGGCGAAGAAGCTGTTCGGCTTCTCGAAGCGCAGATAGCTGTTGGCGACGGAGCAGATGTTGCCGATGTCCGTCGTCACCATGGCGTCCCCGGGCAGCGCCTTCTCGAGCTCGCGCAGGCAGCGCCTCGGCGCGATCGGCGAACCGTCGTCCTGTCCCCAACCGTCCAGCTCCTTTTCCCACTCGGCCTTTTGGCTGCTGACCTCGGCCATCCTCTCGGCTTTGTTGGCATGACAGGCGGGGGTCTCGTTGCTGGTCTGCAGGAGATCGAGGATCGCCGCGGCGGCAAGGCCGGCGTCGCCGCAGACGCCGACGCTGATCGGCTTGACGAGACCGAGCATGCGATGGTCGGTATCGATCTGGATGATCTTGGCGTCCTTGGGCCAATATTCGATGCCGTGCTGGGGCAGCGTGCCGAAGGGCCCGAGCCGGGTGCCGAGCGCCAGGACCACATCGGCCTTGGCGATCACCTTCATCGCCGCCTTCGATCCCTGATAGCCCAGCGGACCGCAATTAAGCTCGTGGCTGGCGGGGAAGGCGTCGTTGTGCAGATAGCTGGCGACCACCGGGGCGGAGAGGTACTCCGCCAGCGCCACCGCCGCCCCCTGGCCGCCGGACATGACGATGCCGCCGCCGGCGACGATGACCGGGAACTTGGCTTGCGACAGGATCGTCGCCGCGTCCTTGAGGCTCTCGGGTCCGCCGGCGGAGCGCTCGAGGCGGACCGGTGAGGGGATCTCGACGTCGATGTCGCCATAGAAGAGATCGCGCGGGATGTTGAGCTGCGTCGGGCCGCGTTCGCTCAAGGCGATATCGAAGCAGCGGGCGGTGAACTCGGCGATGCGGTCGGAACGGTTCACCTGGGCCTGGTACTTGGTGATGTTCTCGAAATAGGGCAGCTGCTCGGTCTCCTGGAAACCGCCGAGGCCAATCGTCGCCGTGCCGGTCTCCGGCGTGATGCAGACCACCGGCGAATGCGCCCAGTAGGCGGCGGCGATGGCGGTGACGAAGTTGGTGATGCCGGGGCCGTTCTGGCCGATGCAGACGCCGGCGCGGTTGCTTACCCGGGAATAGCCGTCCGCCATGTGGCCGGCGCCCTGTTCGTGCTGCACCGAGATGAAGCGGATGCCGGCCGGCTCGAAAATGTCCAGCGCATCCATGTAGGCCGAGCCGACGATGCCGAAGACGTCGGTGACGCCATGGGCGGCGAGGGTCTCGACGAAGGCTTCACTCGGTGTCATGCGGGTCATGGGTTCTCCTCCCCTCATTATTCTTTGGGCGCCCTCGGACGAGGTCACGCAAGACACCCCCCTGGGGCGTCGATGGAACGCCCGCTTTGGCGGCGATTCTGGCATAGCTGCCGGTCGGCGACAATAGCCAGGGCACACTCTGGCCAGAACCGGGCGGTAGTGTCCTAGTTTGGAACCTTTCCAAAGGTATCCTGGGGCACCGCTTTGGCCCAGTCATAAACATGACCATCATTGGCCACGGTCTGCTATCATCGAGCCTCGTTATCACATTGGTGGCGGGGATATCGAATTATGGCAAGCAAACCCAAGCCCAAGGCCAAGGCCAAGGGGGCCAAGCCCAAGGGGGACAAGCTCAAGGCGGAGGAATTGGCGAAGCTAAAAGTCGCAGAAGTACCGACGTTCTATGCCTCTGTCTTCCGGATTCTTGGCAGCGGCAACGATTTCAATTTGGTTTGTCAACGGAGTGTCCCAGCGCAGCGCGAGGATGGGAGCATCGAGATGGCAGTGGCGTTAGCACAAACCGTTGCCGTGATCACCATAAGCCCGCAGTCGCTCAAAGACCTCCACTTGCTGATCGGACGACAACTCGAAGATCAGGAAAAAGAGTTTGGTCGAATAAAGACTCAATACACGATGCGGCTGGCCGAACAGAAGCCCTAGCGATGGATGATGATTACACGGTGATCCTAATCCCTGGATTACCGTCTCTGACTGAGGTTCGGCTTTACGACGAAACATGGGATTACATCGCGAAAAGGCATCCTGAGTTCAGATTGGAGCTGCCGTCGCAACGCGACGCACTTGAAGATGCTATCGCGACACCCACCGCTATCCACGCCAGCACGACCGACCCCGAAAAAGCAGTCATAATCGTAAGCAGTTCGTTTACCTATTTGGACCATCCTGTGGTTGTGCCTGTAAGGCGCGTGCCAGGCACGACCTCTGGTAGGGTCACAACTGCCTATTTCTCTAGTAGCACCTATCTGGGCCCAATCTTGTGGAGTGCTGGCAATGAGTAGCACGACCTCATCGCCGGGCTTGAGCGTGACATATGACCGGAATTCGGACGTTCTGTATGTATCCAGGCGTCCGGGAGTCCCTGCTCGTTCACGAGAGGAGGCGCCGGGCGTGGTCTGGCGCTATGATGTAGAGCGTGGCGACCTCATTGGCGTGACGATAGTTGACTTCGTTACGTATTGGGGGCAGCGCCGGTCTGAACTTGCTAAGCAGATTGCGGTCCGATTTGCAGTATCCCGCGAAGAAGTGCAGGATATGCTGGATAGGGCGAGTAAATGAGAGCAAAGAGCGGCCCCTTTCAGTTTGGCAGCAGACCACTGCGGTCGCCCCCACCCTTACCAGCGGGTGAGTCCATGCGCGTCTCAATCACAAGTGGGGGATTGGAGGTTATTACTCATTTGAGTGATGAGAACAGTGTTGACGAGCTGATCCGAACTTTGGAAGCGACCAAGCTATTGCTTAAGCCCGTTCATGGGGCATTTGCCACTGATTACACCGATGATGAAAAGGGCCGTGAGACCGAAGAACGGGATCGCAAGCTAAACGACGAAATCGACGGCGACGAATGAATTAGGCCACTGGCCCTGAAGGGGCGCGGGGGACTCGAACCCCCGACATCCCCTTTACGAAAAGGGTGCTCTATCCAGCTGAGCTAGCGCCTCACGTACGAACCGATCCTAAGATCAGTTCGCTGGTGACTCTGAGTTGGCCCATTGTTAGCAGATGCCGTGATCCATTTCAAATTAGGACAGTACCAACCGGGCTAGCCACTTTCACCCTTCCCTGACAGCGGCTACAATAGAGTGCGTTATCTCGGGAGTTCGCGGTCAGGGAGGATTGGGCGTGGCCTGTTGTCATTATTTCGCGCCGACCGGCACCGGCGATGCGGCGTTCTCCATCGACGTTTCGGCCATAACCTTCGGCCCGGGGGTGCTCGCCGAGGTCGGTGACAACGCCCGTTCGCTCGGCGTCACGAGGGCCGTCCTGATGACGGACAAGCGCGTCGGCGCGCTCGAGCACGCCGCCGTCGTCAAGCAATCGCTCGACGATGCCGGCATCGACACCGTGGTCTATGACGAGGTGCGCGTCGAGCCCACCGATGAGTCCTTCAAGCAGGCGGCGCAATTCGCCAAGGAGGGTGGTTTCGACGGCTTCGTCTCGCTCGGCGGCGGCTCGGTGATCGACACCTGCAAGGCGGCCAACCTCTATGCCACCTATCCGGCCGATTTCCTCACCTACGTCAACGCCCCGATCGGCGGCGGCGCGCCCATACCCGGACCGCTGAAGCCCCATATCGCCTGCCCCACCACCTCGGGCACCGGCAGCGAATGTACCGGCATCGCCATCTTCGACCTCACGGCCATGCACGCCAAGACCGGCATCGTGTCGAGGAACCTGCGCCCGGCCCGGGCCATCGTCGATCCCAACGTCACCCGCACCCTGCCGAGGAACGTGGTGGCGGCGAGCGCGTTCGACGTGCTCAGCCACGCCGTCGAATCCTACACCGCCCGGCCCTTCACCAAGCGCGCCTCGCCGGGCGGCGCCAGCCTCAGGCCCCAGAGCCAGGGCGCCAACCCGTGGAGCGACCTCGGCTGCCGCGAGGCCATGCGGCTGCTCGGCGCTTACATGGTGCGCGCGGTCACCGATGCCGACGACTTCGAGGCGCGTTCCCAGATGATGTGGGCGGCGACGCTGGCGGGGATCGCCTTTGGCAATGCCGGCTGTCACTTGCCCCACGGCATGTCGTATTCGGTCTCCGGCCTGGTGCGCGATTTTCGTCCCGAGGGCTATCCCGACGATCGGCCGATCATCCCCCACGGCTTCTCGGTCATCGCCAACTCGCCTTCGGTGTTCCGGTTCACCGCGCCCGCCTGTCCCGACCGGCATCTCGACGCATCCGGGTGCCTCGGCGCCGATCTCACGGGCGCCGGGGTGGACGACGCCGGCGAGGTTTTATCGGCGCGCATCATCTCGCTGATGAAGGCGACGGACCTCCCCAACGGCCTTGGCGGCCTGGGATACGGCGAGGCGGACATCGGCGCCCTGACCGAAGGCTCGTTCCCCCAACGCCGGCTGCTCGATAACGCGCCCCTGGAGATCAGCAAGGAGAGACTCGCCGGTCTTTACAAGGATGCGCTGGCCTATTGGTAGGGCCTGTTTCTCCTCGGAACCGAGTAGCCATAGATGACCTTCCTGCAAATCGCCGCCGGCTTCGTCTTGCTGTTGTTCGGGGCCGAGTTTCTGGTGCGCGGCGCCGTGGCGCTGGCCCGGCGGCTCGAGGTCTCGCCGATGGTCATCGGCATGACCATCGTCGCCTACGGCACCACGGCGCCGGAACTGGTGGTCAGCCTGGAGGCGGCGCTTTCCGGGGTGCCGGCCATCGCGGTGGGCAACGTCATCGGCAGCAACATCGCCAACATCCTGTTGATCCTCGGCACCGCGGCCGTCATCTATCCCATCGCCTGCAAGCCGCAAGCGCTCAAGCGCGACGGCGCGGTGATGCTGGGGGCGGCGATCCTGATGGCGGTCCTCGGACTCACCGGCGCCATCACCGCCGTCCAGGGGGCGGTCATGCTGTTCGCGCTCATCACCTTGACCCTATACGCCTATCGGTCGGAGCGGCGGAACTCCGCGTCCGCCGATCTGTTGAGCCGCGAGGCGGAGGAATTCGCCGAATGGCCGCGTTCGTTGTGGCATAGCCTGCTTGCCGTCATCGGCGGCATCGCCACCGTCGTTTTCGGCGCCCAGATCCTGGTCGCCGCCGCCGTCGAGTTGGCCCGCGACTTCGGCATTTCGGAAGCCGTCATCGGCTTGACGCTGGTCGCCGTCGGCACCTCCCTGCCCGAGCTCGCCACCGCCGCCGTCGCCGCTTACCGGCGTCATGCGGACATCGCCATCGGCAACGTGGTCGGCGCCAACACATACAACATCCTCGCCATCCTCGGCGTCGTCTCGATGGTCGAGCCGCTGACCATCCCGGCCCAGATCGTCGGCTTCGACATCTGGTTCATGCTGGCGGCGACGATTTTGCTGCTGGCGATGATCCTGGCGAGGGGAGGCCTGAGCCGCGCCGTCGGCGCCGGGTTCCTGGCGATCTACGGGTTTTACCTGGTGCTGGAATATACCGGGATCGCCGCCGGCGTCTCCATCGCCGGGTGACCGCTTGCCTCACATGTCGTCGACGTCGAATCTTTCTCGCAGCCGTTCGCCGTGATCGCAAGGCGGACCGATGTGCGCCGCCGCCGGCCGCACCATGGACGACGTCACCGAATTGGGGGACGATGTCGTCGCATCGGGCGCCTTCTCGGGTGTATTCCCGGCGATCTCGAGGATGAGCTTCCTCAGGACGGCCGAGGCGAAGTCCTTGAACCGGGTGGCGACGACGATGAAGGCGCCGGGACCGCCGATGACGCAGTCCATATAGTAGAGATCGAGATTCCGCATGGGCGCCCGGCCATACCGGCTCGGCCGGTCGTTCATGATCGGCAGACCGTTGATGGTAATGCCCTCGGCAAGGGCCGCGTCCCGCGCCACGGTCACCAGCCCGCCCCAGTTGTTGGGCCCGTCGCCGGATATATCGACGACCTTCCGTTGACTCTCGAATTCGTTGGCCTCGAAGAACGGCACGGCGAATTTTATCGCCGAGCCGATCGCCGTCCTGCTCGCGGTCTCGGGCGGCACTCCCGTGAGCTTGGCGGCGAAGGCAAGGGCGCTCGCCTTATCGTGGATGAGCGTCCAGTCGGCGATGACCTTCATGTGCCCGTAGCCCGCCCATTCATAATAGGCGACGGCGATGCGGCCGAGACCGGCGCGGCGGATGGCTTGGAGGACTCTCGGATGGCGGAACGCCGCGATATAGCCGGCGCGCTGAAGCACCGCTTCCTCGTCGTCGATGCTGCCGGAGACGTCGACGGCGAGGGCGAGTTCGAGGTCGACCTCGATTTCCTCCTCCGTCGCCGTGGCGACGCCGGGCCCGGCGGCGACGGCGAGGACCGCGGCCAGAACCAGAACCAGATAGAAATTGGGCAGCTTCATCGACATCGCTCTCGATCGAGAAGTCTCTCCTGACCGGTCCTCATTACAAACGCTGAGGCCCCCGCCTTCAAGCCGAAACCTTCGCCCGGGTGATCGTCGTGGCCCGGCTAGCCTTGGGTGAAGGCGACCCAGAACAGCGGCAGGGCGACCACGACCATCACCACGCCCATCAAGCGCTTGAGGGTTCTCGGCGACATCTTCCCCGTCTGTCTCGCCCCAAGATAGGCGCCGGCCATGGCGGCGGGGGCAATGGCGGCGAACACGGCCCAGTCCACCTCGAGATGCAGCATGTGTCCGAGGAATCCCAACATGCCGGCGAGGAAGCCGATGGCGAGGTTCGTCCCCGCCGCCATCCTCGGGTCCAGGCCGAGGCCATGTATCATCGCCGGCAGGCGGAGTTGGCCGAGGAGGAGACCGACCACGCCGCCGAAGAGGCCGATGGCGAACCCGAAGCCCATCTCTTTCAGGCGCCGGCTCTGGGAAGGCTTGACGGCGCCGGCGGGCGCGGGGTTCGGGCTTGGCGCCGCTTGGGCGCCAGGCGCGGTTTCGGCGGCGCTTCGGTCTTGGGGCCGGTCCTTGCCCCCGTTCCTCAGCAATTTGAAGCCGTACCACATCGACATCGCGCCGACGATGACGAGCAACACCGCGCGCGGCGCCAGGCCGGCGTAAAAGCCGCCGAGGAAGGCGCCCGCCATGGTCGGTATCCCCATGAAGGCGACGATGGTGAAGTCGACGCGGCCTTCGCGAAGATGCCGCCACGCCCCGGCGGCGGCGACGAGCGATCCGATCAGGATGTTCGTCCCCGCCGCGGCCAGGGGATTCTCCGCCGCCCAATAGACCAAGAGCAGCCGGGGCCGGCCAAGGGCCAGTCCCATCATGCCGCCGAGAAATCCGGTGGCGAAACCGCCGAGGCCGATGGCAAGAAGGCGCAAGACCAATACCGGGTCGACGGATTGCGTCCAGTCCATGCCGGTTTGTATCCAATTCAGGTCCCTCGATACACTGCAATCGCCTCCGGGCAATCGCCTCCGGGCAATCGCCAAGGCCGGAAGGATCGCGCTGAAACCAATGGTTTGGAACTAGAGAATCACACCACAGAGGCACAGAGGCACAGAGAAGATTCACAGAGTACTGCTCAGATTTGTAATCTCTTCGTTTTTAACCTCTGTGTCTCTGCGTCTCTGTGGTAATTCGTTATCTTTTGTCGTGAGAATTCGACAAACTGGGTCCTTTAGTTGAAAACATAACACTAGGCAGACCATGAAGATTGCGATGTTGGGAAGTGGCGGCTCGCTCTGGGGCGCCACCGGCACGTCCCACGGCGTACCATATATAGAAAGTTTTGGTCATCGGACCACAAAATTTGGTTGACGTGGCGACTCGGCGCCTGTAGATACTAGCCCGCCGGTGCTTGGATGCGGGGTCCAGATCCTGACGCAAACCGGGGGCCCGGCGCGAATTCGACGCTCATTGAGTTGAAATCGCGCCGGGCCTTTGCTATGCGCGGGGGAGGAATGGCGTGGCCGGGCCGGGCGCAAAAGAGAGGCGCCAGGTGCGCGGACGCGGGGCCCATGCAACGTGTTCCGAAGAACACTCCTGACACCTCTCCTCGGATCATGCTGTCCGAAGACTTTCTGATCCGTCGGACCGTTCCGCCCGAAGGCTTCCCGACCCGGTGGACCGTTCCGTCCGAAGACTTCCTGGTCCGGTGGATCGTTCCGTCCGAAGACTTCCCGACCCGGTGGACCGTTCCGCCCGAAGGCTTCCTGGCCCGGTGGATCGTTCCATCCGAAGACTTCCCGATCCGGTGGATCGTTCCGCCCGAAGACTTCCCGGTCCGTGGATCGTTCCGCCCGAAGGCTTCCCGACCCGGTGGACCGTTCCGCCCGAAGGCTTCCCGACCCGGTGGACCGTTCCGCCCGAAGGCTTCCCGACCCGGTGGACCGTTCCGCCCGAAGGTTTCTCGACCCACGGGTATGATTAACCGTTTGGTTCTTGGCCGCAACAATAATTTCATGTAAAAACTAAAATATCTGTGGATAAAAATCAGACTATTACACAACTTATACACAGGTTTTCCACAAAACGTCATTTTTTGACCATCCATGTTGGCTATTCGGCGCTGTTCGGCCGGCTCGCGGTCAAGGGCCGGCCGGCCCGTGCGGGGCCGTCCGGGGAGGGCGATGGCTGAAATCCAGTCCGTGTAAATTGGGTCGCGATAATTTAGGATACCGATGTTCGCGGTGGAATTCGGGCGAGGTGGGTGCCGGGGGATGAACGAAAAGCTGACAAAGGATGGGGTCGATCTTGCGGATCGCGGCAGCTATCGCTTCTGGGGCCGCGACGTGTTGCGCTTCGCCGATCTCGATCCCAACGGTCATGTCAATAACATCGCCTACGCCGTCTTTTGCGAGAACGGCCGGGTGGAATTCCGTGAATCCCTCAATCCCAAAATGGAAACCGGGCCCAAAATGGAAACCGGGCCCAAAATGGAAACCGGGCCCAAAATGGAAACCGGGCCCAAAATGGAAACCGGGCCCAAAATGGAAACCGGCCCGGGAATGGAAACCGGCGCCGGGACCGACTTCGTCATCGTCCGCTTCGCCATCGACTACATCGCCGAACTCAACTACCCCGGCACGGTCGACATCGGCACGCGGGCGCTTGGCGTCGGGCGTAGCTCCTATCGGCTGGGACAGGGGCTGTTCGGCGGCGATCGGTGCGTCGCCACCGCGGAATCGGTGATCGTCTGCATCGATCCAGAGAGCAAACGCTCCCGCCCGATTCCCGACGGGCTTCGCCAATCGCTGCTTGGGGGCCTAGGAGGATAGGCGTCGGCACCCCCACCCGGCGCCGCGCCCATCGGCGCCGACAACGGCGTTCGGGTCAGGCTTGAAGATTTGCATTATTGTCGGTCCGCCGTTAATCTCGGCGGATGGCGAGGAAGCCCAGGCTCCATGTCCCCGGCGGGTTCTACCACGTCATGCTTCGTGGCAATGGCGGGCAGGACATCTTCTTCGCCAAGGCGGATCGACGCTATCTCTATGAGCTTCTGGCCGAGGGGAGCGAACGCTTCGGCTATCGGGTGCACGGCTTCTGCCTGATGCGCAATCACATTCATCTGGTGGTGCAGCCCGGCCAGCTGGCGCTGTCGCGGCCGATGCAGAACCTGGCGTTCCGCCACGCGCGCCGGATCAACGCTCGGCGCCAGCGCATCGGGCACCTGTTTCAAGGACGGTACAAGGCGATCCTGGTCGATGCCGACAGCTATCTGCTGGCGCTGGTCCGCTACGTGCACCTGAACCCGGTCCGGGCCGGCTTGGTGGCGCGGGCCGAGGACTATCCTTGGAGCGGACACCGCGCCTATCTGGGGCGCGACGCCTTGGCGTGGCTGACCACCGAGGTGGTCCTGGGCCAATTCGGCAAGCGCCTGGCGACCGCCCGTGCCGGCTACCAGGCCTTTGTGCGCGACGGCCTGGACCACGGGCGACGCGACGAATTCCATCTCGGCGGCAAAACCGATTCCCGGGTGCTGGCCGATGACCGCTTTGTCGAACGGGTCACCAAGGCGCCTCCGACGCCGGCCGCGCCACCGGGCCTCGACGACCTGGTCGCGGCGGTCTGTGCGGCGCAGGGCGTGGCGGCGGGCGATCTGGCGCGACCGTCGCGGGCACGAGAGTTGTCGCAGGCGCGCGCGATCACGGCTTGGCTGGCCCGGGAAAGCGGTGCGGTGCCGCTGACCCGGGTCGCCGCCCGTTTCGGCCGCGATCCCTCGGCACTCAGCCACGGGCTGCGCCGCCTGGACCGGCGCACGGCAAAGGACGCCGCCTTCGCCGAACGACTCCGCCGGCTATATAATTCAATAATTCAAGCCTGACCCATCTTGCCCAGCCCCGAGCACGCGCTCTGCATCACCGCCACCGTGCCCGATCCCGCCCAAGCGCCGGATGCCGATAAACGCGCCGCGATCCAGGCGGCGCTCGATTACATGGGCCTCGAACCGGGAACGCCGCTTGGCGATATCGCCATCGACCGGGTGTTCATCGGCTCGTGCACCAATGGCCGCATCGAGGATCTGCGTGCCGCCGCCGAGGTCGCCAGGCTCGGCCGCGCCAAGGTCACGGCCTGGGTCGTTCCGGGGTCGAGCCCGGTCAAGCGCCAGGCCGAGGCGGAGGGGTTGGACCGTATCTTCATCGACGCCGGTTTCGAATGGCGAGACGCCGGTTGTTCGATGTGCACGGCGATCAACGGCGATGAGCTGGCGCCCGGCGAACGGTGCGCCTCGACGACGAACCGCAACTTCCGTGGCCGCCAGGGCCGGGGCGGGCGCACCCATCTCATGAGCCCGGCGATGGCCGCCGCGGCGGCGATTACCGGCAAGCTCACCGATGTCCGCGCGCTGGCGAAGGGGAATTAGGCAATGGAAGCGTTCACCGAACTGACCGCCGTCGCCGTACCCTTCGATCAGGCCAACATCGACACCAACCAGCTGTGCCCGACGCGCTTCAACAAGGTGCCGCCCGGATCGCCGGGGTATGAGCGCATCCTGTTCCACGATCTCCGTTTCGAGGCCGACGGTTCGGAGAAAGCGGATTTCATCTTGAACCGCGACCCCTACCGCGCCGCCGGCATCATCGTCGCCGATGCTAATTTCGGCTGCGGCTCGGCCCGGGAATCCGCCGCTTACGCGCTCCTCGCTTTCGGCGTGCGCTGCCTGGTGGCGCCGAGCTTCGGCGATATCTTCTACAACAACTGCCTCAAGACCGGCGTCCTCCCGGTCCCGGTCACGGCGGAGATATCGCAACGGTGGCGGCGCGATCTCCGCGACCGGCCGGGTGCTACGATCACCGTCGATCTCGAGGCCCAAATGGTGACCGCGCCCGACGGCACGACCCAGGCGTTCGACATCCCCCCGACGCGAAAGATGTGCCTCCTGCAGGGGTTGGATGACATCGCCCTGACCGAGCGGTACCGCGATGACATCGAGACCTTCGAGGCCGCCTGGCGGGCGGAGGCGCCGTGGCTCGATCCCGGGAACCGGGAAGGGGTCTGACGGCTACGAGCCGGCGAACAGGGTGATCTCGATGGTGGCGATCAGGTTCGTCGCCATATGCATCGCCGTCGTCAGATAGAGCGATCCGGTCACCGCCCGCGCCGCGCCGAAAAGAATCCCGAGAACGAAGACCGTGGCCAATAGGTAACCGTCATATTGGGTGTGGATGGCGGCCCAGGTGAACGCCGTGATTCCGATGGCGCCGACGTTGCCTAAGCCCGACGCCTGGATGCCGCGGAACATGAAGCCGCGAAAGAAGACCTCCTCGAAGATCGGTCCGGCGAAGATCACGGCGAACCAGGCGAGAGCCACGAAATGGGACGTCCTGAAGAGCTCCGCCATGACTTCCGGGACGATCGGCCGGCCCAGCGAATGGGTCAACAGGTCCGAACCGATCAGCACCAAGGCAAGGAAGGCAAACCAGATGAGGGCGGTTCTGGCGCCGACGGGAACCAGGCAGAGATACTCTTCGACCGATAAGGTCGCCTTGAGTTTTATCAACAACAGGACGAGGGCGGTGCAAACGGGGGCGGCGAGGGAAATGCCGAGGAAGGCGACGAACCCGTTGGTGGCGGCGGCTTCGACGAATTCCTCGATATCGGCGTTGGGATTATTCGCCGAATAGGCGGTCCCGATGACGAACAGGATCACCACGGAAATCCCGACGAAAACCAGAAAGACGACGACGGACAATCCCATCGTCGGCCAAAATCCCCATGGTAGCCGTTGTTTCTCCGGCCCGTCGGCTTGGGCGCTTTCCATACCCTAACGCCCGGCGTCGCTGCTGGAGAAGGGCCGTAGCAGGTCCCGCTCCATCTCGAGGTAGCGCTCGAGATCGACGGCGTCGAAATATTCCTTCGTCGTCGCCATCTTGTCGCGATAGCCGATGGTCGAGCCCTCCCGCTTCAGATGTTCGAGCGCCTCCTTGACCGCGTGGACGACGGTGTAGCGCACCAGGCCGGGGTGGGTGCAGATCCGGTAGCCCGCCCGTTCGAGAGTCTTGGCGTCGATCTCCCATAACCGCTTGCCCTCGTCCATGTTGCCCTTGAGCGGCACCGTCAGTCCGCCGGCGCCGATCTCGGCCACCTCCTCGGGCGTGCCGAGGATCTCGACGTCGAGGAGATCGGCGCCGGCCTCGATATAGAGCCGCGCGCGCCTGAGCGCGTCGGCGACGCCGTGATCGGCGGCGGCGTCGGTGCGGGCGCAGATGACGAAGTCGGGATCGGTTCGCGCGGCGCAGGCGGCGCGGACCTTGGCGGCGTGCTCTTCCGCCGGCACCACCGGGTGGGCGGTCTCGATCATGCCGCATTTCTTGTAATCGATCTGGTCCTCGATGATGATGCCGGCGATGCCGGCGCGCTCGAACTCCCTGACCGTGCGGACGACGTTCATGGCGTTGCCGTAGCCGGTGTCGGCGTCGACCAGCACCGGGATGTCCACCGCCGCCGCGATGCGCCGGGAAACGTCCACCATGTCGGAGAGGTTGAGGAAGCCCATGTCGGGCATGCCGAGATGGGCGGCGGCGACGGCGTTGCCCGAAAGCCCGATCATCTCGAACCCGGCGCGCTCCACCAGGCGCGCCAGAAGCGGGTCATGGGCGGACACCGAAAGGGTGATGCCCGGCGTATCGATGATCTGGCGAAGGGTGGCCGCTGGGCCCATCCGCTGCTCTCCTCCCGGTAACGGCGCCCGGTCCCCTCAACCGGTTCCGGGCACAGATGGTGAATTGTAAAGGGCGACCGGCGTCATTCCCAGATCAATTATCTCCCCCGGTCCCGGCAGAGATGCGCCGCCAGTTCCGCCATGTCGCCAACCACATAGGGGGTCTCGGCATCGGACGGGATGTTGAGGCCACGCCCCTGCCGCCCTCCCCGGCGATTGACCCAGACGCATGTCAGATCGAGGGAAGTGGCCGGCGCGATGTCGTGGAAGCGGCTCTGGGCGATATGGAGGATGCGCGACTTTTCGATGCCGAGTTTGGCGAATTCGTCGATGCCGCGATGGAAATGGGCAAGCGCCGGTTTGTAGGAGCCGGCATCGTCCGCCGTCACCATCACCTCCATGACCTTGCCGAGGCGCGCGTGGGTGCGGGCGAAGGAGCAGACATCGACGTTCGACAGCACGCCGAGCCTGAAGCGCCGCTTGAGATCGCCAAGCGCCTGGACGCTATCGGCGAAGGGCGGCCAGTCGCCGATGGACTGCGCCAGGCGTTCCCGGTCTTGGGCCGAAAGCGTATGGCCGTATCCGGCGGCGATCTCGGCGAAGGCCTCGCCCACCACGTCCGGGTAGCGCTTGATCGGGCGGAGGGTCTCCCGGTCGGCTTGGGCGGCGGCGAAACGGGACAAGAGATCGTCGTCGCCGGCATCGAGCCCTTGGCCGTCGGCCCAGGGACGCAAGACGCCTAAGGCGCCCGTCTCCCAGTCGATCAGCGTGCCGTAGCAATCGAAGGTGAGGGCGTCGAAATCGGCCGGATCGAGGTCGGTAAAACCCATCGCCTTCCCCGCTCACTCCTCATCGGCGACGGCGCCGTAGCCTTCCTTGTCCCGCCATCGGAAGCTCATCACTCTCATCGCGCCAAACCCTCCTTCAGCAAGCCATCATTGCCGGTAAATGGGTCCTACGTGCAACTGCCCTGGCCCGGCGGCACGACCATGAAGGCATATTGGAACTTGTCTTTCCGGGCGGGCGATAGCGCCAGCGTGATCTTGCCGACGGGCTCGTCCCCGGTGATCACCGCGCCCAGCCTTTTCCGGGCCTCATCGAGCATCCTCGGCTTGATACCGGAATGGCGTTTGTTTTCCCAGATGACGAGGCACTGGCCCGGCGCCTTGAGCCCCGGCGGGTCGTAGACCGGATATTTGGCGCTGGCCACCGCCGAGTCGGGGAAATGGACCCGCAGATTGCCGCTGACGAACACCGGAAGGTACCAGGAGATGATCTTGCCGCGGGTGAATCCCGCCTCGCGCAGGCGTTCGGCCAAGGCGGCGTAGGGCACCATCAGCGTGCACCTCTTGCACCTCAGCGGCTCGGCCAGGTAGATCGCCGGCACGGCGGCGCCGACTATGATCGCGAGGGCGGTGAGGAGGCCGGCGTAGCGCGCCGGCGCCGCGCCCGAGACCCCGGCCGCCTGGACGCGGGCGAAGAAGTAGATCGGGAACAGGATGAAGAGGACCATGTAATGGGTCCGGAGCCGGGTGACTTCGGCGCCAAGCACGAGGACGACGATGGCGCCGGTCATGATGATGAGCGAGACGCCGATGATCCGCCGGTAGCGCGCCGACGGCGCCGTGGCGCCGCGCAAGGGGGCGAAAGCCTTCCAGAAGAACAGGGGAAGCAGGAAGATCAGCGGCACCGACGCATTGAAGAAGGCGGTGATAATGGCGCCGAGTCCGAGGACCGGGGTGGGGAGCGCGTCCGGACCACGGGTAAAGGTGAATTTGGACTGGACGAGGGCGGCGAAGGCGGCCGAGTTGTCGAGGTACCAAATGAGGTGGGGAAGGACGATCAGGGCGGTAATGGCGAGGCCGAGAAGAGCCTTGGCGTTCACCAGGCGCGCGCGCAGGGCCCCGTCCATCATCGCCGCCGCCAATAGGGAGAGGATGAACAGGGCATAGGTGTACTTGCTCATCAATCCGATGCCGATGGCGGCGCCGAGGATGGCGTAGGACGCGAGCGTTGGTTTGGCATCGAGGCGCTGAAGCGCGCAAAAGGTCGCCGGGACCATGGCGGCGACGAGCACGGTCTGGCTGTAGTTCATCACCGAATCCCAGGCGACGAGATAGACCGCCAGCGGCGATAGCGCGGCGATGCTCGCCAGCCGGCCGTCGCCGAGCACGCCCTGCGCCCCTTGGCGGAGGAAAAGGTAGATGAGGAACATGGCGGTGAACTTGACGAAGGCCACGGAGTGGATGGTGACGCCGAAGATTTGCTGGGAGGCGATCACCAACCAGGTGTAAAGCGGCGGATTCCTGAGGTCATAGCCCCAGGCGAAGGACTGGGAGAACAGAAGCTGCTCGGCGTCGTCGCCGGAGGCGGCGGGGAACGCGAAGCCGCGAAAGGCGAACAGCCAGAGCATGTAAAGACCGACGCAGAGGACGAATCCCGGTGTCGAGGACAGCGCCTTGGCGTTGCGCTCGAGCGCGCCGGCGAACATCGGGAGGGGCTTCATCGGGGCGGTGAAGGTAACGTCATTGCCATAAGGGGAATCCTGGGACCGGTGGCTAGCATAGCGCGATGAAACCGCGCGCCCTAGCGAAACCGGCGCCGGCGAGGATGCCGGCCGGGGATGAAACATTTTGAGTTTTTAACCTTTTCCCGCTACTGAGTAGCCCCATGGATCATCTGGATTCGCTCGAGAGCGAGAGCATCTTTCCGGGCACGACGCCGAAGCGGTCGGGCGCAACGGTCTCGCCGAGATCGTTTTGCCCACCCGGTCCATGCTTGCGCTGGATCCCTACCGGGTCAATCCCGCTACCGGCCGGTTCATGCTCATCGACGAATTCGCCGTCGGCGGCGGCGTCACCAGCATCGAGAGGTTCGCCGATGAGCGGGCGATGCTGATGGACCGGCCGGGCGAGCGGTTCGTCGTCGAGCACCGCGTCACCGCCGAGGCGCGGGCGGCGCGCGCCGGGCACCGCGGCGCCGTCTTCTGGCTCACCGGCCTCAGCGCGGCGGGCAAATCGACCATCGCGATCGAGGCCGAGAACCGGCTGTTCCATCTCGGGTTCCAGGTTTACGTGCTCGACGGCGACAATATTCGCCGCGGCCTCGCCGCCGATCTCGGCTTTTCCCACGACGACAGGACCGAGAACATCCGCCGCGCCGGCGAAGTGGCGGCGCTTTTCGCCGAGGCGGGTTTCATCGTCATTTCCGCCTTCATCTCTCCCTACCGCGAGGACCGGGCGCGGGCGCGGGCGGCGGCCGGTGAAGGGTCGTTCCACGAGGTCTATGTCAAGGCGTCGCTCGAGGTCTGCGAGAAGCGCGATCCCAAGGGACTATACAGGCGCGCCCGCGCCGGGGAGATCGGGGATTTTACCGGCATATCAGCGCCTTATGAGGAGCCGGAACATTCGGAACTGGTGATCGACACGGAGAGGCTGGCGCCCGAGGAGGCCGTCGAGGCCTTCGTCGACTATTGCCGTCAGGCGGTCTCGGTCGAACGAGGGCGGTCCGAGACCGGCGGCTGACGCCGATGACTTCGCCCGCGCCGATGACCGCGAACGTCGAAACCCCTTCTGGCAAGAGCGCGTCCGGCGAGAATTTTCCCGTCGGATCGTGGTTCATCCGCCGGCGTCTGCGCCCCCATGTGGCGCGTTTCTACGCCTTCGCCAGGGCGATCGACGATATCGCCGACAACCCGGAGCTTGCGCCCGGCGACAAGATCGCCCGCCTCGATGCCATGGCCGACGCCCTCGAAGGGGCCCATGGGGGCGATAGCGGGTTCGTCAAGGCGCACAGGCTCGGCGAAAGCCTGGCCGAGACCGGCGTTACGACGCGGCACTGTCACGATCTCATCGCCGCCTTCAAGCAGGACGCGGTCAAGCCGCGCTACCGGAACTGGGGCGAGTTGATGGGGTATTGCTACCTGTCGGCGGCGCCGGTCGGACGCTATCTGCTCGATCTTCACGGCGAGGACCGCGCCGGTTGGCCGGCATCGGACGCGCTCTGCAACGCCTTGCAGATCATCAACCACCTCCAGGACTGTCAGGACGATTACCGGCAACTGGGCAGGGTCTATCTGCCACTCGATTGGATGGACGGGGCCGGGGTGCCGGTCGAGGCGCTTGACGCGCCCAAGGCCAGTCCCGGTTTGCGGAAGGTCCTCGACCAGACGCTCGATGGCGTCGCCGAGTTGCTCGTGCTTGCGCGCCAGCTTCCGGGGGAATTGCGGAGCCTCGGCCTCGCCACCGAGTCCTCCGTCATCGTCGTCATCGCCGAAAGGCTGACCGCCGATCTCGGCCGGCGCGATCCCCTGGCCGGGCGCGTCGTCCTTTCCCGCGCCGGCTTCGGCCTTTGCGGGGCGCAAGGGGTTTTACGCGCCCTTGCCGGGCGTCTCAACCGCGCCAAGTCATTGCCAAAACTTGATTAACACCCCGCGCAACGTTGTGCTATTGTCGCTCGGGTACCTTATTGTGCTAATCGTAAAAGCGGCGCACTCTTGCGCCGGCCGCCTGGGCGGGACGGTCGGTGTTCGCGTGCGTGAGACATGATCGTAGGGGGGCGCGCAAGCCGTGCCAGTCGAAACGCCATTACTCGACAAGATCAATGTGCCTGAAGATCTGCGCCGTTTGGCGGAGGAGGATCTTCGCCAGCTGGCGGATGAGTTGCGGGCCGAGATGATCGACGCGGTATCGATCACCGGCGGTCATCTGGGGGCCGGTCTTGGCGTCGTCGAGCTGACGGTGGCGCTGCATTATCTGTTCGATACGCCGAACGACAAGCTGGTCTGGGACGTCGGCCACCAGGCCTATCCGCACAAGATCCTGACCGGGCGCCGGGACCGCATCCGCACGCTGCGCCAGGGCGGCGGCTTGTCGGGCTTCA
>JADFJG010000072.1 GCA_022566265.1 Pseudomonadota bacterium | reverse complement strand
GATCAAAGCGTAACGCCGAAAGGCAAGAAGGCAAAGAAAACCCCGGCCAAGTGACCGGGGGTTTCTTTATCGTGTAACGGTTTCCACAGCCGCTGGCGGGAATGTTCCGCTTTTCCTTTCCTCGCCGACAAACCAAGCACAATCAATGTCGCCGTCAGGGCCCGTGTACACAACGGTCATATCCGGCCCGCCGGATTTAAGCCGTACCACGTCTCCGACGCTAAAGGTATCGGCCATTTCCATCTCCCAAATGCTGAGTTAACCAATGCTAAATCGCCGCAAATGCGATCCAGATGCTCTGGTGCTGATCACCAAAGCTGAAGATTATGCAAACGTGCTAGAGCCACCGTTGCGGCTTGGCGACATCGTATCTCTAAACAGTGGTGGACCGCAAGCTATGGTGGTGGATATTGATAGCTCTGAGGGCACAGCAGTGGCGTGGCGTGATGGCGAGGGACCGCCGCAAGAAGCCTCATTTCCAGCGGCGTGCCTTCATCGACTTTCGCCAGTTTAGAAAATGGCGAGCCTTTTGCTTAGGCGTGCGCGGTTTCGTCAGGCTGTCGATAGTGCAGCCGCTTGCCCTTGGCCCCGCGTAGCAATTCATCGGCCCGCTCTGCGTCTGAGATTTTGCGGGTATTGTACCTGAAATCGAACTCGGCCAGATAGCGGTGCAAGTGGGCTTCGCTCACGTTGTGGAACGAGCCGTAGACGCCCCTTTTGAGTAGAGCGAAATATGACTCCACGGTGTTCGTGGACCAGAACTTGCCGCGCACGTACTCCTTGGCTCCGTGGTTGACCGTGCCGTGCCCAGCAAACCCTCGCCCCGTGCTCGTGTAGGTCGTCGCTTCATCGGTCATGAGATAGGATTTGCGGCTGGCGGTCGTAAAGAGGATACGTCGGAGCGTTTTGGCGCTGACATCGGCGACATGGAAAGACCGCACTTCACCGCCGCGCTCGACAAGAGAGAACACGGCTTGTTTTTTCGGCGGCGGGCCAAAGGCTTTGTTGCGGGCTTTGCCGCCGATATAGGTTTCGTCGGCTTCGATAACCTTGTTTTTGCCACCAATAGGGCCTCGCTCCAAATCGGTCGCACATTCACGAAGCCGGTGGAAAAGAAACCACGCGGTCTCGTAATTCGTGCCAAGCATCCTTTGGAGTTGAAGCGCGCTCATGCCCTTCTTGCTCGACGACATCAATTGCGCGGCGAGTACCCATTTGCAAAGCGGCACCTTGGACCGCTCCATGACGGTTCCTATCGTCACGGTGAAGGGCTTGCGGCAGTCCTTGCACTTGTGGACGCCGGGGCGGGTGCTTCGGCCCTTTAGCTTGGTTATCCGGTCGCCAGTGACGCCACAGCGCGGGCAGAACGGACCATCGGGCCACAGCAGGGTTTCCAGGTGATCCCTGGCCGCGTCGTTGTCGTGGTAGATCGAATTTGTGAGGTCAACTTTGGGGGCGGTCATGGCTGAAATCCCGGTTTTTACAGAAGAAGAAAATGCTAGGCTTCACGAGATAACGCTTGAGCTATTTCGTCGCCTAGAAGAACGAGAATGTTCCGGCGCAAATGAAGTCCAATCCGACCCTGATCGGTGTCCAGAATGATTACTCCGATATCGCCCTCGGCGTGAGCAATCACGTCAGCGACTTTGAGGATTTCATATTTGATGTTTGTTGAGTCTGTCATGGCTTCATCCCTTGATGCTGAAGCCATGTTAACTCATTGGGCGTGGTACGTCAACCGGATAGTTCCCCGGGCAAATAGGAAGTAAATAAAATTATACGTAAGTTTGAATTTAATATAAAACAAATAAAGGATAACATGTATATTATACAATCTGCCAGTTTTATTTATTTTTAACTTCTAAAATGCTATTTTATTCTCAATATAACTGGAATGTGGACGGGTATGATTTCCCCATTGGAATCACCTCTGTCAGGACCGGCTTCGGCCGGCGCCGGCAACGTCGCCGGCGTCCCGACGGCGGCGGTCGCCGATGCCAAGGGCAGCCGGCGCGGCGGCAGACAGGACGAGGCGCCGCTCTACCGGGACGCGGACGCCGTGGCGAAGCGACCCGAGGGCGCCGATCCCGACCCCCCCGGGAACGGGGTGGACGGGCATGGGCGCCAGGGACCGGAGAGCCATGAGGCGCCGGTGGCGGTGGCGGCCGGGAAGGACGCCGGCCCCGGCATGGTTCTGCCCGGCGGCGGCGTTCCGTTTATCGCCAACCAGATTGGGCCCGATAGGCCGGATGATCCCATCCTCGGTCCGCAATTGCGCCAGCGCGCGGCCCAAGCCTACGCCTACAGCATCAAGGCCGTGACCCGCGACCCGCTGGCTCTCGGTGTCGTCTTCGACAACGATTCCTGAACCGGGATTCTCCGCCAGCCAGGGCACTATCCGCCGTCTCGCCACACCGTGGCCTGGCGCGTGGGCGCGGGGATGCGGCGATGTTTGCCGGCGGATGGGCCGGAAAAAATATACCAGGGAAATAATATACAAGACGGGCGCCGCGGCTTAATCTTGCGCCGACGCATTCTTGTGCCGGTTCTTCAGGGCCCGGGTTGCTGGGCCGCCCCTATGCTGGGCTGAAGTGTCCGACGAAATCCACGGCCGCCCTGCCGGGAGGACCGCCACCCGCGAGCGGCTATCAGGAGAGCAAAATGCCCTATGTGTTGCGTGGCCCGGACGGCAAGATAGACGCCATCTTCCAAAGCCCCCGCGAGGGCGCGGACGAGGAGATTCAACCGGACGATCCGGAGGTGATGGCGTTTCTTTCCACGGGCGTCGCCGAAACCGAGTTGGAGATGCGCCAGGCCAGGGAGCGCCTGAAGATCAGCGACCTCGAATTGGTGCGGGTGTTCGAGGACGTGATCGGGATCATGATCGACAAGGGCCTGATACTGATCACCGATTTGCCGGAGGCCGCGCAAGATAAGCTGATGGAGCGCCAACATCTGCGGGAGAAGCTGGTGTTTCTCCATCAACTGCCCGATGGAGAATCCGACGTCATTTAAGGCCATCGGTCTGGAGTCAGGAAATGGGCCCGACCATCGGCCGGGCCCAAACCTTTTCGGAATTAAATCCCGTTCACGCCCGGGAGAGGGGGATCACGCCGGGGCGGCGATGGGGATCACCCCGGGGATAAGCCACTTCTCCCACATCTCGTCGATCTTGCCTTGGAAGTACTCGATGTCCTCGTCGATGAAGTGGGCGAAGCGGCCCTGGCGCATCAGATAATCCGCCACCGGCTTGCGCTTGAGCTGCCCGCGCAGGATCCGCCGGGACTTGCCGTACATGGTGATCTTGCCCTCCTCGATCTCGTAAAGCGGCCAGATGCCGGTCTCGATCGCCAACTCGCCGATCTCATGGGAGAACATGGGATCGTAGTCCCAGCCCTTGGGGCAGGGGTCGAGGGAGTGGATGAATGTCGGCCCGCCGATGCTGAGCGCCTTGCGCACCGAATTCATCGCCTCCATCGGCGCCGAGGTGCAGACGGTGGCGACGTACTTGCAGTCGGGATGGCCGGCCGCCATCATCCCCGCCATGTTCTTCTTCCAGCGCCGGTTCATGATGCGCCTGGCCTTGCCCGGCGGGCTGAAGGTGGAGTTGGCGCCCCAGGGCGATGAGCCCGACACCTGGATGTCGGTATTGGCGTAGGATTCGTTGTCGTACATCAGGATCAGCAGGTTGTAATGAGTGTGCTGGAGCGCCGCCGAAATCGCCGAGAGCCCCATGTCGGCGCCGCCGCCGTCGCCGCAGAAGACGATGACGTTGATCGGCTCCTTCGCCATCTTGCCCTTGCGCATCTGGACCTTGAGCCCGGCCGCCGTGCCGACGGCGGCGGAGCCCGCGGACCCGAGCTGGGTGTGCATCCACGGCACCACCCATGGGGTCGAGTAGTAGGTGGTGTTGGCCACGTACATGCACCCGGTGCTGCCGAGGATGACCGTGCGCGGGCCGGCCGCCTTGGCCATGAGCTTCATGATCTGGGCCGATTCACATCCCTGGCAGGTGCGGTGACCGGAGGTGAAATATTCCTGTTCCGGGACGTTCTTGGGGCCTTTCCAGGGCTCGAGAACCTGGGTCTTTATGTAGTCCTCAAGCGATTCCTCGATGACGTCTGACATAATCGCTACTCCCTCACTCCGATCCAATAGGTATCTTGATCATTCATATCGCCCCCGGCGGCGGCGTCGGCCACCATGCCGGCGATGACGATGACGTTGTCGGTGTTGACCTCCCGCCCGCCAAGCCCGGCGATGAACGAGATGATCTTGGGCCGGTTCTCCACCGGGTAAAGCGCCGAGCGCAGCTCGTTGGCCAGCACGCCGCTATGGAAGGTCGAGCCGAAACTGTAATCGCGGTCGATGACGCCGACGGCCGCAACGCCGGAAAGCACGTCCTGCAGCTCTTCCGTGGGGAAGGGGCGGAACCACCTGACGCGCACGAAGCCGACCTTCTGGCCTTGCGCGCGCATTTTGCGAACGGCGACCTTCACCGGCAGCGCCAGCGTCCCCATCCCCACCAGGGCGATCTCGGCGTCCTCCATCATGTAACGTTCGATGAAGGGCTCTTGCTCGCGCCCGAACTTATCGCCGAAATCCTCGTAGGCCTCGGTGATGACGTCCCGCGTCCGGCGCATGGCGGCGTCGCTTTGGCGGCGGATCTCCATCACCCAATCCTCGTTGGCCTGCGGCGCGATGGTGATCGGGTTGTCCGGATGCAACAGCTTATCGCCGCGGTCATAGCGCGGCAGGAAGCTGTCGACCGTCGCCTGGTCGGGGACGTTGACGATCGCCTGGCTGTGGGTGAGAAAGGCGCCGTCGCAACTGATGGCAATGGGCAGGAAGATTCGCTTGTCCTCGGCCACCCGGTAGGCGATCAGCGCCGTGTCCAGCGCCTCCTGCGCCGTCTCCACCCAGACCAGCATCCAGCCGAGGTCGCGCACCGCGAGCGCGTCGTTATGCTCGACCCCGAAGGCGCCGGGATCGTCGAGTGCCCGGTTGCCGACCATGGCGACCATCGGTATGCGCAGCCCGGCGGTGACCGCCAGCGCCTCGAAGGCGTAGAACCAGCCGACGCCGCTGGAGCCGACGAACACCCGGGCGCCGACCGCCGAGGCGTGCTTGACGATCTCGAACTGGGAATGTTCGCTCTCGGCGACGATGAATTCGCAGTCGAAATCGCCGTTCGAGATCATCTGCGAAACGTACTGCATGACGGTGTCGTAGGGCCTGATCGGGTAGGCGGTGATGACATCGACGTCGGCCAGCCGGCAGGCATGGGCGATCGCTTCCGAGCCGCTGATCAGTTCCTCCGTTCCGCCGGTGACCATGGTCTCCGCGGTTGCTGTCTTAGGCGGATTCATTGGTTGCCTCCTCGGCGTATTGGCCGACATGGTGGAAGCCGTGGGTGCGGGCGGGTTGATCGCTGATCTTTTCGGTCATCCAGGTCTCGTAGCCCTTCTTGTCCTTGACCCACATTTCCCACTGGCTGGCGTTGTCGTCGAAGGCTTCCTCGTTGACCATGGTGACACAGTCCGCGACCGGGCAGACGGCCTCGCAGACGCCGCAGCCGCAGCACGCATCCATGTTGGCGTCGTACAAGCCGTCCGGCGTGATGTCGAAGCAGGTGTCGGGGCAGTTCAGCCAACAGAGCGTGCACTTCGTGCAGGTGTCGAAATTGATCACCGGACGCATGGTGCGGGTCGAGTACTTCTTGAAGGTGGCGTTGCGGGTCGGCACGTAGCCGCCATCGCGCCCGGCGACCACTTGTTTCTCGGCCGAGATGCCGCGAATCACCAGGCCCTCCTCCATCGTCTTCCAGCCCGGCTTTTCGAACGAGAAGGGCACTTCCTCGTTGCCCTGCTCGGCGCTGACCGGTTGGGATTTCGTCGCATCAAAGCTCTTCCTCGCGGAAATCACCTTGAGGTCGTCCTTCCACTGCTCCTCGATCACCTCGCAAATGGCATCGATACCGACGATGTGCGGGGCGACCTTGGCCAGGGCGCCCAACAGGCGCGCGTCGGTGTGGTCGTCCTTGTACACCCAGAGGCCGGAGAAGCTGGCCTGGGCCCTGATGAGGGCGAGATTGTAGGGTTCGCCCTTGCGGTGGATGAAGTTGATCAGCTTGTTGGGCGACTGGAACGAGGTGACCAGAAGCGTGCCGCCCTTCTTGAGCAGCTTGTTGATCGGCTGCAGGCCATACCACGCCCAGGACTCGATACCCTTGCACAGCGTGTCGTCGCAGGCGATGGTCACGTCGTTGTTGTCGGGCTCATAGCGCGCCAGGTGCTCCTGCAACTCGTCGTGGGTATCGGAAACCACGGCGAACTGCTTGGCCGGGATACCGTTGCGTTCGGGCGAGTCACTGTAGCGCCCGAAGGCGGTGCCGATCTTGCCTTCCTTCTTGGCCGCGAAGACGACGCCACGGCAGATGTTCTTGGCCAACGTCTTCTGGAAGATGCCGCGGTAAACGACTTCCACGGAACCGGTGCTCATTCACGATCCTCCCTGTTGGGGGTATTACGGTGGTGCGCCCACCGTAC
Organism: Pseudomonadota bacterium; assembly: GCA_022566265.1. Classification (GTDB taxonomy): domain Bacteria; phylum Pseudomonadota; class Alphaproteobacteria; order SMXQ01; family SMXQ01; genus JACZQV01. The sequence continues at coordinate 12,084 of JADFJG010000072.1, read as the reverse complement.
TATAACAACCTGCCCCCCGTAACTATGGCAACTTGATTGCACTAACTGGGTTAACATTCTCCAAATACTTCGAAAGCGAAGCGCATGTTAGCCGCTCGCTCCCCACAAGGGAAGCCCGAAAACCCTTACCCACACTCGATTTGAGGGATTTGGGGAGTTGGCTCGGCGGCACGCGAAAAAGGGGCGTCGGCGGGAATACCATCCGCCACCGCGCCGCCCAACCTGGGGGGCGGGACCTTCCAGAGCCCCGGCTAGCTAAAGCTTCAACCGTTTAGAGCTTCAGCTTGCCGATGTAATCGGCCAGCGCCTTCTTGGTCCGGTCGACGTCCTTCTTCGCCGCCTCGATCTCCTTGAGCGTGCGTTCGAGCTTGTTCTCCTGGGCGTCGAGCTTGGTCAGGTAGCGGCGGTGAAGATCGGTGTTCCTGGGGATGCGATAGAGGTTGTCGCGGATACGCTTCTGGTCCTTGAAGATTTCCTGTTGATCCTCGGTCGCCCGCTTGAGCCGGTGTTCCTGGCTCTCGACCTGGCGCTTGAGCTCCGCCATCCTGGCGAACGCCTGGCGCAACCCGTCGTCCAATTTGCCGGTCTTGGCGTAGCCCACCAGTTGCGCCGTCGATAGCCCGTTGAGCACGATCTTGCTGAGCCGGGGGCGCTCGAGGACGACCTCGAAGCTGGCCTCCCGGCCCTTCTCGATCCGATAGCGGATGCGGTAGTGCTTGTCGGTGAGCTTGGTCTCCTTCTCCGGCGGCTTGGCCAGGGTCCAGCCGGGCGTGCGCGGGTGCTCGAAAAGCAGCCGGCGATCCTCGCGCGCCGGCGCCTTGACGCGGTAGGTGGTGCTCTGCTGCTCGAGATAGGTCAGCTCGAAGACGCCGTGGAGGATCTTGCCCTTGGCGATGGTCTGGCGCCGCTTGACCTCGCGGTCGATGCGCGTCTTGCCGTCGAGCGCGTAACTCACGATCCGCTCCTCGCCCGCCGGCAGCCCGTTCATCTGGGCGTCGCCGAGATACCCGGTGGCGCCCTTGGCGCCGGCGCGCTCGTAAAGGGTAAGGGCGCCCGGCGGCAGGCCGGTCTTGGTGTCGTTGGTAAGGATGACGGCGGCCAGCGGGTGGCGCGGATGGGTGCCGGGCTGGTAATAGGCCAGGCGCTCGGCCGGCAGTTCACGGTCGATGATCGGCGTCATCATTGAATGTCCGGCCTTGATCGTCACCCCCATGGGCAGGCGGAAGACAACCTGGCTCAGCGCCTCGGTGGCCTCGGCCCGGGCCGGAAGCATATTGGCGACGCTCCTCGACACCGGCTCGGAGACGACATCGCGCATCATTCCGGCCTCCAGCCTTTCTTGGGCAAAGGCGCGGCTCCGTGGCTTTTTCTCGAAATCGGCGGAGCTTTTCGACTTTCGCGCCAACCCTCTGGCGGCATCGGCCCTGCCGCCCCGTATTTCGCCGAGTCTGCCTTGTTGGCGGAAATCCCCCTCGATCGCGGCCTGACCCGGCACGGCGCCGACGGCGCCGGTATCGGGCCTCGGCAGGATGCGGCCCATGACCTCGACCGGCACCTCGGGCCGGTCGACGTAATAGGCGGTGTAAAGCGCCTGGCGGAAGGTCACCGGGTTGCCCGAGACCAGGGTCAGCTCGACCCCGTTCCAGTCCTTGCCGCTCATGTTCTCGATCACCGCCCAGCCCTGCAAATGCCCCTTGGCGTCATCATTCGGAAGGGTCAGGCGGTACGACGCCTTCCACAGCGGCACGCCGACGACATAGCCGACGCGAATCGTGCGCTGGCCCTCGCCGGTGGTGGCGATATGAATGGTGCGCCGGTCGCGCAACCGGTGGTTGGCGATGGCGTCGAGCCCGGCATTGATCTTGGCCTGGAGACCGGGGTCGACGAACCGGAGCGACCCGGCTTCCTCGAGGATGAATTGCTCGAGGCCGCGCTCGGTCATGACGCTGACGCGGTGACGGGTAATGGTGCCGCCGCCCTGCCCGAGCCTCTGGGTCTCGGCCACCACCCTGATCAGGCGGCCCTCGATCTGGCGCGGGCCCGAGGTCCTGACCTTGGCGCCCTGAAGCGCGTTCAGCAGCGCCGCCGGCGAGGCGAAGTCCCGCGCCTTGATCGGCAGGCCGCGGAATATCTGGCTTAGCGGTTCGCGCCCGGCGAGGCCGATGGAGGCGGCGCCGCCCTTCTCGTCGAAGACGACAATACTTTTAAGCACGTCGTCCACCTGATCGAGCCGGACGATAAGCGAAAGCTCGGCGTTGCCGGTGATCGTCGCCTCGTACTCGAAATAGCCGACGCCGCCGGTCGACAGCATGACCCGTTTGAGCGCCAGGGCCTCGGCGCCCATCGCGGCGCCGGGAACGGAGCCAAGCAGGGGAAGCGCGAAGGCAAAAGCCAGGACCGCGATCCTGCCTCTGGCTAGGGTGGAATGCATGTGTGCCAAAGCCGATCTCCTCTTTAATCCCCGCCGTGGCGCTCGGCGCATCTTTCCTATTAAGGCGCCGATCCGCTAATCCGATCAAGTGGGCCGATCAAGTGGGTAAGGCATCTTAAGCCCAGGATAAGGGCACGATCATGGCATCTTGATGACGGGATGGCGGCCGATTCGCCGAAGGCCTATGGGAATCGGCGGCGAAATTCCCTATCTTCCGGGTTCCATCCGACGGAGCCCGCCATGGACCTCGACGACCTGCCGACGCCCGCCCTGGTGCTCGACCGGGCGGTGCTGGCCGCCAACATAGAGCGGATGAACGAACGCATGCGCCGTCTCGGCGTTCCCTTGCGGCCCCATCTCAAGACCGCCAAGTCGGCCGATGTCGCCCGCCTGGCCATCGCCGGGCATCCCGGCGGCATCACCGTTTCGACCCTCCATGAGGCGGATTATTTCCTCGAGCGCGGCTTCGCCGATATCACCTACGCCGTCGGCATCACGCCGGCGAGGCTCGACGCCGCCGCCGCCCTTCGCCGCCGGGGCGCCGATCTCAAGATCATCACCGACGATGCCGGCGTCGGGGGCGCCATCGCCGCCCATGGCGCGTCCTTCGCGGTATTGATCGAGATCGACACCGGCGGCTCCCGCGGCGGGGTGGCGCCGGGGGGGCCCGAGCTGCTGGAGATCGCCCGGCGGCTCGACGGCGCGCCGGCGGTGACCCTTGCGGGCGTTTTGACCCACGCCGGTCATTCCTATGACTGCCGGGATGAGACCGCCATGGCGATGGTGGCCGAGGACGAGCGCGCCGGCGCGGTGATGGCGGCGGATCGCCTTCGCGCCGCCGGCTTTCCCTGCCCGGTGGTCAGCGTCGGCTCGACGCCGACGGCAACCTTCGCCAGGGACCTCGCCGGCGTCACCGAAGCGAGGCCCGGGGTCTATATGTTCTGCGACCTGTTCCAGGCCGGGATCGGGGTATGCGGGAGGGGCGACATCGCGCTGGACGTGCTGGCCTCGGTGATCGGCCAGCGCCGGGATGAGAACCTGCTGTTGATCGACGCCGGCGCGCTGGCGCTGTCGAAGGACCGATCGACGGCGCAACTGGCCGATGATTGCGGCTTCGGCCTGGTCCGAGACGCCCTCACCGGCCACCCTCATGACGGCCTCAAGGTGGTGTCGGTCCATCAGGAGCACGGCATCGTCGCCTGCCAATCGCCGATCCCTTTCGAGAGCTTTCCAATCGGCGCCAGGGTGCGGGTGCTGCCCAACCATGCCTGCATGACCGGGGCGGCGCACGACGCCTATCATGTGATCGAGGGGGGGAGCGAGATCATCGCCCGCTGGCCCCGCTGCAACGGCTGGTGAGGGAAGTTAGGGCACGGTGGCTCGTTGTGTCTGTAGCGTTAATCACGTGTTGTCAAATTCGTATCCTCGCTGAACGAGAAGGGCGCGAGCGACACTGGACAGTCGCGTCTTTCTAGACGCGACCAAGTTACAGAAAGCTCTAACGTTTTCGTTATGCGACGAATTCTCCGATATGACTCCGGATAGCACCTCGATCCATTCAACTCGCGCTTTAAGACGATGATGTGCATTAAGATGTAGATCGTCGATCATCCGCAAACTTTTTTCTTCGCGACGCGCAGTCAATCCCGGTCTCGGAAGGATTTCGCCTGTTGTCACGTCGAATTCGAAATAGTTTTCTGGGTGCCCGGCGCGTGTTTCGGCGCACGGGTCCACATAACCCATTGCAAACCACTTGTCGAGTTTCGCATGATTGCAGTCGTGACAGGAGAAAATCCAGTTTGACCACTGATAAACACGTTCGGGAAACCGGCTTTTCGGCCGAAAGTGATCTACTTCACCCTTGCAACTCTCCTCGCAATAACCGCACAGATTGTAAAACGACTTACTCAAAGGTTCGTGGTATTCACGCCACTTGGAATCGCTTGGTTTCTTTCTCTTTCCTTCCTCATAGTACCTTATCCATCTTGGTGTGTAACGCGCGGAAATATCATTTAGGCCCTTCCGGCTCGGGGCCACGGTCCACCCAGTGCATTACTTAGGCCCCGTACCTCGTTCAGAAACTGACTTCCTTCTAGCGCTACGTGGCCTACTCGCGCGCGACGTTAGTGTTTTGGACTTCTTTTTGGCCGACGGCATATCTATTGTTTTCTTCAGGCTATCTACCAATTGTTCAATGTCATGAGAGATGGGAGATGATAACAAATTTTTATTTATGGTGCGTCGAAGTCGGTTGAGTTCTCTTGTTTCCTCTTTCGAGAGCCTTTTTTTCTGCCGTAACGTCTTGAGTCTCTCAAGTTTTTCCTCAGTCTCGAGGTCAGTCGCATTCACTATGCTAAAGAGATTCCGCAAAATTTCATCACCAGACCAACTGACGATGTCAGTTTCATTGGTTGACACGGTTACCTTGCCTTTATTATCTCGCCGGAGCAACTGGACCTGGCCTGTCCTAAGGCCGGCCAGCATCAGTGGAGAGTGTGTCGAGCAGAAAAGCTGTAGCTTCGGGAAATGTTTTGCCAGCGTTGGGAGAATTCGTCGTTGCCAAGAAGGGTGTAGGTGAGAGTCAAGTTCATCTATTACTAGGATGGCCGGTTGCCTTGTATAGTTTTTAATGTAACCATAATAACTTGCATAGCCGATCACTAAATGAGATACTCACTGCAAAATAGATTGGGTACCTTGACTCAAAACATTCAATGGTAGATCCCCGTCTGGAGTTCTAAATTCCGGATAAAGTCCGTTTTTGTCTTCTCCAACCCCAATATATTTTAACGGAAAACCTTCCGTTATTTCAGATGATATCTGGGCTATTTGTTCTATCAGTAGGCGAACGAATGGTTTTTTTTCGCGATATGACCTGTAGTCTAAGTCAATTATCGTCTGTATTATTGCCTCGTCCGTTACCAACGATGGGCCGACTTTCGAAAATTTAGCCCGCTTTTGAAACTCTGGATCTAGCAGCTCTGATAGATCGTATGACTTTTTTCTCCAAAGTGCGAAAGTTAGTGGTTCATCTAAGCTATAATCCTCGGATAACTTGTCCTTGCGCGACACATCCTTACCAACCGTTGGTCCTTTTGATCTATAATCAGTGCTCCTACGAATAGCGGGAATGAAAATGCTGAAACCTATGTCGGATAATCGCTCTGCTTCCCGTTTTTCAAACTTATGATTTGGACTAGACCAAAATATAGGTAATTCTCCAGAATATATCTTTTTTTGGTTATTGGGTGTTAAATTGGCACGTATCTTGTATTTAGAGGTACCGTCCCGGAGCAGTTTTCGCGGGATGTTAAATGGGAAGACAATAATATCGGCAAGTGCCATTAACGCAGTGGACTTGCCACAGTTGTTAGGACCTAAAAATACATTCACATTTTTGTCGAAATGAAACTCTATATCGTCAAAGGGGCCTAGATTCGTTAAGTGGAGATATTCGATCGTCATGACCATGCTCCTGAGAACTTGTTAGAGCCATAGGTTTTTTCTTGGGATCTTACCATAAGTGTCAGTGTGAGTAACAAGCCTGGAGTTAGTGCAACAGTGTTGGCGAGACCCAGAAGCATTTTAGGCCATTGAATCTCTGCGGGTAGACACGACATGCCAATAATCAACAATAGAGCGCAAAAACTGGGTGGCGTCTCTGTATCCCATCAGGGTGATGTAATAGCGTAAGGCAATATCGGGTTGACAACAAGGCCAATTGGCCATGGACTCCGGGTGCTGCCCAACCATGCCTGCATGACCGGGGCGGCGCACGACGCCTATCATGTGATCGAGGGGGGGAGCGAAATCATCGCCCGCTGGCCGCGCTGCAACGGCTGGTGAGGGCGTAATGAGTCCTGGACAAAGCGGCGCCAGGACACATTTAATTAAGAACCCCCAGCGCCTTACGGAGGAGTCTTGAAAGATGTTCATCCAGACCGAGGCAACGTCCGATCCAGGGACGGTGAAGTTTCTACCCGGCAAGCCGGTGATGGGGTCGGGAACGGCCGAATTCGCCGATATCGAGGCCTCGAACGGTTCGCCGCTGGCCCGGCGCCTGTTCGCCATCGACGGGGTGGCCCGGGTGGCGCTCGACGCCGAGACGATAACGGTGGCGATAAGCGACGCCGAGAACTGGCTTGTCCTCAAGCCCGCCATCCTCGGCGCCATCATGGAGCATTTCGTCGCCGGGGATGCCGTCATCGACGCCGCCGCCGAGGCGCCGGCAGGCAATGGCGCGGCTGAGGAAGAGGACGAGGTCAGCGCCCAGATCAGGGACCTCATCGACACCCGCATCCGCCCGGCGGTGGCACAAAACGGCGGCGACGTCATCTTCCACGGCTTCGAGGACGGCCTCGTCATCCTCGAGATGGTGGGCGGCGGTTGGGCCGCGCGCGGCGGTATCGAGAACATGCTGCGCCATTACGTCCCCGAGGTCACCGGTCTCAAGGACTACCTCGATACCAGTTCCAAGCCCGGGCTGAACACCCCCGAGGCGCAGGCGATCCTGCAGGTGCTGGAAGAACGCATCAATCCGTCCGTGGCCTCCCACGGCGGGCACATTTCCCTCGTCGACGTCCAGGACGACACCGTCTATATCCGCCTCGAGGGCGGCTGCCAGGGCTGCGGCATGGCGGACGTCACCCTCAAGCAGGGCATCGAGGTCGAGATCAAACGGGTAGTGCCCCAGATCACCACCGTGCTCGACACCACCGACCATGCCGGCGGTTCCAATCCCTACTATGAGCCCGGCAAGGGCGGCATGAGCCCGGTCTAGTTCCCCGACCGACGATGTGATCCGTCCGGGCTTCGCCGCCATCGCCTGGGGAGATGTGCGCGGATGAAGGTTGTCCTCCTCTCGACCTACGAACTTGGCCATCAGCCCTTTGGGCTGGCGTCGCCCGCCGCCTGGCTCAATGAGGCCGGCGCGCAGGTCCGGTGCATCGACCTCGCCGTCGAAGGGCTGGACGGGGACGCGGTCAGGGAAGCGCGGCTGATCGCGGTCTATTTGCCGATGCACACGGCGACCCGCATCGCCGGCTCCCTGGTGCCCCGGCTCAAGGCTCTCAACCCTGAGGCGCACCTTTGTTTCTACGGCCTCTATGCGCCGCTGAACGAGGACTATCTGCGTGGCCTCGGCGCCGGCACCATCCTGGGCGGTGAGTTCGAAAGCGGGCTCTTGAGCCTCTATAAGCGCCTTGCCGCCAACGGCGCCGGGTCCCCAGAAAGCCAGAGCGAGCCCTTGATTAACCTCGCCAATCAGCGCTTCCGGGTGCCCGACCGAAGCGGACTGCCGGAGCTTTCAAGCTACGCCTATCTCGATCTCGGCAATGGGGAAAGCCGCGTCGCCGGCTATACCGAGGCCAGCCGCGGCTGCAAGCATCTCTGCCGGCACTGTCCCGTGGTGCCGGTCTATGGCGGGCGGTTCCATATCGTCCAGCGAGACATCGTCATCGAGGACATCCGCCGTCAGGTCGCCGCCGGGGCGCGCCACATAACCTTCGGCGATCCCGATTTCTTCAACGGTATCGGCCATGCCCTCAAGCTGGTCGAGGCGTTGCATGAGGCGTTCCCCGATCTCACCTACGATGCGACCATCAAGGTGGAGCACCTGTTGGAGCATCGCCGCCACCTCGCGACCCTGGCCGCGACCGGCTGCCTGTTCGTCACCACGGCGGTGGAATCGATCGATGACGACGTGCTTAAGCTGCTGGAGAAGGATCACACCCGGGACGACTTCATCCGCGCCGTCGCCCTGGCCCGTGAAGCCGGGCTGACGCTGTCGCCGACGTTCATCCCGTTTTTGCCGTGGACGACGCTGGCCGGTTATGTCGATCTGCTGGAGCTTCTGGCGGAGTTGGATCTGATCGCGCACATAGCGCCGGTACAACTCACCATCCGTCTCCTGGTGACGGAGCGGTCGCGCCTGCTCGAGGTCCCGGAACTCAAGGCCCGGTTGGGCGATTTCGACGCCGCCCTCCTGAGCTACCGCTGGGCTCATGACGATCCCCGGGTCGATGCGCTGCAGCGCCGGGTGCAGAAAATCGTCGAGGAGGGCGAGGCGGACGGCGAGGGACGGGGGCAAATCTTCGCCACGATCTGGCGCGCCGCCACCGACGCCGCGGACCTGCCCGGCCGCGCGCCGCCGGCGTCCTTGAACGGCGGCGAGACGCCGGTGCCGTGCCTGAGCGAGCCTTGGTATTGCTGTGCCGAGCCGACCACGAACCAGTTGGCCGGGGTCTGAAAGCGGCTGTCTTCCGCCGATGACAGGGAAGATTTTCCATGGCTAGTGGTGGCGGCGACCGGCGATTGTTGCTGCTGGTGCCGACCACGTCCTATCGCGTCGCCGATTTCCTCGACGCCGCCCATTCCCTTGGGGCCGAGATCGCCGTCGGTTCCAACCGGCGCCAGGTGCTGGAGGAGTTCGCCGAGGGGCGGACCGTCACCCTCGACTTCCACGATCTGGAGAAGGGCGTCGGTCAGATCGTCGCCTATGCCGACGAATACCCGCTGAGCGCCATCGTTGCGGTCGACGAGGAAGTGACGGTGCTGGCGGCCAGGGCGTCCCAAGCCCTGGGCCTGCCCCACAATGCGCCGGACGCGGTGGCGGCGGCGCGCAACAAATACCGCATGAGGACGCGTCTCGCGAATTCAGGCCTGGCGTCGCCCGAGTTCAGGCTGCTCTCGGTCGACGATGACGCCGGGCGCGCGGCGCGGATGAGCTTCTACCCCTGTGTGCTGAAGCCCCTGGCGCTGTCGGCGAGCCGCGGCGTCATCCGGGTCGACGACGCCGAAGCCTTCGTCGCCGCCTTCCATCGCATCGTCAGGATCCTCGAGCAGCCCGATGCCGCCGCCGGCGGCGACGAGGCCCGCCATATCCTGGCCGAGGGCTATATAGCGGGCACGGAAGTGGCGCTCGAGGGGTTGCTGCGGGCCGGGCGGCTCGTCCCCCTGGCGCTGTTCGACAAGCCCGACCCCATGGAGGGTCCGTTCTTCGAGGAAACCATCTACCTCACGCCCTCGCGCCTTCCCGCCGGGGTCCAGGACGCCATCACCGAAGCCACCCAAAGGGCCGCCGCCGCCCTTGGCCTCGAGGACGGGCCGATCCATGCCGAGATGCGAATCGTCGATGGCGTGCCCTGGGTGGTGGAGATCGCGGCGCGTTCGATCGGCGGGCTGTGCTCGCGCATTTTGCGCTTCGGCGCCGGCGTGACCCTCGAGGAACTCATCCTCGGCCACGCCCTCGGCCTGCCGGTGCCCTCGATCGAGCGCGAAGGGCGGGCCGCCGGGGTGATGATGATCCCGGTGCCAAGGGCCGGCAGGCTGCGTGAGGTGAGGGGGCTCGATGCGGCCCGCGCCGTCGCCGGCATCGAGGAGGTGACGATCAGCATTGCCACCGGAGGGGAACTCGTGCCGCTTCCCGAAGGCTACAAATATCTCGGCTTCATCTTCGCCAAGGCCGAAACCCCCCAAGCCGCCGAGCAGGCCCTGCGCCAGGCCCATGGCGCGCTAGATTTCGACATCGGGCCGCTATAGGAAGAAGGCAAACAGGGTAGGCCCTACAAGAATACTGTTGACAAACGTCCATACAATAGTACATACTATTTTTGTATGAATACGTTCGTTTCAGGTTTTGATTGGGATACTGGGAATCGGGCCAAATGCCAAAAGCACGGCGTTTCCGTTGATGAGATCGAGGGGTTGTTTGCGCGGCCCATCATGATCTTGCCCGACACCGCCCACTCGACCGCCGAGGAACGATTGCGGGCAATCGGAACGACCCGGGCGGGCCGTTATGTCTTTCTGGTTTTCACCGTGCGTGAACGCGGCGGACAGAATTTCATCCGCCCGATCAGCGCCCATTATACCAAAGGTCCTTGATAATGACCCCTAGAGACGGCTTCCCAAGGTTTTCGGCTAGGAGCGCGTGGCGCGGCGATGTGAAACATCGGAAGCCATGCGGGACGCCGTCCGAAAGCCTTGGGAAGCCGCCGTTCCGGTCGGGCATGCGAACCGCCGGAGGGCGTCGGAAAACCTTGACGATGCGGTGCATCGCCGGCGGCTTCCCTCCTACCCGGCGGATCGCCTGCCCGATCTCTAGGGGTCATTATCAAGGACCTTTGGTATTTCATGCACCAAAAGGAGATCGAGTGCTATGAAGAAGAAAATCCCGACCTTTAAGACCGACCGGGAAGCCGAGCGCTTTATCGATACCGCCGATCTTTCCGGCTACGACCTTTCGGGCGCCGAGCCGGTGCGGTTCGAGTTCGAGAAAAAGGACGCGCGGGTTAATATGCGCCTTCCGCGGGCCCTGCTCGATGCCCTGAAAGAGCGCGCAAAACGGCGCGGGATCCCTTACCAGCGGTTTATCCGTGAGGCTCTGGAACAGGCCCTGACGGCGCGCAAGTGACGCCGTGGGAGCGTTGCTACCGCCGGCCTCGGCCGGCGAGAAAAGTCAGGATGGTCAGGACCAGGAACAGGACCGCGCCGAGCCCCCAGACACGAAAACTGGTGGGCATCAGGATCATCGGGACGGTGGCGTACATCAGCGCCAGCGCGCTCCAAACGACGAACACGATAGCCAAGAGCACAACATCGAGCTGCTTCATGATCTCGTTCTCCTCGCCGGCGGATCGGTGACCTCAGTGTCCACCGACCTCGCCCAGGATCGGCACACTTTCCAGGATCTCGAAGCTTAACGCCGTAAAAAGATACATCGCGGCGACCAAGGCGAAGACGCACAGGGGTCCTACCCACGCGCGCTGGCGCTCGATGGCGGCGCCATCCCACGAGCGAACCTTGAGATTTTCCATGGGGACGCCAACTTCGCGGTTCACCGAGATCAGCATCCGGACAAGGGCGTAAATATAGATGGCAAGCACGATCGTCATCAGCAGGGATCCGGCGCCTATCACACCCATCAGCGTTCCCCATACGAAGGGGGCATCGATATGTTCCAAGGGTGAATCGACATGGTAGCTGAGATCGAAGATGCGCCTTGGAACGCCGTGGTAGCCGGCCCAAATTCCTCCTATGCCGAACAGGGCGAGCCCGGTAGTCAAGACATATGGCAACCTGGAGAGGAGGTTTGGACGCCAACACAGATTCCCGGTCAACGCCGGGATGACGTAAATGAGTGTGGCGATGAAAGTCAGCGATATGGTCCCGACGGTCAAGAAGTGAAAATAACCGGGAACGAAGAAGGTATCGCTTAGCAGAACCGCGAGCTTCTCCTGGATCAGCACGAGAGAGAAAACACCGCCAATGGCCAGGTTCACCGTCGCCATGGCGACCGCCGCCATCGCCGGATTTTCCCACGGCAGCAACTTCATCCAGCCAAACAAGCCCCGCGCCCCTTGCGCCCTGGCATGGGTTTCCAGCGACGCGATGATGATGACGAACACCAGGACGGTCGGGACGGCGATGAAGAGCGACAGCAGTGATCCCACCACGCGGACCGCTTCGGTCAAATCGGGTTCGAGGAACATGTGATAGAGCGAGGTCGGCGGAACGAAGATCAAATACAGGGCGAAAACAGCCTTCGAGAAATTCGGCCCGAAGATCGACTTCACGCCGGTAACGTTCTCCATCAGTACATACCAGAGAACGACGGTCGCCATCAGCGGCAGGTAATGCACGTTATGGAACAG
>JADFJG010000071.1 GCA_022566265.1 Pseudomonadota bacterium | reverse complement strand
TCCTCGGCCGCGACATCGAGCAGCCTCGCCACCAATTCCGGCGTCAACGCATCGAGAGGCTCGACGGTCAGAGGCGCGGTCAGGACGTCGATGCCGCTATTGTGATGGGCCATGACGCCGCGCAAAAAGGCGCCGTCGAGTTCCCCCGGCGAAAGCACCACATCCATGATGCTGAACTTGCCTTGCAGGTCCTGGTAGACCGCCGCGTTGCCGAACTGCAGATCGAGATCGAGCAGACACACCTGGGATTCCTTCGTCTCCATGGCGACCAGACAATAGGCGCTTTGCACCGCCAGCATCGTCGCGCCCATGCCGCCGACGGGTTTGATGTAAGAGAAGACGCGGGCCCGCGCGTGGTCCGCGCCCTCGTCATGACGGATCTTGCGCAACGCGTATTCCAGCGACGCGGTCAACTCGGAATCCGAAATCGGCTGGGGCAGGAAGTCCGCCACGCCGAGCCGCATCAAGCGCCGCACGCCCTCCAATGTCGCGTCTTCCGCCGTGGCGACGACGCTCAAGGACTTGCCGTAGGTGCGGATGATCCTGCCGAGGGCCTCGACTTCGGAGTTATCCGACAAGTCGATGTCGAGCAGCAGCACGTCCGGCCCATGGCCGTCGATCACGTCGGGACCGACATCCCCCACCCTGCCCACGAACACGTCGAAGTTGACGTTGTTGTTCTCGACCTGAACGTTGTTGAGGGTGTCCTTGATCTCCTCGGACTGAACCACGGCGAGAACGTTCATTGGCCCGTGGAGTTTCATCTTTCCCTTCACAGCTCCAAACCATCACGAAAGGCAGGAAATTCATACCTTTACGGCGTTGGTGCAGAGCTTAACGATAGATAGTTAACAAGAGGTTAGATTCCGCCATAAACTGGCGCTCCCGGCCAACTTCGGTCGGTTAACAAAGGGCTAGGAGTTCGGCACAAAGGGGGGGCTATGTCAACCCTTGGATCGCCACCAGGCCGCGCCCATGCATAACGGAAGGGGGCTAGGAGGCGCCGGCGGTGTTCATGTCCTCGCCGCTAAGGGTGGCGGTGAAGGGCGGCATGGGGATGCCGTTGGAGGTCGACTGCTGCGCGCCGCCGACCATCATCGGGCGGAGGAAGTTGAGGACCATGAAATCGAAGGTGACGCCCGACAGCCTGACCGTCACCATCGGCACGATATCCCCCCCTGGCCGGCCGGCGAAGCCCATGCCGACATGGGCGTATTCGACGATGACGTTCGACGGCTGCACCCGGAAGAAGACGCCGGACATGTGGTCGACGATGTCGGTGAAGGCGGTGCTGTCGTGGGTGGTGCTGAACCCGCCCGGGCAACCCGTACAGGTGCAATTGGTGTCGTTGCAGATCACCCTGAAGGCCCCCAGCGTCGAGGTATCGAGCGAGGTCCCCGGTTCGAAGCCCCCGTCGATGACGCCGTTCCAGCCGGTGCCTGAAAAACCGGCCGCCACCGGGTCGGACTGCACGGCGTAACGAACGCCGAGCTCGGTCGACTTCTCGGCGCTGTTCCACTGCCAGAGCGCCAGCGAAAACTCGACGATGGAGATGGTCAGCACCATAAGCAGGCCGATGATGATGGCATATTCGACCGCGACGGCGCCGCCCTGCTCGCGCGCAAGCGCCCTAAGCCCCGATTTACGCAATCCGTTCAACATCGTAACGCTCCTCATGACCGGCCGTGCCCGGCGGTGCCCGACGGTGGTGGGGTTCGGCCCGATGCCGAAGCGTGGAGCCGGACATCGCCCTAGCGGCCGCCACCGTCACCGGAACCCGGCATCGGCACACCGGTCAAGCGGGCGGCATAACGCAACCCCATCATCGCCCAACCATTCTTAACTTTCCCCTAAGGACTATGGTTAATCCGCCGCTTCCCGTTGACGGCCGGATCGGTTCCCGGCGACGACGGCGGTCAATCCGGACGGCTCTCTTTGAGACGGTGAATCCAAACGGCGCCCGCGGGGCCGGCGGTGGCCACGTGCCAAACCGGGCGCATGGGTAGGTTACCGGCGCGCCGGCGGAGGTTCGGCGTTCAAAGATGAGGGGAAGGGCCGGGCTCGAATGGCGGGAAGATGCCCTTATACAGGGAAAGAAGGCCTTACAGGGGAGCCCCTGGAGGGGGTGGTCTTACGATGCGCCGGCGCTGAACATGTCCTCGCCGGAAAGGGTGGCGGTGAAGGGCGGCATGGGGATGCCGCTCGAGGTCGGCTGCTCTGAGCCGTAGAACATCAACGGGCGGATGAAGCTCAGGATCATGAAATCGAAGGTGACGCCGGTCAGCCTGACGGTGACCGCCGGCACGATATCCGGGCCCGGCCGGCCGGCGAAGCCCATGCCGACATAGCTGTAATCGATGGTGACATTGTCGGGTCCAAGGTCGGAGCCGCGAAAGACGCCATCCATTCGAGAGACGATGGCGTCGAAGTTCGCCTTTTTAAAACCAAAGGAGCCCGTGCTGTCCGGGTCCTGGGCCTGGATGTTCTGGACGACGCTGCAATCACCGTCAAAGCAAGAACAACCCGAACCATCACAGCGCACCACAAAGAAACCCAACGGGGTCTTCTCCAGGTCCGTGCCGGGACTGAATCCCCCGTCGGTAACGCCGTTATAGTTCGCGATGTTCGTCGCCACCGGGTCGGACTGCACGGCGTAACGGACGCCGAGCTCGGTCGCCTTCTCGGCGGTGTTCCACTGCCAGAGCGCCAGGGAAAACTCGATGAGGGCGATGGTCAGCACGATGAGCAGGCCGAAGATGATGGCGTTTTCGACCGAGATCGATCCACCCCGGTCCCCGGCCAGCTTCCGGCGCGACGAATTTCGCCGGCCTTTCATCCCCGGATCGTTCGACCCCCGATCATTCGCCCCCGGATCATTCGCCAATGTAACGCTCCTGATGGCTGACGTCGAAGGTGATCGGCCCGATCCCGAAGGCCTGGAGCAGGATATCCTCGAACGGCACCGACGCCGTCACGGTGACGACGTCGACCGTCAGGGTGCCGGTGTCGACCGCCTTCGGCCCGGTGATGCAGACGGTCTGGTAAGCCGCCGGATTGGCCGCCGCGTCCCAGGCCGCCATCAGCGGCGTGGCGCCGGTTGTGGCAGGACGAAATTTGCCGTACATGGCGAGGTCCTTGGCATCGCCGGCGGGGCTCGATCCTCCCCCATAGGAGCCTTTTTTCGCACAACCCGCGTCGAACTCGGTAGTCCCAGTTTCGAGTTCGCGGCGCGCCACGTAGCGCGCCGCGTCGCGCACCGACTTGGTCACCACGTGGTGCTGTTGCAGCGCCCGGCCGATCTCGAAAATGCCGAACAGGAATGGCATCAGGATGAAGAACAGGAACAGGGCGAACTCGACCGCCGCGGTGCCCGAAACCGCGCCCATCAAGCCCCGGAAAAAGCCGGCAACGGACCGCATCCCCATCATCCCCCGCCCTTGCACTCTCGACTCTCCCTTAAGCCGACATTCCCCAGATGACATCCAAATCCGTGGAAACCGTACTACCGTTCCCCCGCCAAGGGAACTGTATCCCTTCCGCAGCCATCCGATGGTCTGGTTTTGAAGATTGGCCCTCGTCTGGAAGGCAATTTGGCCAGATTTTCCGCCATTCAGACAGACCCCTCCTGTCGTTTTCACCTGGCCATCGATTTTCCGGCTTACGCCGGAACGGGTCTTCGCCGTAGATCATCGATCAGGCTCAGGATTTTTCGGAACAGTTCCCTCGGCACGGCAACCTCGGCCAGTTGGAACGTGACGTAACGACCATGACGAACGACCTTGGCGCCGATCTTGACCAGCTTCTCCCGTAGCGTGGTCAGCGACCAGTGCTCGACCTCCTTCGGCAAAGCCAGCGTCCGCATGAAGTTGGCGAGATTGTAGGCCAGGGCGTGAAGCTGGAGCCGAACCTCGTTGTTGCGGAACTTGCCACATGACAGCCGGGTCCATTTGATCGCGTGCTTGCCTTCCTTGATGTACTGCTCCGCTTTGCCTCGTTGATTGTAGAAAGCAACCACCCGCCCGGCTGGCCGCGACAGGTTGGTGACGATGAAGCCGACACGGGGAACCAGTTCGCCGGGATGCCATTCCACCTTGGCCACCACGCGCCGCTTCCTGTCCCAGCTTCCAGCCTGATAGCTGAAGCTGGTGTAATAGCGCCGCACATGGTTCGGCGGACGGCCAATAGGGCGCGATAGAAGATGGGCGATGCTTTCTTGAAGAATCTGGTTCTTGGGTAGGCGGATCGCGTACAGGAAGCCCTCGGCTTCGAGGTATTCGTACATCTCCGGCGAGGCGAAGGCGGCATCGCCCCGGAAATACAGTCGTACCTTCCGGCTCTTGTAGCGAGCGACAACCGGTTTCAGCACACTTTCCCAGTCATCGGCAGAGTGGACGTTGCCGGGACGCAGGGAGCTCCGTTCCAGGTCGCCGAACTGGTTGAACAGGAACAGGGGATGATAGCAGGTGCATCCGAAGTGTCCGTTGTAGGCCGTTCCTTCCTGGTCGCCGTGGGTCGGGCTGACGCTTGAGTCCATGTCGAGAATGATCTTCGTCGGCGGGTGCCGGTCATGCACACGGTCGATCCATACCCCGTTCATGTTGGCCAAGGCTTCAACGTTCGCGTCGGTGGCCAGAAGCGCCGTCTCGAAACGTCCCATCTGGCTGGTCGAGGCAGCTTGTCTTTCGACGGCCTTCCCGCCGACAATCCACCGCATGGCCGGATCGAGGCTGAGCCGGTCGGCATCGTTCACGTCGTCGTAGCCGCCAAGGCGTCCGAACACGGACTGACGGAACTGCCCGACAAGACCGTGGCGACCGTTCTTCCCACGACGGGTGTCCGTGAGTGCATCCCCGGCAATCTCGGTCAGTCCAAGAGCATCATCCAGTTCCCGGTACGACAACAACCCAGCGTCGGAAGTGACCTTGGAACCGTGGAACTCAAGCTTCAAGCGGCGGTCAAAATCGAGCCTCAGAACCACTGCTTCCCTTTCACCCATCGGGTGAGCCATATCAACACCCCAAATCCGCCAGTAACGATATGATTCTTATAGCAGAATCACGCACCCGCGTCATCAAATCAGGGGTTCATTTGGGAAATGCGGGTTAAGGACTGTTGTTGATCTTGCCCTTTCCCCCAGGCGCCGGGCTCACCGGCCTCGGCGGTAGATCTGGACGATGTCCTTGACGAGATCGTCCAATGTCGCATCATCCAATTTGCCGAGGGCTTCGACGAAGAGAGGAATTTTCCCCTCGTTCGGTGGAGGCACAGGCTCGGTGATAAAGACGAATGCCATTGTCGGTCGTTCAAACGAGAACCTGCCCGACACCTTGAGCCCGGCCTCTCCGCGTGCGATACAGTTCACCACCGCGATGGGGAAAACCCGGCGGTCGCCGAAGAGTGCCTTGTTGCGTTCTTGTCCGGGAAAATAGTTGTAACCCGGAACCCCGGGTACCTCGTCTCCCGTGTAGCACTGGGGACCGCCATTTTCCCCGGTTGAGCCGTCCGGGGTACCGTCGGCTGTGTATATGGGCTGGGGCGGACTGTCCGACACGATGGAAACCGGGGTCGATTCGATCTCGTAGCGGTAGGTATCGTAGCGCGTCGGCGGCCATGTCGGGTTCGCGGGTGTGCCTCCCGTCACGGTGTCCCAATCCGCCGGCTTCCAGTCGTCGTCTTTATTACATGGATTCTCAAGGCCGGAGTCCAGGATTTTTGGCAGCGGATTACACGGGTGATTGATCCTGAAATATTCCGGATAATTCCATTCTCCGTTGCCGATGCGGTCATTCCCATCCATGTTGCCGTCTACGCTTCCGCAGCCGTCGGGAAAACACGTATCCCGCGGCAACCCCATGGCTTTTTCATTGGGGTTTTTGAGATCTTCGTATTCGCAGGTCTTGCTGCCTTTCACCTTCGGTTCGCCGCCCTGGGTCACATTAGCCGCCGGCATGTACTTGGAATCATCGCGCCACGAGTTGCCGCCATCCTTGGCGAAGGAGGTGTAATAATCCAGGCGGACGTTTATGCCCGCGCGAATCGCCGGCAAGGTGACGCCTGGTTTCACCGTCATGTTATTCCGGCCGACGCAATTGCCGTCGGTCGAGGCCAGCCCTTTCGCGGTATCGGAGCCACCACATTTGTCGCCATCACTCTCGCTCCCGTTCGGGCACAGAAGCCCCCAATTGCCTGGGGTGTAAGACCCGCCGCCCCCGCCCGCGTTCGCCTGTAGGAACATCCTCATCTGCCGTCCCTCCAGGAGCGTCATGTCGATCTCTAACTCCTGATTGGTGTTGCCAAGAGGTTCGCTGGGGTTGCACATCCACATGGCGGGAAATTCGCAGATCACCTGGTCCTGGCCGGCCACCGCCGTCGCCGAGGTGGTGGAGGTCAACAGCGGGGTCTGGCCCATCAGCATCAACAGCCTGACCAGGATGTTGGTGACGTCCCGTGCTTCGATGTGGACGTCGATGAACCGCGCCTCCTCGTCCCGCGAATCCTGTGAACCGACCGTGGGGTCGATATAGTCCGTGCCGGTGATCGGAAGGTCGTCGCCACGTGTGGGAGGGATGGTAGACGAATCATCCTGCGGCAGGCTTCTCAGGAAGCGGATGCAGGGGGTGCCCAAGGCGGGGTTGAGGCCGCAGTCCGTCGCCTTCAGGGTCGTGGTGTCGAGGATGGCTTGTTTGGTGCCGGTGGCGAAGGTCTGGATGTTGGCGAGCGCATCCGCCGCCGCTTCCTTCGCCTTCTCGATCGCGCCGGGGGAACGGTTGAGCTCCACCGCGCCGGCGATCGCCGCCGCGTCGGCGGCGGCCTGAAGCTCGGTATGCAATGTAATCAGGCGCCCGACGTCGAGGGTCAGGGCGCCGACGCCGAACAGCACCGGCGCGACGATGGCGACATACACCGCCACCGCGCCGCGCGCGTCCCGGATCAGGGATTTGCGCGATCCGCCTTTTTTTTCGCTTGTTTGGCTGTCACCCACAATGGCCTCCCCCGGCGCCGCCAAATGTTGTCAGATGCTACTTGCCGCCAGACCCGCCGCCGATGACGCCGGTCGTCGTCGTGATTGCTTCGGGCTTGAAGACCTTGCCCTTCTCGTAGCGGTCGATGGCGCTGGCGGCGCGATGGCCGTCCATCACCGGCGGTATGCCCACCGGTGCGCCTTCGGGATCGACGACCTGGACCGCCCAGTTGTGTCCCATGGCGTTACCGAAACCGGGCCCCGTCGAGACCAGGGATGTCGTAAACCCCTGGGTGAACGGCGGGGTGAACCGCTCCTGGGTGAACTGCTCGCACGCCCCGAGACCGAGGAGGAGCACAAGCCCCAGGATCAATCGAAATTGCTTCATTATAGACCTCGCCTGATTCACTTAATGATGTGTCCATAAGGACCGCTGAGGCCGCCGCCGCCCGGGGCGCCGCTCATGCTCTTGCCCGCCTGGGGCATGCCCGATCCGGGGGCGTCGATTTCGCCGAAGAGAAAGAGATCGACGTCGCTCGGCGGTTTGTAGAGGTCGGCCGAGCCGATCACCGTGCCGGCCTTCGCCGGCTTGACGATATAGGGCGTGACCAGGATCATGAGCTCGGTCTCGGAGCGCTTAAATCTGGTGCTCCTGAACAGGGCGCCGAGGATCGGCAGATCGCCGAGCCACGGGAACTGGTCGATGGAGTTGGAGTAACTGTTCTCCAACAGGCCGGCGATGACGAAGCTTTGCCCGTCGCCGAGCTCGATCGTCGTCGACGCCCGGCGCGTGACCAGCGAGGGAATAACGGCCCCGCCGATCGTGATGCTGGTGGACGCGGGGTTCGGATCTAGCGTGCTCACCTCCGGGATGACCACGAGGCTGATGCGGCCATTCTCCAACACCGTCGGCGTGAAGGACAGGCTGACGCCGAACTCCTTGAACTCGACCGTGATCGAAGGCTGTCCGCCGCCTTCGATGTCCTCCAGCACCGGGATCGGGAACTCGCCGCCGGCAAGGAAACTCGCCGTTTCGCCAGAGAGCGCCATGAGGTTGGGCTCGGCCAGGGTCTTGATCGCGCCTTTCTCCTCCAGGGCATCGAAGAGAAAGGCGAAATCGCTGATTGGGCTGAAAAGGGTCGAGACGAACGCGGTGGGATCCGCGAAGATGGTGCCGCCATTGATGATGTCAAGGGCGGAGCCAAGAGCGCCGCTTCCCCGCCTGCCGGTTGAGATGGTGAATATGTCGCCAAATCTACCGGCCAGGTTAAATCCCAACTCCTTTTTCGCCGTGCGCGTGACCTCGGCGAAGCGCACCGCCAGCATCACCTGCTGGGAGCCCTTCACGTTGAGCATGTTGACGACCTGTTTCGGCGCGAACCGTTCGGCGATCGCCAGCACCTGGGAAATCTTCTTGCCCGTCGACACCGTGCCGGTGAGGACGACCGAGTCGCCGACGGCGCGGACGCCGATCTTCTCGTTCGGCAGGAGTTCGAACAGCCGCTGCTTCAACCCCTCCACATCGTAGGTAACGACCAGGTCGAGAACCGCCAGCAGCGCCCCATCTTCGCCGTAGACCAGGAGGTTGGTCAGGCCGACCTCCTTGCCCAGGACGTAGATCTGCTTGGTCGTTATCGGCAGCACGTCGGCGATCTTGGGATTGCCGATCGAGAGGTCGGTGTAGGGGACGTTGAGACGAAGGATCTGCGATTTGTTGAGCGGGACGATGAACTCGCCGGCGTGACCCGGGGTCAGGATTTCCACCGTCACCGCCGGCTGCGCCGTACTCCGAAAGGCAAGGACAACCACCAGGAGCACGACGACGCCGAGCCCTAGCAGCAAAGACCGCGCCGCTTTATTTAAAGGAACCATAGTAGCCACCCCCGCTGGGTACAGTTCATATTTTATATTCTCAGCACGTTTACTTCCCGGACGGTTCGGTCGTAGATGAACCGCCTCGCGCACGGAAGTCAATATATAATTCGTCAGCTCGAAACTTGGGCCCTTCCCTACTTCAACTCCCGATGATTTACTACTTACCTGAAATTCTTGCCGCGAATGGCGGGCTAAGGCCGCAAGTTCACCGGCGCCGAACCCTGGCTGAGCGCCGACCGGGAGCCTTCCTTCGGCACCTGCTCGGTGGTCCGCGTCAGCCCGCGAATGATCTTCACCGAAGTAAACCGGTTGACCACTTTCTTCTTCTTCCTGGGCTTCGGCTCCGGCGGCAGCGTCCGCACGATCGACGCCGTCGAGGCCGAGCCGTCGGTCGCCGGCTCCGGGGTAGCGGCGATCGGCTGGATGATCTGCGGCTGCGGCGAGGTGTTGATCTCGCCGACCCTGAGGTCCGTCAGGGTGATCGTCTGGCGCTCCGTCGGCGCCGCGTTGGAGATGCTGCGCAACATGAAGGACAGCTGCCCGACGCGCTGGGCCAGGGCGATCTTCTGGGCCTGGACCGGGGTAACCTCGATGGTGGCGGCCTTCGCCACTCTCGGCTTGCCCTCGACATCCTCGACCTTCTGGTCCATCCCCAGGATCTTGACGTTCTGCAACAGGATGTCGGTGATCAGCCTGCCGTTATCGTCGCGGGTGAGCAGGATGTCGACCTTGTCGCCCGGCATCACGAACCCGGCGACGCCCGAGGTGTCGTTGATGCGGATCGTCACCGCGCGCATGTGTTTTTCGAGGATGGACGACAGGGTCGCCCTTTCGCCGAAGCCCGACACCTTGCCGGGCAGGATCGGCTCGCCCGGCGAAATGGGCCGGAGCACGACTCTCTCTTCTCCCTTGCCGAAAAGTTCGTCCACGGTCTTGAAAGCGCCGGTCGGAACGCTGTCCAACGGCCACCTGATCTCACGGACGTGCTCGGCGGCGATCCTGTTGCCGTAGGCCAGTTTCGCGCGGGAGACGACGACCGTCGTCAGGGGGACGGTCGGCTTCTCGACGACGACGGGCTGCACCTGGCTCTCGAGCCAGTCCCGTGCCAAAAAGACCGCGACGGCCCCTAAGGCCAACGCCAGTCCAAGCATAATCATTGCGCGTGCCCTCATGACCAATTACTCCCATTTGTCGAAGCGCGGTCTTCGCCCTTCAGATATGTGCCTGCCGCGAGTGCGACTCCACGGCCAATCCCCCCCAAGGTTTTTATCATGAGTAAGCCTGCATTGTGGAAGATAGCTGGTTAAGGAATTCCTAACAAGTGAAACCTTATGACGTTTCCGCCGGCGCCGACGGTTCGCGCCCGGTCCGCCCGGTGGCCGGGCCGGGCGCTTCGGGAAGCCACAACTTCCCACTGTCATATGCTAAATATCTTCGTCTATAGATTGTCGTCCCGATCGTCGTGGAAAAGCCCGTCGCCCACCCGAGCCCTTTGCGCGGAGTCCACTTGAATATCAACCACTTGTTCTGTAGGGCTAAAGTTAGGATTAAAGTGGCGCTAACCATGTCTGTGAACCCTTCCTTAACCGGTTTCGTGAGATAACGGTTCAACCTGCCTGCAATGGCGCAGAACGGCTTGGCGCGATCGCCAATAACCAGTTGGAGGTCAATGATGAAAGCACTCCCGCTTGCCATCCTGTTATTGGCTTTGTGGCACCCGAGTGTCTCGGCGGAACCCGCCCAGCCGGCGCAGGAAAACGGCGAGGCCATGGAACTCAACGTCCTCGACGCCGACCCGTTGGCCGGGGATCGCGCCCGGGCCGAGCAGGGCGACGTCGACGCCCAATACGATCTTGGTCGCGCCTACGCCATCGGCAACGACGTCGAACGGGACCGCTCCAAGGCCATCAAGTGGTACGCCGCCGCCGCCAAGGCGGGGCATCTGGAGGCCCAATATGCGCTGGGCTCGCTATTCCAGAAGGGTTGGAAGGGCATTCCGCCCAACCACCGCGAAGCCGCCAACTGGTTCAAGCAAGCCGCCGAGCGGGGCCATGTGAAGGCACAGTGGCAACTCAGCCTGCTCTACGAGAACGGCAGGGGCATCAAGAAAAGCATCGTCGAAGCCTACAGGTGGAGCACCATCGCCATCCACGCCGCCGGCCGGGACAGCGACCTCTGGCGCAACGGCTCGCCGCGGATCTATCGGCTGAGGTGGCAAATCCCCGGCAACCAGTTCCCCCGGGTCGAGAAGTCGGTGATGGCCCAGCAGGCCGAGATGGCGAGGGCGCAAGCGAACGGACAGAACGGACTGAACGGACAGAACGGACAGAACGGACAGAACGGACGAACGGACGAACGGATGAACGGACTGAACGGACAGAACGGACTGGCCAAGCCGTAACAGCCGCAAGCCCGCGAGCCATCCGCCGCCGGGTAACGGCCCGACGATCCACCACCAGCATATCGGTTTCGCCCCGGCGCCGGTCAACGCCGGGGCGCTTTTGGGGCATGCGCGACGCCTGCCTCGCCCTCCGCCCGCCTGCTCTCTTGGATTAGCCGCTAAGGCGCGCGGATGACCTCGTAAAGCCGGAAACCGCCCGCCAACTCCGCCGGCAACGCCACCCGGCTGAGCCACGCCGGCGCCCGGCCCGCCTCCCGAAGTCGTACGGAGGGCGGGCCCGCCGCCAAGCGCCGGTAGAGCGTCGCCCGGGCGCCCCCGGGGTTGGAGAAATACGTCCGCTCGGGCGCGCTTGGGCACAACAGGATCAGATCGACGCCGCGCGCCTCGAGCAACCGCCGGCTTTCCCTGTCCGTGCCCGCCGTGAGTATGCGATGGGCGTCGATGATGCCGGGGTTGCGGTGATAGGGCGTGGCGATGACGGCGTGGCGCGTCCGGTAGAGAAGCTCCGGCCCGTAATCGACGGTCGCGAGGATGGTGTGCCGGCGCCGGCCGAAGCCACCGGGCCGGTCGAGATAAGCCGCCATGTCCTTCAAGCGGCAGATGGCCCCGCCGGTCCCCTTAGGGGCGGCGGGCACGCCGGCAACGGCGGGAATGCCTTGGTACAGCACCAACCCCGCGGCGGAGAAACCGACCAGCAAACCGACGGTCGCCAGGGCGCGCGCCAATGCCCCACCCAAGGTGTCCCGGTCGAGACGGCGGCGGACGCGGACGACCAGCGTCACGATCACCAGAGCCATCAATATTTCCGGGTATATCGCCAGCCGCACCTGGAAAACCGCCAGCGGAAGATAGATGGCGAGCGCCAGCCCGACATAAAGCCACGCCAGCCAGAGGGGTCGGGAGCGCTCGCGCACCAGCAACGTGAGGAGGAAGGGAAGGCAAACGAGCGCCGCCCCCAGATAGTACAGAAGCAGCCCGGCGCCGCGGGCGTCGGTCGGCAGCAGAGGCAGACTCTCGACGATCTTGTCGAACCAGATCGGAATGACGCGAGGATCGATGTCGACCATCGGCCCGGCGAAGAATTTTGGATACAAAAGGTACATCGACCCGCCCGCCATGGCGGCGCCGATGAGCGCGATCACGAGACGCCCGGTGATGCCGCGCGCCCGCCGACCACGCCCCTCGATCAACCTGGCGGCGCTCCAGAAGCCCAGCGCCAGCAGGGTGAGGGTGAAATGAACGATGGAGAGCCGATCGTGTTCCTCGGTCAAGATCGCCGCCAGCGGCCGCTCGGCGAGCAGCGCCAGCGCCACCGTCACCGCCAGGCCGATGGCGAAGCCCCGATTCTTCAACGCCCCATCGGCGCCATGGAGCACCCAGCCCAAGGTCATCGCCGCCAAGGCGGCAAGCAGGGCGAGGAGGAACTCGGGACCGACCCAAAGGCCGAGACCCGTCACCGCCCCGGCGGCCAAGGCGAGGCCGGCATGGAACGGCGTCAGCAGCATGCGCGCCGTCAGGCCGAAGGAGACCACGAAGATCAGCAGAAGCAGCATGTGGTGGTCGGCCCGGCCGGCCAGGGAGTAGTCCATGACCGCCGGCTGGACGAGGAACGCGATCATGGCGAGATAGCGGCCGGAGCGCCCGAAGAAGGGCTCGCCCGCCCAGGCGAAGGCGACGGCGGTGAACACCCACAGCAACGGCGAGACGAAGGCGCCGGCGAAGAACAGCGCCTCCCTGAAACCCATGACCGGCGTCAAGACCCAGGCGCCGGCCAGCAGCAGGATGTCGAGCGGCCGGGTCCAATGCAGGACCTCGCCATGGGGGGCGTTGGAACGCGCCACCCAGCCGTCGTACCAGGCCCCCGTCTCATGGAGCCCGGCGACGCGGACCAGACGCATGTAGCCGTCGGTGCCGAGGAGCTCGCCATCGAACACTTGCGGCACTTTCAAGGCGGTGAGGGCGGCCTGCACCGCGAGGCAGAGGCCGAAGATCAGGAGGTAGGGAACGGCCCGCCGCCAGCCGCTTGCCGCGGTCGACTCATCAGAGGTCATATCGCTCTAACATCGCATTGCCACCGGGGTTTCCGCCAAAGGACGTGGCAGGGCAAGTGGCGCGCCTCCATCCCGCGCGCCTGTCAAGTCCGGTCGCTTACGACCGATCGCTCACGCCCGGGCGCCGGAGCGGGCCGTCCCAGCACGAAGCCGGCGAACTTCCAGATGAGCCAGACGCCGGCGATGCCGAGGTAACCGTCGATAGCGTAGTGCCAGCCGAGATGGACCGATCCGATGAAGATGATCACGGCATAAGCGGTCAACGCGATGCCGGCGACGGGACCCGAGCGCCAGCCGACGAGGGCGAAGAGAAAGACCGTGGCGACATGCAGGCTCGGCATCGCCGAAATTCCACTGCCCGGGGCATAACCGCCGTCTTGGTAGATCTTCCACAGGTACTCCTGGGCGTTGAGCGCGCCGACGGGGTAGGTCTCGTTCACCGATCGCAGATAGGCCATGAGCGGGGCGAACGGGTCCTCGACGCCGGTGACGCGGCCGAAATACACCGGACCGGCCGAGGACAGCGCGGTCGCGGCTATGGTGCCGAGCACGATCCACGCCAGGACGAAGGTGAGAAGGAACCGCATCCGCAGGCGCGGATCGCGGGCGGAGAAGGTCTGCCACAGCAACACGATGTAGAGCACGACGAGCCAGGAATTGTATGTGACGTTGATCGATGCCGAGATCAGCGGATGACCGAGCAGCGGCTGAAGCAGTCGCCAGGGATCGAGGCCGCCATGGAGGAGCCGGTCCCACTCGGCGAAGGCGACGTCCCAGCCATAGGGGTTGATCACCGGAATCAACGTCTTGAGCGAGGTGATGACGCCGAAAAACACCGGCATGAAGACCAACACCGGAAGGGCGCCAAGAAGCCGCCGGCGGGTCAGGAACCGGTCCCGCATGTTCGCCACGATGTAGGCGGTCAGGCGCTTCGGCCGGACGACCGCCATCACGTAGATCGGATAGCCGCCGAAAAAGGCGACCAGGAACAGGGCCATGACGATGCCCATGGTCTGGGAATACAGGAACGGCGCGAATCGCTCCTGGGCGCCGATGAGCACCGTCGTCAGCCACCCGGCCCCGGTGTAGCCGAGGATGAGGGCGATGAACAGTCGGTGATCCCTGAGGACCGCCAGGAGATCGGCGCCGAAACCGTCGGCCCGAGTGGACGCCTCGCCGGTCCGTTCCGGCCGAGGGGTGATGGATTCGCTACCAAACGTCATCGGCCAGGGCCCGGGGCGCTCCATTCATCGAAGCCAAGATATTAGGCGTGGAAATCTTAACAAGAGGATTACCGGTCATGGGTAAGGGATTCGCGCCGCCGATGCCGGACGGCCGGCGACAACGGCATATCCGGCCGGCCGAGGCCCGCCAAGCCTATGCTTGAAACGCCGGCCCATGCACGCGGTCCGGGCGAAGCCGCCAGGGACGCGGCGCCGGCGCCGGATGGGGAAGCGGGCCGGGAAGATTGCCCGAATGTGGATCATGCACGAAGACGGCCCGGCGGTCGATGCCGCCGGGCCGCGCGTGTCCGGACACCGCCGGACACTTACCGGAGTTCGGTTGTCAATCGCCTAGTTGAATGTCCCCGTGTTGCAACTCGGGGCATCGCCGAGGCACGACGCCATGTTATTGAACAGGGTGCCGATCTGTGTGGCCATCGCCACGACGGCGGCGATGATGAAGACGGCGACCAGCGCCATGATCAGCGCGTATTCGACGGCGTTGGCGCCGCCCTTGTGGCGCAGCAGGGCGAAGACATTCTCTTTCAGAATCCACATCCAAACCATGATTCCCTCACGCTTGTCCAAATCCGACGCCGGCCCGGCTAACGCCGCCGGCCGCCAACCGTTCTCCCTGAACGTGGAGAACACTCTTTTCTTGGCCCCTACCCAAGATACTTTCGCCCTTGGGAGGCTGAGGCCATTATTGTTGGCGCTCGGGAATATGACAAGTGATTTCTCGACGGCCTTTGCCGTTACGTTTCACATTAGGTTGATCTACCATATTATTGAAATGATTTACCTTGGGACGGGCGGCACCCGCGGGGACGGGGGGCACCCGCGGCGGCGCGGGCGACGATATGCCCGAGGCCGAGGCGCGGCCGATTGTCTCCGGCGCCGGCGCTCAGGCCAGGTGGAGCCAGAAATTTTCCTCGTTGACCGAATAGAACGGCCGGTAATGGCCGAGGGCCTCGGCGGGCACGATCCAGGGGAGCTGGTTGTCGAGCACCAGGACACGATCGTCGACATTGACGGCCAGCACCGCGTGCGGACGCCGTCGCTTGAGATCTTGCACCACCACCAGGCGCAGACGCGCATTGGAAAACCCTAGCGCGCGCAGGGCGACGAACTTGGCGATGGCGTAGTCCTCGCAGTCACCGCCGCGGGCGAACAACTCGACCGGCGTCGCCCAATGGTCCCGGGCGCCGTAATTCAACAGGTCGGGAAGATAGGGCGCCTGGTTGACGTAACGGTTGACCGCCTCGAGCTGCACCTCGCGCGCCTTGCCGGCGAGCGATACCAGGAACCGCCCCCAGTCGGCCCCGCCGATGCAACGGCCGGGAGATATCGGCTTGCACGCCGCCCGGGTGCCGAGCGCTTCGGCGGCGGCGCGTTCGAGGGCGCCGGTCCATTTGGGGAAGAACCCGATATTGCTCGAGCGCACCTCACGGCTTCCGAACAGCGGGGGAAAGCCACTGGTGGCGGCCGCCTGGGCCTCGGTGGTGATCGGCGCCTTGGCATGGCCTCCGGCCGGGTGGGCGTTGGCGTTGGCGTTGGCGTTGGCGGTGGCGGAGGCGGCGGATAGGGCGAGGGCGGCGGCAATAGCCGCCGCCGCGAGGGCGGCGCGCCCGAAGCCGGACGGCGCCGCTGCGTTCTCGGACCCAGGCGCCAACGCGCCCTGGCGTGCCGGCATGCTCTCTCCCGTGACTCGAAACCGATCCGCTACGGGGGAGCACTATGGCGAAGAGGGGTTAAGAACCACCTAAGGACAGGGATCAGAGATCAGAGGTCAGACAACAGATATCTGACCTCTGACCTCTGACCTCTGGCCTCTGGCCTCTGGCCTCTGGTTAGGCGCCGCTTCGCTCGTAAAGCTCGGCCAAATGGGTCATCTGGCCGAGCGAGATCAGATGGGCGTAGATCAGCGCCAGCCAGCCCCGCCGGCGCCACTCGAGGAAATCCTCGTCGGCGAGGGTGGAGAGTTTCTTCTCGTCGATGATCTTGGCGCCGACGAAATTGAACTTCTTGCCCGACGGCAGTCGCACCTGGGCCTTGAGGCCCTGGAACATCTCCAGTCTCTCGAGCTCCTGGCAGATGGCGACGGTATGGGCGTGGTTGGTCTGGAACTGCTTCATGAACTCGATCGCCTTCTCGAGGATCTCGGTCGGCTTGCCGTCCTCGGTGAACAGCGGCTCGCCTTCGGTCTCCGACACATGATCGCTCTCCACGTCGATGCACAGCGCCAGGGTCTTGTCGTCCTTCTTGGTGCGCCCGAAGACGAAGGGATAGCGCCGGATCGACGCCGGCACGTAGGAGCCGCGCCATAACCCGTTATCATCGATGAACAGGTTCTTGCCGTTGGGCACGGCGAGCAGCGCGAAGGCGCTCATGTCGCCGACATCGTCCTTGAGGAAGACGATGGGATAGTTCGGCGCCACGCGGGGGAACTCCACCGCCGTGATCGGGCACATGGTCTGGCTGGCGGCGAAGCCGTAATCCGCCACCGGCTTCAGCCGCAGTTTCTTGTGCTTCTCGACGGCGAGGGGAACGACCGATTTGAACATTTTCGATTTCCTTCTTTGCCCGCGGCGTGCGCCGGTGCCCGGCGGGTGGTCCATCATCGAGGCGCGCGGGGTGCGCGACAATCTAGGCTACACCACCTAGAAAATAAAGAGCGGGTTGTAAATCGCCGCCCCGAAGCACCAAGACACGAAGGAACACGCTGAAACCAGGGGTTCGGAACCACGGAGTCAACCACAGAGGCACGGAGGCACAGAGAAAAAGTGAAAAGATGCTTTTATTCTTAAAGACAAAAAAACTTCTTCTTCTCTGTGTCTCCGTGCCTCTGTGGTGGGCCTTGAATTAAGTATGGTGTCCCCTTAATGCGCTCTGCTCACGGGCTCTCGGCCGGCCTGACGATAAGCTCGCGGCGCGCCACCGTCGCCGCCGAGGGCGCCAGGCCCCGGCGCGTCACCGTCACCTCGCCCCGATAGCGCCCCAGCGGCCAGGACGCCCGGCGCAACTTCTTGCCGACATATTGGAAGCGCCGGGCCTGGCGTTTCTTCAGCACCACGAGGCGATCGGCCAACGCGGTTCCGTCGGGCGCGATCAGGCGGAAGCGCAGCCGGTCCCCCTTGGCGACCCCGAAGAGCTCGGCCCACAGCACCAGCGCCTTGGCGTCATCCGCCAGCGCGCCTTGGCGGTAGCGCCCCTTGCGCACGTCGCCCGCCTTGGGCGCCCGGGGCGCGAAGCCGGCATTGAAGATCACCACCGGGCGGTAGGGCAGCGCCGCCAGCGCCTCGGCCCGCCACAGGGTCCCAGGCCCGACGCCGCAGCGCCCGGCCTTGGTTTCCGGCCTGCCCCTGGCCGTCCTCCTGGCCGTCCTCCTGGCCGTCCGCCTCGCCAGCCTGGTCTCCGGCTTTCCCCCTTGACCCAGACCGGCGAAGGGACCGACGATTTTTCGCTTCAGGCGCAGGGCGAAATGGAGGTGGGGATAGGAGGTCTTGCCCGACAGCCCGACGAGGCCGATCCCTTGCCCCGCCGTCACCGCCTGGCCGGTCACCACGTCGACGCTACGCCTTCGCATGTGGCAGTACTGGGTGGTCCATCCCATCCCATGGTCGATGGTGACGCCGTTGCCGCATTCGCGCCCCTCGATGGCCTGGCGCCGGCCCGCCTCGCGCACGCCGACATCGGCCATGCCGTCGCGCCAGTTGCTGACGATGCCGGGCGCCGCGGCGAGCACCGCCACCCCTTCCGCCATGGCGGCGAGGTCGCGGATGGCGATGTCGGTGCCCTTGTGGCCGTCATAGCCGAGGTGGCCGCAGGCATAGTCGGCGAAGCCCCGTCCGGGGTCGAGGTCGACGTGGGCGGCGATCCAGCAATCCACTCCCGGCCGGCAATCGAGCGGCAGGGAAAGCTTCGGCGTCGGCGCCGCCTGGCCCATCACCGGCGCCGGTGCGCCGAGCGCGGCGAGCGCGATCAGGGCGGCAAGGACCGGCGCGCGGCTGGCGCCGGCGGTGCGTCCTTTGCGGCGGGGGTCCTCGAAAGCGGCCATCGGGCCATCGAAGCACATTCGGCCCGGCTTTTAAATCGGCGCGGCTTTCCGAATGGCGGGAAGGCGCTGAAACCAAGGGTTTGGAACTAAAGAGTCAACCACAGAGGCACAGAGACACAGAGGAAAAGTGAAAAGATGCTTTTATTCTTAAAGACAAAAATAACTTCTTCTTCTCTGTGTCTCTGTGTCTCTGTGGTGATTCGTTTTTTGGCGCGGTGGTGGAAGTGACGAAGGGCGGAAGGTTTCCCTTCCGCCCTTCTTATCCGGTCCTGGTTCCTTCCTTAGGGTGACGCCGTTGTCTTT
>JADFJG010000070.1 GCA_022566265.1 Pseudomonadota bacterium | reverse complement strand
AAACTTCGCGCAACAGCTTCCGCCACGCCGCCAACTCGCGCTTGGGGGTGAACAGCGGCGCGCGCGCCTTGCACGCCCTGGCGAGGGAGGCGAGGAAAGCGGCGTCGACTTCGGCGCGCCTGAGCACCCGGGCCAGCGCCTTGTGGTCCCCCACCGGGTAGTAACCGGGATAATCGGCGCCCAACAGCCCGACCGAGCCGGGAATACGGGAAGCGATCACCGGCACGCCGGCGACGACGGCTTCCGAGATGACGTTGGCGCCCCCTTCCATCTTCGAGCTCAGCACCATCAGCCGGGTCTTGGCGAAGGCGCGCCGCACGGCCCAGCCCGGCACCTCGCCGCGCCAGCGATAACGGCGATTGCGCGCCATCTCGGCCCGCGCCTTCGCGGCCCAGCTGTCGTCATGGGCGCGGCCGAGATGGGTGACGCGGATCTTCGAATCCTCGGGCAACAGGCGGGCGGCGTAGGCGGTGCGCATGGAGTCCTTCTCATCGCGCAGATGGCCGATGACGCAGACATCGAAATGGCGCCTTACCGGGGTGCGCCCGCGCGCCAAGGGCAGGGCGGACTGGTAGATGATGTGGAGCTTGGCCCGGTATTTCGCCGGGATCGCCCGACCGGCGAGATCGTGCAGCGCCACCAGGCGATCGGCAAGGGCGATGGAGCGAAGCGTCACCGATTTGTGGCTGTCGATGAAGCGGTAGATGTCGGTGCCGGTGAGGGCGACGATCAACGGCCGGCCGGGGTGGAGCGCGCGGAACCGCGCAATGGAGGAGGCGCTGCGCCAGGCGTGAAGCGCCACCATGGCGTCCGCCGGTGAGCCGTCGTAATCGAGCGCGATGTCCACCCGGTGCCCGAGATCCCCGAGGATCCGCGCCCAGCGCACGGCGGTGGTGCGGTTGCCGCCGAGCGACTGTTTATGGGCCGGGGTAATCAGGCTAATCTTCATGGCGAAGGAAAGGCTGAATGAGACAACCGCTCGGCACCGATTACCTGACCGGCATCCTCAAGGATGCGCGCGCCCGCACGCTCGAGCTCGTCGCCGGCATCGACGGCGACCGGCTTATGGGGCCGAAGCTCGAAACCGTCAATCCCCTGCTGTGGGAGATCGGCCATGTCGCCTGGTTCCATGAGATCTTCATCCTGCGCGGGTTGGACGGCGATGAGCCTTTGATCGAGAACGCCGACGGGCTCTATGACTCGATGGCGGTGGACCACGATACACGCTGGGACCTGCCGCTGCCGAGCCTTTCCGACACGCTTGCCTACATGGAACGGGTGAACGAGGCGCTGGCGGCGCGGCTCGGCGGCGGGATGGCCGGCCCCCGGGACGGCTATTACTACCAACTCACCACCTACCATGAAGACATGCACGACGAGGCCTTCACCTATAGCCGCCAGACCCTGGCGTTCCCAAGGCCGGTCTTCGCCGCCGCCACCAACGCGCACGCCCCGGATGCAAACGCGGGGCCGCTCGCGGGCGACGTGGAAGTGCCGGGCGGGGCCTATCATCTGGGCGCCGAACGCGACGCGCCCTTCGTCTTCGATAACGAGAAATGGCAGCACGAGGTCACGGTTGAGCCCTTCGCCATCGCCCGGGCGCCGGTGACCAACGTTGAGTTCCTGGCCTTCGTCGCCGATGGCGGCTATGCGCGCCAGGAGTTGTGGTCCGACGAAGGCTGGACATGGCGTGAGCGCGCCGGCGCCGGGCATCCCGAATACTGGGTCGGGGACGGGGCCGGCTTCATGGTGCGGGAGTTCGATGGGACCGTCGCGCTTTCGCCCCACCGCCCGGTGGTGCACGTCAACTGGTTCGAGGCCGACGCCTATTGCCGTTGGGCCGGGCGCCGGCTGCCGACGGAGGCGGAGTGGGAGTTCGCGGCGTCGATGGAACCGGCGCCGGGCGGCGGCACCGTCACCGGGCGCAGGCGCCGCTATCCATGGGGCGACGGGGCGCCGGGCGGGGCCGGCGGCGCGCCGAGGGCCAACCTCGACGGCCACGTCATCGGACCCGTCGACGTCGCCGCCTACCCCGAGGGCGATAGCGCCTTTGGTTGCCGGCAGATGATCGGCAATGTGTGGGAGTGGACGGCGAGCCCGTTCCTGCCCTATCCGGGTTTCTCCGCCGATCCCTATAAGGAATATTCGCAACCCTGGTTCGGCACGCCGAAGGTGCTGCGCGGCGGCGCCTGGGCGACCCGTGGACGGATGATCTCGAACCGCTACCGCAACTTCTTCGATCCCGAGCGCAACGACGTCTTCGCCGGCTTCCGCACCCGCGCCGCCTGATCCCGGTGGCGGAGCCGGTTAATTAGGGACAGCGTTAATTAAGGACAGTATATATTTTTCAGTGGTCGGGAACCAATCTCCAGTGTCCGAGAAATATATACTGTCCCTGATGAACTAATTCGATCCCCGGAAGCTCCGCACATCCCGACCGCCGTGTCCCACGCGGTTCCGGCGACGGCGGGTGACGGACGGATACTTGACAACATAAATTATTATTCTATATAAACATACGTTATCATGATGGCGTCATATGCCGTCGTGAACCTGCATGGGTGGCGGATCGGACCGCCATCACCTGCCTCTGGAGAATGAGTTTCATGAGGTGTAGCGTATCTCCCTTGATCGGTGGCGGCAGGATCCACTGACGACTGGGCCCATCGGGAGGTCGTGCCCCCCGATGGGCCCTATTTTTGTGCGTAGGCCCGCGCTTGTCCGCATTCATAGCCGGCGCCCCATGACGCCGCCCGGTCCATTTCAAAAAGTAGCAATTGACAAAAGAAAACAACCATAACTAGTATACTCCAGTTCGAAATTTTAATTCATAACAACGTTGCTCGCGATCGTGGACCAGGGAAAGCAGGCGGCAGAAGCAAGGCTGCCTGCTTCAGGGGACACGTTCATGGGTGACAGGGAACTTCGCATAATCGACAAGCAAGTGGGCCTGTTCACCAG
This sequence comes from Pseudomonadota bacterium, assembly GCA_022566265.1. Taxonomy (GTDB): domain Bacteria; phylum Pseudomonadota; class Alphaproteobacteria; order SMXQ01; family SMXQ01; genus JACZQV01. Next base: position 16,057 of record JADFJG010000070.1, on the reverse strand, counting down.
GCCCAACGGCGCACCCGTTGGTAAACAGGGCGTTTCCCCGGAATTTCGATGGATTTCCGATGGAGGAACGTCCCATGGCGCTTATTTTCACGGCGATATTGGTGGGGATGGTCCTGTTGGCCGCGCCGCTGCGCGCCGACGGGCTGGAGGGCTGCGGGAGCCATATCAAATACGGCGCGCCGGGCCGCGACGGTGTCCTGCTATGCCGGCTGGGCTATGCGCTTTCGCACAATTCGTCCCGCAAGGTCGCGGACTGGGTCGCCTACCGCCTGACCAAGGAGAAAATGGCGGGCACCCATCCCCGCTCCAACAATTTCAGGGCCGATCCCGACCTCGACGCCGGTAAACGTTCAGAGCTGAAAGATTACAAGCGGAGCGGTTTCGACCGCGGGCACATGGCGCCGGCGGCGGCGATGAAATGGGACGCCCGGGCGATGAGCGAATCGTTCCTGCTTTCCAATATGGCGCCGCAAGTCGGGCCGGGCTTCAACCGGGGGATATGGCGTTCCCTGGAATCAAGGGTCAGGGATTGGACCCGGGCCCGGGGCGAGCTTTACGTCGTCACCGGTCCCATCTATCTCGCCAACGCCGATTCTACCATCGGCTCGAACCAGGTCGCCGTCCCGACCCACTTCTACAAGGCCATATTCGATCCGACGCGGGTCGAGGGCATCGCCTTCATCCTGCCCAACAAAAAGCTGAAGACCAAGGACCTGCCGACCTTCATCCGCAGCATCGACGATATCGAGGACCAAACCGGCCTCGATTTCCTCGCCGAGCTCGAGGACACCGTCGAGGCCATCATCGAGGCCAATATTCAGCCGAAGATGTGGCCCCGGCCATAACCCTGAGCGAATGGCGGTCGCCGAGGGCAGCTGAATTGCCTGACCTAAGTCAACAACGGGGGGATGAATTCATGAGTGCAGGAGGGGAACCAGACGTGTCATCGCCGAATAATGGCGGCGACCAACCGCCAGCGGAGATCGACCGTGATCAGGAACGCAAGCGGAGCAACGTAAGGATCTATGTCACCTACTGCGTCACCGCCGGATACACGGTGACCGCAGTGGGTCTGGTGGCGTGGTTGATGTGGAAGGGGCGGAGCGACCTCGCACTCGGTGTCTTTTCCGGCCTGTCCGCCGTAGCCACCGGTGTTATCGGCTTCTGGTTCGGCAATCGCAGCCGAGCCCGCGCACCCGACCAGCCGGCGGCTCAGGCGGGCGGCAAATGAGTTGCTCACGTCGTTGTTAAACGCTCGTGCGTCTCGAGGCAATTTTTTCAGCAGTTTCACATTTCGGAGCGGCGAATTCGACAGATGGTCGCTGAGATAAGGGGAGGTTTACATGGGCATGAGAAAAAACGCGGTCACCCTGACCGCTCAGGAACGAGATAAATTCGTTAATGCCGTCACTCAATTGAAAAACAGGCGTCGCGACGGCTCGACGATCAGTGTATATGACGAGTTCGTGGCGCTTCACCTCGGCGTCATTGACCTGTTCCGCAACGGGACGGGGATCGAGGACGGCGCCCATCTGAACGCCGGGTTCTTACCTTGGCACCGGCAGTACATCTTGCTCTTCGAGCAGGCCTTGCAGAGTGTCGATCCCGACGTTTCCCTGCCCTATTGGGATTGGACGGACCATGCCGACACTCGGGACGTGCTCTTTACCGATGCCTTCATGGGACCCGACGGAGGACCGAACGGGATCGGCGGCGGCGCGCTCGCTTCCGGGCATTTTTCGGAGGCTGGCGGCTGGTTGGTCGTCCCTGAACTTCACGTTTCTTCCTGGGGCGGTGGGTCTAGTGGCACCAGTCTCATTCGGGAAATGCAACCGGTGTCGAACCTTCCGCGCCAAGAGGATGTCGACTTGGCTCTTAACCAGACGAGCTATACCGGATTTTGGCCGACCCTGGAGAGCTCGCCGTTGCACAACTGGGGCCATATCTGGGTAGGCGGGACCATGCTCATGATGAGTTCGCCGAACGATCCGATTTTCTTTTTGCATCATTGCAATGTGGACCGCATCTGGGCGCAGTGGCAAGATAACGAACACGCCGGAAGTGCCTTCTACGCCCCGCCGGGGCAACCCTTTGGCCATAATCTCAACGATGCCATGTGGCCGTGGGACCAGCGTGGCTCCAACGCTGTGCCAGGACTGGAGCAGATCATTGAGCCGCTGCTGCAGGAGTTAGCTCAAGGCCCGGTTGTCACACCGGCCGACGTTCTGGACTACCGCGCGCTGGGGTATACCTATGACATTGCGCCGGGGCCAATTCAACTGGTCGTGGACGCCGCTGCCTTGGATGACCGAATAGCCGACGCAGGGCAAGAGATCATTTACCAACTCGATATCGCCCAGGCCGGTCGGTACCGCATTGAGACCGAAGGCTCCACAGACACTTTCGTGACTCTGTACGGGCCGAACAATCAGAGCAACGTCATCGCCCGAAACGATGATGGCGGTGTAGTGACCAATGCCCGGATTATTACGGACCTTGACCCGGGAACCTATTTCGTCGGCGTCAGACACTTCAGCCCGACTGAAATCGGCCCTTACAGAATCCTTGCCGCGACCGAAGCCGACGGAAACGGGGGAGACCTGCGGACCGTGCTGACCGTGGGGGGCGCTCCGGTTCTAGCGTCGATCGCTATTGCCGGCGAGGTCGATCGCTACGAATTCGTGGCCCCCACGAGCGGAGTCTATTCGATCGACACCACCGGCCCGACCGATATCGTCATGAGCCTGTTTGGCCCCAACGATGAATCCGCCTTGGTCACGGTCGACGACGACAGCGGCCAAGACTTCAACGCCAAGATCGTCAGCAGCCTTTCCGCCGGCACCTATTTTGTTGACGTCCGGCACTGGTCTATGGCGAGCACCGGCACGTACGCCATATCGGTGCGTTCGGAACAACAGAACATCCCGGAGATCGTTGTGGACGGCGAGCAAGTCGAGGGCGACATCGCCGCTGCAAACGAAAGTGATCTTTACACGTTTGTTGCCGAGGCGGGCAGCTACGTTATCGAAACAACGGGCCCGACAGATACCTTCCTCTCCTTGTTGGGGCCTGACAGCGAGACGGACTTGGTCGCAGTGGACGATGATACGGGTCCCGGCTTGCTATCGCGCATCGAGCAAAATTTGGTCGCTGGCCGTTATTACGTGCGTGTGCGTCATTTTAGTCCGTTCGGCACCGGCCCCTACGGCGTCAGAGTACGCCGAACTTGAGGTCGAGTTCCGACGGTAAAATGAAAAGAGGCGCGCCGGGGCGGGGCACCCGTACTTACGCCTGACCGCCCCTCACGCCTCGGGCCAGTAGCGTTCGGTGACGATCTTGTCTTCGGTGTAGAAATCGACGATGGCCTTGCCCTGGGCCTTGATCGCGGCGAACTGGGAATCCTTCATGCCGCCGAAGGGCAGATAGGCCACCGGCGCCGGTATGCCGACATTGATGCCGATCATCCCGGCCTTGGTCTCGAGCTTGAAGCGGCGCGCGTAATAGCCGTTCTGGGTATAGATCGAGGCGCCGTTGCCGTATTTGTGATCGTTGATGATCTTGATCGCGTCGTCCAGCGTCTGGGCCTTGAGCATCACCTGGACCGGGCCGAAGATCTCGGTGTCGTGGATCTCCATGCCGGGCTCGACGTCGGTGAAGACGGTGGTGCCGACGAAGTGGCCGTTGTCCAACCCCGGCCCCTGGACGCCGCGGCCATCCAACGCCAGCGTCGCCCCTTCCTTGACCCCGGTCTCGATCATCGAGTGGACGAACTCCTTGGCCTTGGCCGAGATCACCGGCCCCATCACCATCTCCACCTCGGCGACCTCGGGGTCGAGCGGGTTGGCGATGGTCACCTGGCGCGAGGCGTCGACGAACTTCTCCGTCACCTCGTCGTAAAGCTCGTCGCCGACGCAGACGATGGCGGAGGACGCCATGCAGCGCTGGCCGGCGCAGCCGTAGCCCGAGGTGATCATGTTGCGGATCACTTGGTCGATCTTGGCGTCCGGCATCACCACCAGGTGGTTCTTGGCCCCGCCCATGGCTTGGAAGCGCTTGCCGGCGCGGGCGCAGTTCTCGGCGATGATGCGCGCCGTCGGCGTCGACCCGACGACCGAGATCCCCTCGACGTCCGGGCTCTCCATGAAGGCCTCGGCCACCACGCGGTCGCCGTTGACGATGTTGAACACGCCCTTGGGGAAACCGCAGGCATCGATGTATTCGGTCAGGGTCTGCATGGTGCAGGGCACCTGCTTGGAGGGCTTGACGACGAATGTATTGCCGGTGGCAAGGGCGTAGGGAACGAACCAGAACGGCACCATCGCCGGGAAATTGAACGGCGCGATCATGGTGAAGACACCGACCGGAAGCTTGAGGACCTCGCCATCGATGCCGGGCGCCGCGCCGATCAGCTTGTCGGACTGCTGCAGGATCGGCATGCCGCAGGCGACCTCGACATTCTGAAGGGTGCGCTTGATCTCGGCCCGGGCGTCGGGCAGGGACTTGCCCATCTCCTCGGCGATACTGCGCGACAACAGCTCCTCGTTTTGGCGGATCATATCGGCGAGCCTGAAGAGGTGCGCCACCCGGACGCTGACCGGTGTCGCCGCCCAGGCCGGGAAGGCGGCCTTGGCCGCGCCGATGGCGCTTTGGGTCTCCGCCGTCGATGACAGCCCCACCCGGGCGATGATCCCGCCGGTCGAGGGGTTCTCGACGTCGAGCCACTCGCAGCCCTCGGGCTCGCGCCATTCCCCATTGATGTAATTGCGTAATTTCCGAACCGCCATGGTCCTCTCCCTTGCCGCCGGTTTGCCTGCCGCTGGCTAAATAAGTAGCACGAATTGGGCGAAATACATCCCCAACATGGCGCTATGGACCGATCTTTGGGCGTCCCGGCCCGGCGCCCGGGCTAGGCGCCGGCGGCGCCTAGCGGCCCGTCCCGGTAAACCACCCTTTCTAACGCCTCGCCGGCGAGATAGCGCTTGAGGTTGGCGGCGAAAATCTCGGCGACGGCGTCGCTTCTATCGCCGCCGGCGCCCGAGATATGGGGCGATATCAGGACATTGTCCATGCGCCACAGCGCATGATCGGGCGCCAGGGGCTCTTCTTCCACCACGTCGAGCCCGGCGCCGGCGATGCGGCCCTGGTTCAAGGCCTCGATCAGCGCGTCCTGATCGATCACCCCGCCGCGGCAGACATTGACGACGACGGCCCCCGCCTTCATCTGCCCGATCTCCTTGGCGCCCAGCATGTGGTGGGTCTCGGTGGTCAGCGGCAGGCACATCACCACCGCGTCGGCGCGCTTGAGCGCTTCGGCAAAACGCTCCCGCCCCATGGTCTCGGCGACGCCGTCGCCGGGCTGGCCCTCGCGCGTCACCGCGATCACATGCATGCCGAAGACCTCGGCTTTTTTCGCCACCGCCCGGCCGATGGAGCCGAGCCCCACCACCACCAGGGTGGCGCCGTCGAGCACCCGGATCTTGGGCGAGATCTCGTCGCGGATCCATTTTCCTTGGAGCCGCGCCTGCTCGACCTCGCGGGCGCGGCGGAACAGGCAGAGAAGAAGGTGCATCGCATGCTCGGAGATGACCGGCCCGTGGATGCCGCCGACATTGGTCACCGGTATGCCGCCCGGCAGCCCGTTCTTGATCGCCTTGTCGATGCCCGAGGTGGCGAACTGTATCCAGCGCAACTCCGTGCCGGCATCGGCGACGATCTTGGCGACCTCGGGGGTATAGAGCCGGTTGGTGATCATCAGGATCTCGGCGCCGGGAAGGGCCCCGCCCAATTCCTCGGGCGCGCTCACCTGTTCGAAGGTGACGTCGGGAAAGTCCTTCACCAGGCCCGGCAGGCTGGAAAAGCGAACGGACGGCAAAAGCACGACTTTCATCGGGCGGTTTCTCCCTAAGTGTCCAGCGTCAACTGTCCAGCGTCAACTGTCCAGCGTCTCTGGGGCGAACAGGCGTTCGGGGGAAAACTTCTCCTCGATCAGGTTCTGATCGAAGGCGTATTCGATGAGCCGCTCGATATTGGCGCGGTTCCTGGCCAGACCGAGCGGCCACAAATCATCGGGCAACAGCTCGCGCTCGTCCTCGACATAGTGGCGTCCCCAGGCGAGCCGCGACCAGTTCGGATCCTCGAAATAGGTCTCGGAGATCTCCTTGGCCTCGGCGAACATGTCGATGATCGCCTTGGCGAGCCACGGCTCCCTCGCCAGCAGATCGGGGCGCACGGCGATGACGTGCATGATCGGGTAGTAGCCGTATTTGTGGTAATAGCGCAGCTCCTCCTGGCGCGTGTCGGCGAACAGACGGCGCGCCTTGCGCTCGCCCGAGAGCACCGAGGGCGGCGGATGGGGCAGGAAGAAGGCGTCGATCTCGCCCTTTTCGAGCAGGGTGCCGAGCTCCGCGCGCTCGCCGATGGCCTCGATGACGACGCCGTCCTTGGTCTTGAAATCGACCTTCTCCGCCGTCGTCACGCACCAGGTGATGTCTTCCCAGGCGACGCCGTATTCGAACTTCAGATCCCCCTTGGCGAGCAACGACAGCGTGGTCTGAAACGAGCTCAGCGCCACCCGCTTGCCGATGAGGTCCTTGGGCTCCCACAAATCGGAGAGGGGGTGGACGTACATCTGGCTCTGGCTGAACAGGCGGCGGGGGAACACCGGCACGGCGGTGATCGCCATGTCCCGCTGCTTGGCCATCAGGTAGCTCGACATGGAGAACTCGCAGATGTCGAACTCGCCGTCATGGAGCATCCGCCCGTGGCGCTCCTTGCCGTCCCTCAAAGCGACGCTTTGGCCGACCTGCAGGACCTTGAGATCGACGCCTTCGGGCGGCGTCACGGTGCCGTCGAAAAACGGGAAATGACGGTCGTAACGCTCGATCGCCATCGTCAGGGTCATCTTCGCCATGGGTTCTCCCGAGCCCCCTCTTTCCTTGGTTTGTCCGCGAGAGTCTAGGGGGCGGACGGAAAGGCTGTCAATGGAGACCCCTGTCCCTGCCCGGCGGGCGGGGAAGTGGTCAAGGCCCCTTTATCTTTGCCGGAGGGATCATTATGTCTGCTTCGCCCTACACAGGGTCAAGGCGGCGCTGTATGGTGTCAACGCCCTATCTCCATGAGTAATATGGCTATTTGGGGCCGGATGGGTAACGGAGGCGGAAAGGGAACCGGGCCGGATGCGTATTTTTCGCCATTATGAGGACTTGCCGGCCGAAGCCAGGGGCGGCGTCGTCGCCATCGGCAATTTCGACGGCGTCCATTTGGGCCACCAAGCCCTCATCGGCGAGGCCGGCGCGATCGCCAAGGATTTGGGCGCACCGCTCGGCGTGCTCACCTTCGAGCCCCATCCGAGGAGCGTATTTGCGCCCGACGACCCGCCGTTCCGCCTCACGCCGCTTCGCGCCAAGGCCCGCCATATCGAGGCGCTCGGCGCCGATCACCTCTATGTCCTCCATTTCGACCTCGACTTCTCCAGGCGTTCGGCGGAGGACTTCGTCGATGCCGTCCTCCTGGACGGGCTCCGTGCCCGTCACATCGTCGTCGGCCGGGATTTCGTCTTCGGCCACAAGCGGGGCGGCAATGTGGAGTTGCTTGAGCGGATGGCGGCGCGGAAGGGCTTCGGCCTCGCTTGCGTCCAACCGGTGTGCGTTGGCGACGGGGGCGGCGATGATGGCGGTGACGGGGGCGGCGAGGTCATTTCATCGCGCACCATCCGCGAGTGCTTGCGCGAAAGCGACGTGCATGGCGCCGCCAAGCGCCTCGGCCGGTTCTGGGAACTGGGCGGAAGGGTGGAAAAGGGCGAGACGCGGGGGCGCGGCCTCGGATTCCCGACGGCGAATATCGCCTTCGGCGAATATCTGAGGCCGGCGGCGGGCGTCTATGCGGTGCGCGCCGGCGTCGATGAGGGCGCCGGCACCATCTGGCGCGACGGCGTCGCCAGCATCGGCTTCCGCCCCACTTTCGGCGGCCGGGAGTTGTTGCTGGAGGTCCATATTTTCGATTTTTCCGGCGATCTCTACGGCCGCCAGTTGCGCGTCGCCATGATCGGCTACCTGCGCGAAGAAGTGAAGTTCGAGAGCGCCGATGATCTCATCGACGAGATGAAGCGCGATGCCGAGCGGGCGCGGGCGGTGCTTGCGGAGGTTGACGGGCCGATGCCGTTGGAGAACAGTGTCGCCGGAGCGCGTTGAGGGGGCGTATCCCCACCGCAAGAACGAGAATATGAGCGTCGATTACAAGTCCACCGTGAACCTGCCGCGATCGTCATTCGCCATGAAGGCGGGACTGCCGAACGCCGAGCCCAAACTGCTGGAGCGTTGGCAACGGATCGGTCTGTTCGCCAAGCTTCGCGCGGCGGGGAAAGGGCGGGTGAAGTTCATCCTTCACGACGGCCCGCCCTATGCCAACGGCAACATCCATATCGGCACGGCGCTCAACAAGATCCTCAAGGACGTGATCAACCGCTCCCAGCAGATGCTTGGCAAGGACGCCAACTATGTGCCGGGATGGGACTGCCACGGGCTGCCGATCGAATGGAAGATCGAGGAGAAGTACCGCGCCGAGGGCAAGGACAAGGACGAGGTGCCGGTGATCCAGTTCCGCCAGGAATGCCGGGCCTTCGCCGAAAAATGGATCGAGGTGCAGCGCGAGGAATTCAAGCGGCTCGGCGTCGAGGGCGATTGGGACAACCCCTACACCACCATGGCCCATGGGGCCGAAGCCCAGATCGTGCGGGAGCTCGGCAAGTTCTTGATGGACGGCGGCCTGTACAAGGGCGCGAGGCCGGTGCTGTGGTCGGTGGTCGAGAAGACCGCGCTCGCCGAGGCCGAGGTCGAATATCACGATCACACCTCGATGACGGTGTGGGTGCGTTTCCCGGTCATCGAGTCTGGGCTTGCCGAGCTTGACGGCGTATCCGTCGTCATCTGGACGACCACGCCCTGGACCCTGCCCGGCAACCGGGCGGTGGCCTACGGCGCCGGTTACGATTATGAGGTGATCGAGGTCAAGGAAAGCGCCGAAGGTAGCCTTGCCGTCCCTGGCGAGCGCCTCCTGGTGATGGCCGATCTCGTGGGCGAGGTGGCGGAGAATGCCGGCATCACCATTCATCAGACCCGGGCCGTGATCAAGGGCCAGGCGCTCGAGGGCACGCTATGCGCCCATCCCCTGCGCGGCGAGGGTTATGATTTCGACGTGCCTTTGGTTGGCGGCGCGCACGTCACCACCGATCAGGGCACCGGGCTGGTGCACACGGCGCCCGGCCACGGCCAGGAGGACTTCGAGATCGGCGTCAAATACGGCCTCGAGGTGCCCCAGACGGTGGCCGACGGCGGCACCTTCTACGACCACGTGCCGCTGTTCGCCGGCCTTCACGTGTTCAAGGCCGACGGCGAGATCGCCAGGCGTATCGAGGCGGCGGGCAAGCTGCTGGCGCGGGGCACGCTGGTGCATTCCTACCCCCATTCGTGGCGCTCCAAGGCGCCGCTGGTGTTCCGCGCGACGCCGCAATGGTTCATCTCCATGTCCGAGAACGGCCTGCGCGAGAAAGCGCTCGAGGCCATCGCCAAGACGCGCTGGGTGCCGCCCCAGGGGCGCAAGCGCATCGAATCCATGGTCGAGAACCGGCCCGACTGGTGCGTCTCCCGCCAGCGCGCCTGGGGCGTGCCGATCACCGTATTCGTCGACAAGTCGACCGGCGAGCCCCTGCGCGATCAGGGCGTGATGGACCGCATCGTCGCCGCCGTCGAGGCCGAGGGCACGGACGCCTGGTTCACCAGCCCACCCGAGCGTTTCCTCGGTCCCGATCGCGACCCGGAAGATTTCGAGCAGGTCACCGACATCCTCGATGTCTGGTTCGATTCGGGCGCCACCCACGCCTTCGTGCTGGAGAAATTCGACGGCCTCGAGTGGCCGGCCTCGCTCTACCTCGAAGGGTCCGACCAGCACCGGGGCTGGTTCCAGTCCTCGCTTCTCGAATCCTGCGGCACCAGGGGCCGGGCGCCCTATGAGGCGGTCCTGACCCATGGCTTCGTCATGGCCGAGGACGGGCGCAAGATGTCCAAATCCCTGGGCAACGTGGTGGCGCCCCAGGAGGTGGTCGGCAAGTTCGGCGCCGATATCCTGCGCCTGTGGGTGGTGGCGTCGGATTATTCCGAGGATCTGCGCATCGGGCCCGAGATCATCAAGCACCAGGTCGATACCTATCGCCGCCTTCGCAACACGCTGCGCTATCTGCTCGGCAACCTCAACGGCTTCGATGAGGCGGAGAAGATCGACGCCGCCAAGATGCCGGAGCTCGAACGCTGGGTGTTGCACCGATTGTGGGAGCTCGACCGGCTGTTGCGCCGCTCGGCCGAGGATTTCGAATTCCATGGCTTTTACACCGCGATCCACAATTTCTGCACCGTCGATCTGTCGGCCTTCTACTTCGATATCCGCAAGGACTCGCTCTATTGCGACCGCGCCTGCTCCGATCGCCGCCGCGCCGCGCGCACGATATTGGACGAGGTCTTCTCCTGCCTGACCGCGTGGCTGGCGCCGGTGCTCTGTTTCACCGCCGAGGAGGCGTGGCTCACCCGCTACCCCAGCGACGACGACAGCGTACATTTGCGCCTGTTTCCCGAAGTGCCGGGGGCGTGGCGCGACGATGAACTCGCCGCCAAGTGGGAAAAGGTGCGCGCCCTTCGCCGGGTGGTCACCGGCGCGCTCGAGATCGAACGCGCCGAGGGGCGCATCGGATCGAGCCTTCAGGCGCACCCCATCGTCCATGCCAGCGCCGACTATGTGGCGGCGATGGCGGGGGTGGACCTCGCCGAAATCGCCATCACCTCTTCCGCCACCCTCCTCCAGGGCTCCGGCCCGGACGACGGCTTCACCATTGGCGACATCCCCGGCGTCGTGGTGATCCCGGCTCTCGCCAAGGGGAAGAAGTGCGCGCGCTGCTGGCAGGTGCTGGAGGAAGTGGGGAAGAATGACGCCGAAGGCGAGATCTGCGACCGCTGCGCCGATGCCGTCGGCGATGTGTTCGCGGCCGCGAGCTGAGGGGCCGGGGAAATGACGCCACGGAATCATCGAGGTTCGCCATGACCGGTCTGATCGTGGCAAGCGCCGTCATCGTCCTCGATCAGGCGACCAAGTGGTGGGTGGTGACGATTTTCATGGACCCGCCCCGGGTGGTCGACGTTTGGCCCTTTTTCAACGTCGTGATGGTGTGGAACAGGGGCGTAACCTTCGGTTTCCTGGGCGACACGCCTTACTGGGGGCAGTGGGCCTTGGTCGGCCTTTCACTCGCCATCGTCGCCATTCTCCTGTTGTGGTTGCGCCGGGCGGAAACGAAATGGCGGGCCGCGGCCATCGGGCTCATCATCGGCGGCGCCTTGGGAAACGTGATCGACCGGGTCCATTACGGGGCGGTGGCGGATTTCCTCGATTTTCACGTCGCCGGTTATCACTGGCCGGCCTTCAATTTCGCCGATGCGGCGATCACCGTCGGCGTGGCGATCATGTTTTTTGATGCTTTGTTTAAGCGCAAAGAAACGGTAAAATAGGCTCCGGCGCGCCGATTGTTAACGAATTGGCGCCATCGGTAGGACAGGGGGACGAAATGATATGCATTCAGCGGCCGAAATCGGCCGTTTCCAGGCTATCCGCCGCCGGCAGCATGGTCGTGCTGGCCCTGGCGGTCGGCGGCTGCGAGACCTTGAGGAGCGCGGCGGGTCTTACCAAGAAAGTGCCCGACGAGTTCCGGGTGGTTTCCCGCGCGCCATTGAGCATGCCGAGCCATTACGGGCTCAAGGCGCCAAATCCGGGGATCGCCCGGCCACAAGAGACCAAGGTCCCCGGCATGGCGAAGCAGATCGTGCTCGATTCCGGCAAGACCGGCGCCAAGAAAAAGCCGGCGGTCATATTGCCCGGCGGTGATCCCGGAGAGATCGCCCTGTTGACCAAGGCCGGTGTCGACAAGGCGGATCCCAAGATACGCCAGCTGGTGAACTCTGAATCGGCCGTGCTTGCCGATACCCGGAAGGGTCTCGTCGAAAAACTGATTTTCTGGCGCGATCCGGCGCCGTCCGGCAAGGTCGTCGATGCCCGCAAGGAAGCGCGGAGGCTGCGCGAGAACGCCGCGCTGGGCCGCCCGGTCACCGAAGGCGAGACGCCGATCATCCAGCGCAAGAAACGGGGCTTGCTCGAGGGACTTTTCTAGGCGCCTCAGGCGTCCCGGCGCCACGTCACGCAGGTTTGAACGCCGGCGTGGCTAAGTTCTCTTGTGTAATTTTCTCCCTTGGCCATATTGTTAGGGACCATCCGCCGGGCCGTTCGCGTGGAGGTTCCCCCCGCCGGTGCCCACCGTTTCTTCTGGAGGTTCCATGCCGGGTCTCGCGACAATCAAACGCCTAGAAGCCCATATCGTCTTCATCGCCGCGGCGATCGTTTTCATCGCCGGTGTCGCTTTCGTTCCGGCCCAAGCCGGCGTTTTCAACCCCGAGACCTTCACCCTTAAGAACGGCCTTCAGGTCGTCGTCATATCAAATCACCGCTTGCCGGTGGTGTCCCAGATGGTGTGGTACAAGGTCGGCTCGGCCGACGATCCGCCGGGCAAGTCGGGTGTCGCCCATCTCCTCGAACATCTGATGTTCAAGGGTACGAAGGTCATGGCGCCCGGCGAGTATTCCAAGATCCTGGCGCGCAACGGCGGGCGCGAGAACGCCTTCACCTCCAATGACACCACCGCCTATTACCAGGTGGTGGCGGCGGATCGGCTGGAGCTGGTGATGAAGTTGGAGGCCGACCGCATGGTCAATCTCGTGCTCACCGACGCCGATGTCCTGCCCGAGCGCAACGTCGTCGTCGAGGAGCGCCGGGCGCGCACCGACAACAATCCGGCGGCGCTCCTGGGCGAGCAGATGAGCGCGGCGCTCTATATCAACCATCCCTACCGCCTCCCGGTGATCGGCTGGAAGCATGAGATGGAAAGCCTGACCACCGAGGACGTCCTGGCCTTCTACCGCCGGTATTATGCGCCGGACAACGCCATCCTGATCGTCTCCGGCGACATCACGGTCGAGAAACTGAGGCCCCTGGCGGAGAAATATTACGGGCCCATCCCGTCGCGTAATGTGGCGAAGAGGGTGCGGCTCAAGGAGCCGCCTCATCGGGCGGCGCGGCGGGTCCAATTGCGCAGTTCCCAGGTGCGCGAGCCCCGCTGGAGCCGTGATTACCTGGCGCCGGGCTTTTCCAGCGTCGACAAGCGCCATGCCTACGCGTTACAGGTGCTGGACGACATCCTGTCCGGCGGCGCCACCTCCCGGCTCTACCGGTCGCTGGTGGTGGAACAGAAGATCGCGGTCTCCGCCGGCGCCTCCTATGACGGCGACACTTACGATCTCGGCACCTTTTCATTCTATGGCCAGCCCGCCAAGGGCATCGGCATCGACCGGTTCGAGGTGGCGATCGACGCCGAGATCGCCAAGCTCCTCGACGCCGGCGTCACCCTTAACGAGGTCAAGCGCGCCAGGAAGCGGCTGCTCGCGGGCGCCATCTATGCCCGCGATTCCCTGCGCCGGGGGGCGAGGGCGATCGGCACGGCGCTGACCAGCGGGCAGACCATCGACGATGTCGAGACCTGGCCCGAACACATCAAGGCCGTCACCCGCGATCAGGTGAACGAGGCCGCCCGCGCGGTGTTTATAATATCCAACTCGGTGACCGGGCTTTTGCTCCCCGAAAAGGCGCCACGCAAAGGCAAAGCCGTGAACGCGCGCACCTTCATGCCCGGCGGCAGGGTCTTCAATTCGGTCCTCGCCTTCATCGTCGTCCTCGGCGTCAATCTGGCGGTAACGCGTGGTCCGGCCGGGGCCATATCGATCCAACGGGTGGTCAGTGAAAAGGGGATCGAGGCGTGGCTGGTCGAGGACCGCGCCGTTCCGGTGCTGTCGATGCGCTTCGCCTTTCGCGGTGGCGCGGCGCTCGACTCCAAGGGCAAGGAAGGGCTTGCCGACATGGTGTCCAGCCTGATCGACGAAGGCGCCGGGGAGCTGGATTCACAGGCCTTCCAGGGACGGCTCGAGGAACTTTCCGTCAGCCTCGGCTTCATGGCCGGGCTCGATAATTTCGGCGGCTCGCTGCGCACCCTTTCGGAGAACCGCGCCGCCGCCTTCGATCTCTTGCGCCTGGCCTTGACCGGCGCGCGCTTCGATGCCGAACCGGTGGAACGGATCCGCGCCCAGCTTCTCGCCCACCTGGCGCGCTCGGCCGAACGGCCCCGGAGCATCGCCTCGCGGACCTGGTACAGGGCGGCGTTTCCCGACCATCCCTACGGCCGCCCCGCCGAGGGCACGCCCGAGAGCCTCAAGCGGATCACCGCCCGGGACCTCAAGGATTTCGTCGCCCGCCGCCTGGGGCGCGACAATCTGATGATCAGCGTCGTCGGCGATATCTCGGCCCAGGAATTGGCGCCGCTTCTGGATCTGACCTTCGGCGGATTGCCGGCGCGGGCCCAACCCTTCACCGTGGACGAGGTGGCGCCCACCGCCGCCGGCGAGACCTTCGTGATCGAGAAGGACATCCCACAGAGCGTGGTGATGTTCGGCCATGGCGGGATCAAGCGGAACGATCCCGACTATTACGTCGCCTACGTGATGATCCGCATACTCGGCGGCGGCGGATTTACCTCCAGGCTCACCGAAGAGATACGCGAGAAGCGCGGCCTCGCCTATTCGGTCTACAGCTATCTTTCCGCTTTCGACCGCGCCGGGCTGATCATGGGCGGGGTGGCGTCGGCTAATGACCGTGTTGCCGAGTCGGTCGAACTGATCCGCGCCGAATGGGCGAAGATGAGGGCCAAGGGAGTCGCCGCCGAGGAATTGTCCGACGCCAAGACCTATCTCACCGGTTCCTTCTTCACCCGGCTCAACAGCACCAGGCGCATCGCTTCCGTTCTGCTGTCGGTCCAGCTCGACGGCCTCGGCATCGACTATCTGGAGCGGCGCAACGGCCTGATCGAGGCCGTCACCGAAGCCGACGTGAAGCGCGTGGCCAAGCGTCTCCTCGATCCCGACAAGCTCACCTTCGTCGTCGTCGGCGCGCCCAAAGGGGTGAATGCGACCCGCGAGGTCCCCGTGAATTAAGGTGACACCATACTTAATTCCATAGCTCTGAATGACCGAGACGTGAATTAAGTATGGTGTCACCTTAATTGGCACCCTAATTGGAAAGGGCCAGGCAGTCATGACGATCCGCCTTTTGCCGCAAGGCGTGGTCAATCGCATCGCCGCCGGCGAGGTGGTGGAGCGCCCCGCTTCGACGGTCAAGGAACTGGTCGAGAACGCCATCGACGCCGACGCCCGGCGCATCGAGATCGTCTTGCGCGAAGGCGGCAAAAGCTTCATCTCGGTCACCGACGACGGCGTCGGCATGACGGCGGAGGAGTTGAGCCTCGCCGTCGAGCGTCACGCCACCTCGAAACTTCCCGAAGACGATCTCAGCCATATCGTGACGCTCGGCTTTCGCGGCGAGGCGTTGCCCGCCATCGGCGCGGTAAGCCGGCTTTCGATCACCTCGCGCGCCAGGGGCGCCGACGAGGCCTGGACCCTCACCGTCGAGGGCGGCGACAAGTCGCCCCCGGCGCCGGCGGCCCAGGCCGAAGGCACCCGCATCGAGGTGCGCGATCTCTTCTTCGCCATCCCGGCGCGGCTCAAGTTCCTCAAGACCGCGCGGACCGAGCTCAACCACGCCGTCGACGCGGTCAACCGCCTGGCCATGGCCCATCCCGCCATCGCCTTCGCCCTCAATGACGACACCCGGGCCAAGATCAAGCTCGACGCCGCCCAGGGCGAGCTGTTCGAGGCGCGTCTCGCGCGTCTCGGCGCGGTCATGGGCAAGGACTTCGCCGATAACGCCCTGGTCATCGATGCCGAGCGCGCCGGCTTTCGCCTCACCGGTTATGCCGGGCTGCCGACGCTGAATCGCGCCAACACGCTCGGCCAGTACCTGTTCGTCAACGGCCGGCCGGTGCGCGACCGGCTGCTGGCCGGCGCCGTGCGCGGCGCCTATCAGGACT
>JADFJG010000069.1 GCA_022566265.1 Pseudomonadota bacterium | reverse complement strand
CCTTGTCCGCTCTCTCGGAAGTTCGCGGCGGCATCCTGGCCCACGACCGGGGACCTTTCACCAACAACGAAGAGGGCGGAGCCGACATCAACCTCGAGGCGCTGTTCCGATCGCCGGACGCGCTGGGCTCCATCGGATCGCCCCGGCCCCACCTCGGGTTCAGCGTCAACACCGGCGGCGATACCGATCAGTTCTATGCCGGCCTGACCTGGGAGTGGGAGTTCCGGCGCAGCCTGTTCGCCGGCTTCAGTTTGGGCGGCGCGATCCATGACGGCGAAACCGAGACCAGCAGAACCGATAAGAAGGAACTCGGCTGCCGCGTGCTGTTCCGTGGATCGCTTGAGCTCGGCTACAGGTTGACCCGACGCCACGGCATCTCCCTGTTCTACGACCAAATTTCGAACCTGGCTATCTGCGACAAAAACGAAGGGCTCGAGACCGCCGGGGTGCGTTACGGTTACCGGTTCTGAGCTCCGGGCATTATCCGGCCGAGAAGGGCGGCGATGGCGCCGATTCCAGAAAAGGCCGGCGGGATGGCTTGACGATGGACCGTTATGGTAGTGTCACCCCCTGTCGGCTCGAAAAATAAACCGGCCTGACGACAAACAATCGGGCCAGGCAAGCACCGAGGGGGGCGAGGATGAAACGATTCATGGCGGGCATTGCCGCCGCCGGCCTGTTCCTGACCGGGGGGGGAGCCGCATTCGAGGCGGTCGCCGGTCCGAGACATTACGACATCGGCATCCTGATGTACCAACCCCATCCCTTTGCCGGCCCGGTGGCGCCGACCGCCTGGCCCCAGCGCCTTGGGCCGGCCCCCGCGGCCCCGCCCGGCCCCGCCCGGCCCCGGCCTCGCCCGGCGGCGGAAGATACCTCGTTCTTCGGCTCGACGGGCGAGGGACTATGGGCCGCCATATCGGAATTTCGCGGCGGCATCCTGGCCCACGACACGGTGCCGACCCTGACCCACAAGGAACCCGGCGCCGATATCAACCTCGAGGTCCTGTTCCATTCACCGGACTTCCTTGGCGTCATCGGATCGCCGCGTCCCCACCTTGGCTTCACCGTCAACACCGGCGGCGACACCAGTCAGCTCTACGCCGGCCTGACCTGGGAGTGGGATTTCTGGCGCAACATGTTCGCCAGCCTGGCGCTTGGCGGTGCGATCCACGATGGCGACATCGATGTCAGGAGCAACGACAAGAAGGAACTCGGCTGCCGGATGTTGTTCCGCGCGGCCGTCGAACTCGGTTACAGGTTCCGCCAACGCCACGGCATCTCCTTGTACATCGACCACATGTCGAACGGCGGTATTTGCGACCAGAACGAGGGACTGGTGTTACTCGGCGTCCGCTACGGCTACCGGCTGTGAGGCGCGAGCGCCATCATCTTGAGACTCAAGGGGAAGTGACGGTTCAGGCGACGGCGCCGCTACCGCCGGCCGCTCGCGCACCCTCCAGGCTTGCGAGCTCGCGGCCGAGAAAGTCGGCGATGGCGCCCATGCCGGAAACGCCGGCGCGCGTCTCGGCCTCGGGGTTGTAGTTGGTGTTGGTGTTGATGTCGTAAGTGTAGGCGACGCCATCGCCATCGAGGATGAACTCGACGCCGGCGACCTCGATGCCGTTGGCGGCAAGGAAACGGCGGTAAGGCTCTGTCAGCGGGCTTTCGAAGTCCTTCGCTATCTCGAACAGACCACCATCCGCGCCGTCGGCGGGACAGAATTGGTCGTCGACGCGACACGCATCGGCGGGGCAAAGCTCGAAGCCCTGGGAGGTATCGACCCTGACCGCGTAAAGGTACTCGGCGCCGACGAACTCGATGCGGGTGATAAAGGGCTCCGGCGCCTCGATATATTCCTGGATCAGGGTGATGCCGTCGATCGGCGCTTCGAAATCGGCCCCTTTCACGTAACCCGAGAGCGCCTTGAGATCGTGGAACAGGCGGACGCCGAGGCCCTTGCCGCCGCGGTTGTGCTTGGTGATGAAAGGCCCATCGAACGCCCTGGCGGCTTCGATGATCTCCGCCTCGCCGATCGCCGCCACCGTCCGCGGGGTGCGGATCCCTGCGGCCTCTAGCGCCGCGTACTGGGCCACCTTGCTGATCTCGAGCTGCAACGCCCGGCCGGTATTGACCACCCGGCGGCCATGTCCCTCGAGCCAGGCGAGGGTCGCGCCGGCATATTCGGGCGCGTAGCGGTGGCCGCGGGTGTGGGACGACGCGCTCATGCGATTGTAGAACACGCCCATGGGCGGCGGCGCCGAGAGATCGAGACGGCCGCGATCGAGATGCCAACTTTCGAACGCCAGCCCGCGCGCGGCCAGGGCGGCGCTCAACGGCTCCATCCAGCCGTCGTGCTCATGAATGACGTATATCCGCGCCATGGCTATTTAACAGCTATACTATGTTAATTAAACAAAATAACATATCGTTACTGGAGAATACCCCTCCGGCCATCGGCTTTCAAGCACGCCGGGCGTCTTTCGATCTCCTGTCTTTTGATCTATAGCTAGGGTCGCGCCCGAACCTTGCCCAACAAGGAGCGAGAGATAAGTGGCCCAACCCCTTTGGCGACCGTCCGAGGACCGGATACGCGCCTCCAACCTCGCCCGCTTCATGGCCGGGGTCGAGGAGCGCTGGGACACCGATATCGGCGATTACGCGGCGCTTTATCGCTTCTCGATCGACGAGAAGGAGAAGTTCTGGCGATCGGTGACCGATTTCGCCGGGATCATCGGCGATGGCTCGTGGGAGACCGTGCTGGCGGACGGCGGCAAAATGCCGGGCGCCAGGTGGTTTCCCGATGCCCGCCTCAACTTCGCCGAAAACCTTCTACGCCGCCGCGATGACACCGACGCCATCGTCTTCTGGGGCGAGGACGAGGTCAGGCGGCGGCTGAGCTGGGCCGAGTTGTCGGGCGAGGTGTCGAAGCTTTCCCAGGCGTTGACGGCGATGGGTGTCGGGCCCGGCGACAGGGTCGCGGCCTTCATGCCCAATATGCCCGAGACCATCATCGCGGCGCTGGCGTCGGCCAGCGTCGGCGCCGTTTTCTCGTCCTGCTCGCCCGATTTCGGTCCGGACGGCGTGCTCGACCGCTTCGGCCAGATCGCGCCCAAGGTGCTGTTCTCGGCCGACGGTTATTTTTTCAACGGCAAGACTTACGATTCGCTTCCCCGCCTGGCCGAGATCGTGGCCAGGCTGCCCTCGGTCGAGAAGACCGTCGTCGTGCCTTATGTCGGCGCGGAGCCGCCGCTTGCCGGCATCGCTAACGGCGTCACCTGGCGGGATTTCATCGGCGAGTTCACCGCCGGCGAGATCGCCTTCACCCGCCTCCCCTTCAACCACCCGCTCTATATCCTCTATACCTCGGGCACCACGGGGGAGCCGAAATGCATCGTCCATGGCGCCGGCGGCACGCTTCTCCAGCACGCCAAGGAGCACGCCTTGATGTGCGACATCAAGCCCGGCGACAGGGTGTTCTACGCCACCACAACCGGCTGGATGATGTGGAACTGGCTGGTCTCGGTGCTGGCGCGCGGCGCCACGGTGCTGCTCTACGACGGGGCGCCGTTCCACCCGGGACCCGAGGCGCTGTTCGATTACGCCGAGGCCGAGGCGTTTACGCTATTCGGCACCTCGGCCAAGTTCATCGACGCCGTCAACAAGACCGGCCTCGCGCCCGCCAAGGGCCGGGACTTCGCGGATTTACGCACGATGGTGTCGACCGGCTCGCCGCTGGCGCCCGAGAGCTTCGATTTCGTCTACGCCAAGATCAAGCAGGATCTGCACCTGGCGTCGGTCTCGGGCGGCACCGACATCATCGGCTGCTTCGTCGGCGGCGATCCGACCGGCCCGGTGTGGCGCGGCGAGATCCAGGCGCGCTGTCTCGGCATGGCGGTCGAGGTCTTCGACGAGGGCGGCCGGCCGCTCAGCGGTGTCAAGGGCGAGCTCGTCTGCACCGCTCCCTTCCCCTCGATGCCGGTAAGTTTCTGGAACGACGCCGGCGGCGCCAAGTACCGCGCCGCCTATTTCGAGCGCTACCCCGGTGTCTGGCACCACGGCGATTTCATCGAACTGACGGCGCATGGCGGCGTCATCATCCATGGCCGTTCGGACGCGACGCTCAATCCCGGCGGGGTGCGCATCGGCACCGCCGAGATCTACCGCCAGGTCGAGCGGCTCGACGAGGTGGTGGAGGCCATCGCCATCGGCCAGCAGTGGCAAGGCGACGTGCGCATCGTGCTCTTCGTCGTCATGCGCCAGGGGCTGGAGTTGAGCCAGGCGCTCGCCGACAAGATCAAGGACCAAGTGCGCGCCAACTGCTCGCCGCGCCACGTGCCGGCCCGGGTGGTGCAGGTCGCCGACATCCCGCGCACCAAGAGCGGCAAGATCACCGAGCTCGCCGTCGCCGACATCGTCCACGGGCGCGAGGTCACGTACACCAGCGCCCTGGCCAACCCCGAGGCGCTGGAGCTCTATCGCGACCTCGAGGCGCTTCGGACCTGACGCCGGGGCCCTTCCCGCCGCGATTGCCCAAGCCCTTGGTTTGGCCCATAATTCCCGCACCAGAATAGAACCGTCCATCGCCGGAGGAGGTCCCCTTGCAACTCGCCCAAGGCATGGCGCGGCTCGGCACCGAGAGCGCCTTCGAGGTCCTGGCCCGGGCCAAGGCGCTCGAGGCCCAGGGCCGGGACATCATCAATCTCGGCATCGGCCAGCCCGATTTCAAAACGCCCGAGCACATCGTCGAGGCGGCCAAGAAGGCGCTGGATGACGGCCACCACGGCTACACGCCGGGCAACGGCATCGCGCCCTTGCGCCAGGCGGTGGCGGCGGATATCCGTGGTTTCCGCGGCGTCGAGGTCGACCCCGACGATATCGTCATCGTGCCCGGCGGCAAACTCACCATGTTCTACGCCATCTTGATGTTCGGCGAGCCGGGCGCCGAGATCCTCTATCCCAACCCGGGATTCCCGATCTACCAATCGATGATCGAATACACCGGCGCCAAGGCGGTGCCGATCCCGCTGCGCGAGGACAACGGCTTCGCCTTCGACGCCGCCGAAGTGATCGAACAGATCACCCCGGCGACGCGCCTCCTCATCGTCAACAGCCCGGCGAACCCGACCGGCGGCGTCGTGCCGAGGCCTGAGTTCGACCGCCTGGCCGAGGGGCTCGAGCGCCACCCCCATGTCGCGGTGCTGTCGGACGAGATTTACGCGCGGCTGCTCTATGACGGCGCCGAGTTCGTCACCATGCTGGCATACCAATCCTTGCGCGACAGGTTGATCGTGCTCGACGGCTGGTCCAAGACCTACGCCATGACCGGCTGGCGCATCGGTTACGGCGTCTGGCCGCGGCGGTGGGCGGAGTTGGCGACCCGGCTCAACATCAACTCAATCTCGTGCACCAACGCCCCGGCGCAATACGCCGCCATCGCCGCGCTGGAAGGCCCCCAGGACTCGGTCGAGACCATGCGCCAGGCCTTCGATGAGCGGCGCAAGATCATCGTCGAGGCCACCAACGACGTTCCCGGCATGAGCTCGATCACGCCCAAGGGCGCGTTCTATACCATGGCCAACATCAAGGGCACGGGGTTATCCTCGAAACGGATGGAGAGTTTGCTGCTCGACGAGCTCGGCGTCGCCACCGTCGCCGGCACCAGCTTCGGCTCCTTCGGCGAGGGCTATATCCGTTTCTCCTACGCCAACTCCGTCGACAATATCCGCGAAGCCCTTGCCCGCATCCGCGACCACGCGCTGGCCCAAGGCTGGGGCGACGAATAGGTTTTGCCGAATGAGAAAGATTTCACTTCGCGCAACCGACAGTTCTGGTGAGATATTTTGTCGCGTTCCTTGCCCAAGTTAAATTCTTACTCCGGCACGATGCCTTCCCTTTTCGGCAGGCTTTGCTGAAATCCTTGATCGCCTTGACGGCTCTGCAATCGCTGCTCCTGTAAAGCGCCAACGCATAGTTATACATAGTGCGCGTGCCGCCTGGCCAGAGTAGAGTAGCCATCCTGAGGTCTTCCACGGCCTTGACCGGATCGTTCAGTTCGTAAAGATACAATCGGCCGCGGGCATCTCTTATGTAATAGTCATTAGACCCGTAATGGAGTGCGTTGTTGAGCGCGGTCATCGCCTGATCATAAAATCTACGGTCGCGGAGGGCGTAGGCCACTTCTAGCAGAACATCCGGGTCCAACACGTCGAGTTTTGCCGCCAACTTCAAATCTGTAAAGCCCTTATCATACCGACCCATTTTACGGAGTATGATCGCTCTTTTATATAAGAAGAATGCATCTTGTGGCCTTACCGCGAGAGCACGGCTCATGTTTTCAAGAGCCTTCTTATATTCTTTCAACTTGTAATAGTTCCAGCCCAGGCTATACCGATACCATCCGAGCTCGCCATAACTAAGGGCGCGGTCGAAATATTCGAGAGCTTCCCGTCTCTTGCCATTGCGGGCAAGGCCCTCGGCGATGGCGAAATCGTAAAACCCCTCCAACATCTTCAGGTTTCCATCGCGCGGGGAAAGCCGCTTCATTTCGTCTATGAACGCCCGTATTTCCGCCAGAGAGCCTCCCCACCAGGGCAGCAGGCTATACAGGTATCTGTAATGTATGGTGAAGGAATTGGGAACCGCCCTAAGCCCTATTCCTACTGCTCTTTCCCTCTCATTGCGGCTACCATTTAGCATATAAATTCCAATAAGAGCGCCGTATGCCGTACCCAACTTGTTATTGATCTCTATCGCACCGATAACGTCACTGGTCGCCAAATCAAGATACAATCTCATCTTTTCATATCGCGATTTACCAGTACGTCTCGCTGATCTGCTACCTCGTGAAATTCTCCCTAAATTCCGGCGATATAACCCCCGGGCGAGCAACGCGGAGTAGGAATTCGGCATCTGTTCGATCCATGCGTCGAACCTCGGCGCCAAGGCTGGGTCGGAGTTGCTGAACGACCAGAATGCAAAATTCACCACCCTCTCAGAGATCTTTCCGGCTTCGAAGCTTTCCTGGTAACCGGAAAGCAAGGCATCGAGCTTGGCGATCTGGCCGTTCCTGGCCATCGCTAGAATCTCGAGTCTATCCGGATATTTCTCGGCCGCGGCGGCGCCGTTAACCCCGCCGAGAAGGCATAGGGAGACAAGAAAAAAGCAGAATGCCGTGGGGGAAAACAGAGAGCTGAAGCGAGTTAACGATTTCATGGGTCAAGCTCCAAACTATCGAACCCCACCCCCTTCGTGAACGTTTTTATGGTTGCACGAATTTCACTATGATACAAGCATTCCGAGCGATGGGGTGATGTACCGGATTTTGTATCAGGCGGCGGCCGCGCTCCCGCGTTCTAAGCCGCGGCCTGGCCCAGCGACGCCTCGATGGCGAGGCTGAGCTTCTCCACCATCTCCTCGATGTGGCCCCCGTCGATGATGTAGGGCGGCGCCAGCAAGACGTTGTCGCCGCGCGCGCCGTCGATCACGCCGCCCATGGGATAGCACAGCAGCCCCGCCTCCATGGCGTTGTGCTTGATGCGCGCATGGAGCCGGTAGGACGCATCGAAGGGTTCCTTGGTGGCGCGGTCGGCGACCAGCTCCAGGGCGCGGAACAGGCCCCGGCCCCTGATGTCGCCGACATGGGGGTGGTCGCCGAAACGCTCCACCAGCGCCGCGTCCAGCCGATCGCCCATGCGCCTTACGTTGGCCAGCAGGTCGAGCTCCTCGATCTTGCGCTGCACCGCCAACGCCGCGGCGCAGGCGGTGGGGTGGGCGTGGTAGGTGTGGCCATGCTGAAAGATGCCGGAGCCGTCGCGAAGGGCGGCGTGGATAGGCGCCGAGATCAGCAGCGCGCCGATCGGCTGATAGCCGCCGCCGAGGCCCTTGGCGACGGTCATGAGATCCGGCGCGACGCCATCTTGTTCACAGGCGAAGAGGGTGCCGGTGCGGCCCATGCCGCACATCACCTCATCGAGGATCAGCAACACGCCATGGCGGTCGCAGACCTCGCGCACCCGCTTGAAATATCCCGCCACCGGCGGCACGGCGCCGAGCGTCGATCCCACCACCGGCTCGGCGATGAAACCGATCACGGTCTCGGGCCCGAGTTCCGAGATCGCCTCGTCCAACTCCCGGGCGAGCCGTTCGCCGTAGGCCTCCTCGGTTTCGTCCGCGCGCCGGTCGCGGTAGGCATAGCAGGGCGATACGTGGTGGGCGTCGATCAGAAGCGGGGCGAACAGCTCTTGCCGCGCGAGATTGCCGCCGACTCCAAGGGCGCCAAGGGTGTTGCCGTGAAAGCTCTGGCGCCGGGAGATGAACCGGGTGCGCGCCGGCTCTCCGATCTCGACGAAATACTGGCGCGCCAGCTTGAGCGCCGCCTCGACGGCCTCGGAGCCGCCGTTGACGAAGTAGACCCGATCGAGATCGCCGGGCGCCTCGGCGACGAGGAATTCGGCCAGGGCCTCGGCCGGTTCGTTGGTGAAGAAGCTTGAGTGGATATAGGCGATGCGATCGATCTGGTCCTTGATCGCATCGATGACGTCGGCGTCGCCGTGGCCGAGACAGGAGACGGCGGCGCCGCCCGAGGCGTCGAGGTAACGCTTTCCTTCAGCGTCGATGACGTAGACCCCGTCGCCGCGCGCCACCGTCGGGTATCCGCCGGTCAAACGCCGGTTAAACAGATGGGTCATTATCAAGGACCTTTGTGATTAAAGCACCATCCAGACCTTGCCCGGATTCGCCGGAAAAGGCTATAAGCACGCCACCATCGCAAGCCAAGGTGTTAGGAACGATGCACGATTTGTTGTCCCGGGCGTTGGTGGCCTGGGTCGATCTTGCCCGGCGCTTCGCCCTTTGGGTGACGCTGTTCGCCCTGGCGCTCAGCGGCGCGTCGCTTTTCTATGCCGCCGGGAATCTCGGCATCAATACCTCGACCGGCGACATGATCTCGAAGGACGTGCCCTACCGGCGCGGCTGGGAAGACTTCAAGCGCGCCTTCCCCCAGTTTGCCGATACCATCGTCGTCGTCGTCGATGGCGAGAGCGCCGATATCGCCGAGGATGCGGCGGCCGCCCTCGCCCGGCGTCTCGAGGCCGAAAAGGGCCTGTTCCGGAACGTCTATTGGCCCGGCGGCGATCCATACTTGCGCCAAAACGGGCTTCTCTATCTCTCTCGCGACGAGCTATCGACCCTGACCGACCGGCTGGCCGATGCCCAGCCGCTGCTGGCCGAACTCATCACCGATAACAGCCTGCGCGGCCTGATGGAGGTGCTGACCGAAGCCGCCGGGGAGATCGCCAAGGGGACGGAGGCGGGCGGCGGGCTGGTCAGGCTGTTCGACGCCATGTCCGCGACCTTCGAGGCCGAGACCGTGGGCCGGCCCCGTAATCTCGGTTGGCGGGAAGTGATGGCCGGGGAGGCCGAAGACGCCGGCGACCGCCGGCGCATCATCATCGTCCAGGCGGTCGAGCGGCAAGGCGAATTGCTGCTCGGCACCGGCGCCATCGCGCGCATCCGGGCGCTTGCCGGCGAATTGGGCCTGGTCCCGGCAAAGGGCGTCCGCGTCAGGCTCACCGGCACGGTGCCGCTGGATTACGAGGAACTGCTGAGCGCCGCCAGGGGCGCCGCCAACGCCGCCATCATCTCCGTCTTCCTCGTCGCCCTTTTGTTGTTCGCCGGATTGCGCAGCCCGAGGCTGGTATTGGCGACGCTGGCGACCCTTCTGATGGGGCTGGTGTGGACCGCCGCCTTCGCGGCGCTCACGGTCGGCCACCTCAACCTCATATCGGTCGGCTTCGCCGTGCTGTTCGTCGGTCTCGGCGTCGATTTCGGCATCCATTTCGCGCTGCGTTACCGCGAGGCGATTATCGGAGGGGCCGATCATGCATCGGCGCTGAGGGAAGCGGCGGGCGGCGTCGGCAACGCCCTGACGCTTTGCGCCGTCGCCGCCGCCATCGGCTTCTTCTCCTTTACCGGCACCGATTTCGTCGGCCTCTCGGAGCTTGGCGTCATATCCGGAAGCTCCATGTTCATCGCCCTTGCCGCCAATATGACGCTGATGCCGGCCTTCCTCACGCTGATGCCGCTCAAGGCGCCAGGGCCGCTTGGCGCCGGCACCCTCGCCGCCAGGGTGCCGGGATGGATCGAGACCCAGGTGCGCCTGAAGGCAAGAATGGTGCTGCTCGGCGCCCTCGCTCTCGGCATCGTCGCCGCCTTGGTGTCGTCCCAGGTCCGCTTCGACTTCGATCCCCTCCATCTCAAGGACCCGTCGAGTGAATCGGTCGCCACTTTCCTCGAGCTTCAGCGCGATGACCGGACGGCGGGCCTCTCGCTTTCGGTGCTGAGGGCAAGCCTGGCCGAGGCGGTGGCGCTGGCGGCGCGCCTCGAGGGCCTCGAAGCGGTCGATAGCACCCGGACGCTGGCCGATTTCGTGCCCAAGGACCAGGACGAGAAGCTGGCGATCATCGACGATATGGCGCTGCTCTTCGCCCCGATGCTCGAAGCCGGGACCCCGAAACCGGCGCCGACGGATGCCGAGCGGCGCGCCGCGCTCACCGGGTTCCGCGCCGCGCTCGGGCGCTTGGCGAAGGCGGCGGCGAACCCTTCCCTAATTGACAGCGCCAAGCGCCTGGCGGGAGCGATCGAGGCGTTCGAGGCCAAGGGTAGCGTGGAACTGAAGGGGATCGAGGACCGCCTCCTTGGAACCCTGCCCGCCCGGCTCGAACGGCTGCGCACCTCGATGATGGCGCAAAAGATTACGCTCGAGGATTTGCCGGCGACGCTCAAGGACCGGGTCCTCGCCATCGATGGCCGCTACCGGGTCGAGATCTTCCCGGCGGAGGACGTCACCGAAAACCGGGCGCTGCGCCGCTTCGTCGCCGCCGTCAAGGATGTGGCGCCGGACGCCACCGGCGGGCCCGTGGTCATCCTCGGCGCCGGTGACGCCGTCAGCGGCGCCATGCGCCGGGCGGTACTGACCGCCTTCGCCGCCATCTGTATCCTGCTGCTGGTCGTGCTGCGCAGCTTCATCGACGCGGCTCTGGTGCTGACGCCGCTGGTGCTGGCGGCGCTGTTGTCGGTGGCCAGCGCGGTGGCGCTGGGTCTTTCGTTCAATTTCGCCAATATCATCGTATTGCCCCTGCTGCTCAGCCTCGGCATCGCCAGCGGCATTCACCTGGTGATGCGCACCAGGTTTGAGGCCGCCGGCGCCAAACTGACCGACACCAGCACGCCCAGAGCCGTGGTGTTCAGCGCGCTCACCACCATCGGCTCCTTCGGCACCCTGGCGCTGTCGGCGCACCGGGGCACCGCCAGCATGGGCGCGCTGCTGACCATCGCCATCTTCTTCACCCTGCTTTGCACCCTCATCGTATTGCCCGCCCTCATGGCCATGGTCGGCCGGCGCCGGCAAAACCAGAGTTGAGGCCGACGGCCGTCGACGGGCGGGAAGGCCCGGGTTGAGCGGATAAC
Organism: Pseudomonadota bacterium; assembly: GCA_022566265.1. Taxonomy (GTDB): domain Bacteria; phylum Pseudomonadota; class Alphaproteobacteria; order SMXQ01; family SMXQ01; genus JACZQV01. Next base: position 7,613 of record JADFJG010000069.1, on the reverse strand, counting down.
CGAGAGCCGCGCCAACCTTCAATGACGGCGGGTAGTATGCTAAACCCCCTCTCGCCGGCCCGGGCGGGGCGGTTGGCAATGAATTATCGAAGGGAGAGCGTTCAGTATGTTGAAAGCGTTGATGTTGGCCGCCGGCATCGGGGCGCGCCTGGATGAAGGCCCCGATCACCCGCCGAAGGTGCTTTTGAAGTTCGCCGGAAAGACCTTGCTCGAGCGTCATGTCAAGATCCTGCGCCACCTCGGCGTCGTCGGCATCGTCATGGTCACCGGCTACCGCGCCGGGGACATCCACCAGGCCATCGCCGAGCTCGGCGCCGGGGACTATATCGAGACCGTCCACAACCCCGACTTCACCCTCGGCTCCGTGATCAGCCTGTGGACCGCGCGCCAGGCGCTGACGTCGGGCGACGACATCATCTTCATGGACGCCGACGTGCTTTACGATCACCGGCTGTTGCGGCCCCTGGTCGAGACCGAACATGCCAACTGCTTGCTGATGGACCGCGAGGTCAGGCCGGGGGAGGACCCGATCAAGATTTGCATTCGCGACGGGGAGATCGTCGACTTCCACAAGCGGGTCACCAACGCCCACGACCATTGGGGCGAATGGCCGGGCTTCCTGCGCATCTCGCCCGCCATCGGCCGGCGCCTGGTCGAGGTCATGGGCGGCTATGTGGACGCCGGGCAGACGATGAAGATTTACGAGGAAGCCTTCCGCGACGTGTTGGTCGCAGAGCCACCGGGCACCTTCGCCATCGCCGACATCACCGGTCTGCCCTGGGGCGAGATCGATTACCAGGTCGACCTCGCCCGCGCGCGCCAGGTGGTGCTGGGCCGATTGCGGGAGATCGAGGAGAGTCAGGAGAAGACGGCGTGAGCATCACGCCCTGGGACCACCGCCTGGCAAGGCTGCTGGTCCGCCCGCTGGCGTCGAGCCCGGTCCATCCCAACCATCTGACAGCCGCGGGCCTGATCCTCGGCCTGGCGGCGGCGGTGCTGTTCGCCCAGGGCGATCCGGACCTCGCCAACCTGGCGGCGGCCTTGTACATGGCGGCGATCTTCATGGACCACACCGACGGCGAGCTGGCGCGGATGACCGGCAAGACCAGCGCCTTCGGCCATTATTTCGACCATGCCACCGCCGTCACCAACTACGTCGCCCTGTTCATCGGCATCGGCATCGGCCTCGGCGAGGGCGCGCTCGGCGCCTGGGCGATGCCGATGGGATTGCTCGCCGGGATTTCGGTCGGCGCCATCTTCGCCGGGCGATTTTATATCGAGGAGCGTTTCGGCCACGATCTGGTGAAGCAGGAGAGCTTCGCCGGCTTCGAGATCGAGGACACCCTTTACATCGTCGGCCCGGTGACCTGGCTCGGCGCCCTCAACCCCTTCCTCATCGCCGCGTGCATCGGCGCGCCCCTGTTCCTGGCGGTGGTGATCTGGCGGATCAGAACGGCCGCCAGGCCGACGGTGGACGGGGGATGACGAAGGTGGCGGTGTGTCTTGTCAGCGAATCAATCTTGCATCTGCGGGCCCTCAAAATAAATTATCAACAGTATCAACCCAAAGCTGAAGTTGACCTGCCTCAATGAACTGTGCAAGGAGACTGGCGTAGTGGCAGTCACGGGATATTGGGAGTGGTTGACATGAAGAAAGTTGTAGGGGTTGGCTCGGATTCAGGACTAGGTCGTAGGCAAAAGGCGAAGTCCGAGTTCGCGAGGTCATAAGGACTACAAGACACTGTTAGGAGAGATTCAGACGCAATGGACCAAGTTTGGTTTGAGCTAGGGGATGTCCGCAAAAGGCGGCTGGAAGGATCAGTTTGGATTCCCCTGCGCGCTATCCATTCAAAAATGACCTCCGGCAAGTCCGGACACATAGGGTATCGTGAGGAGTTCTTTGGCGCAGGTTCGGTTGCAGTATTTGGAAAGCACCGTAACGAGGCGGAGACACTGGGGTGGACGGATATTGGAATTAGCAACGAACACGCGGGCTGCATTCAAGATGGTCGATATGTTCCGAGCGACGTATACGAATCGTATGAAGGGATTCACATCGGAATGCACCTCGTCTTGGAACAGCGAGTTAACAAAGATGAGGTGAGGGAGTGGTATCTACACCAAGATTTAGTACTCGCCTTCGGTCTGAAGAGAGAAGGGGATACATGGGTTGCACCTAACATAGGATACATAGAGGTTGCGCGTCTGCATCGAGATCAGACGAAAAAACCCTACCTTCTCGAACTTCGAGCGGAATACCTAAAGGACTACCTTTGCGCCAGAGACATGGCCCTGTATGTCACGTCTTATTGGAACCGCGAGGAGGTTGTTGCCTCCGCCGAGCATGTCACATGGCCAGAAAACCCGTTTCGTGAAAGCGGGGCCGGCGATCGTTGGGAAGGAAGAATCATGCCCATTCACGAGGGCGGGCACCCATTCGGAGCGGAAACAGCGGTATTCCACGTTTCTCGGACCGATGTGGATCCGCATGAGGATGTGCCAACATTCGGTATTTCCGATAACGACAGCGTTGCATCCCGCTCATGGACCGAAACGCACGAGGGCCAGAAGGTCTTTAGGATCCAAGGGGAATTGTGGCGCAATGAGTGGGTTGAACCAGGCGCGCAAAGTCCACGTATTCGAGGTGATGAACTGCCACCATCAGTATTCTTTATTTCGGATGCTGCGGGCCAACAGGAAAGCAAGACGACACTCGTCAAGGGTAGCAGATGGCTCTGGTTCCGTCCGGACGTTGTTATGGCCCTGGCACATCGGCGAGGCGGTGGACTTCATTGGTACACGCGAGACACAGGCGCAGTTCGGTGCTCACCCGACTATGACGTGCATTTCGGGATTAACGCAGTTGGGTTAGTAAACGTTTATGCCAAAGACATCGCTCTACTCCCAGATTGGCAGCAGCGCATATGGGCAGGACATAACGTAGGTCCAGAGGGAGGTGTATCTGACGAGTTGTTGGCGTCTCAGATGAAAGCGGATCCAGCTGAAACTCAAGCTCCGGAAGACTTTCTAGAAAGAGGTCTCGTACTTCTGAACGAGGCCGCGAGCAAAACACATGGTATCGAATTCGTCCGTGAACATGAGCACCGGAAGCATCTATTGTCTGTGGCACATAGATTCCGTGCCGTTGACCAAGCGGGATTCTTTGCGCTCGCTAAAGATCTTGCTCGCCTAACCGCAGATAGCTTCGATTCGGTCGCCATGCAGCGAATTGTGAGCCCTCCCAAGGGAACTCAATGGAGATCGCTTAAGTCGCTTGAGAATCTCGTTGCCCTTCACACCGGAGCAGAATCGGCTCATCAACTCGTTGGCCCCTTATTTGGTATTTATGAGCTCCGCCATCCAGATGCGCACCTGCCAAGCAGCAATCTGTCAGAAGCGTATCGTCTTGCGGACGTGGACCAATCTCGGCCGCTGGTATTTCAAGCTTATCAAATGCTCGACTCTTGCGTAGCCACGCTTTGGTCCCTTGCGAAGATATTGGAGCAGCCGAGAATTGCTGCCAAGCCGACGGTCGTCGGGGACTGACGGTGGTTACCGGCGCTAGACCTTAGCGCGTGTACTCGTAAAGAGCGTCGGCGCTTGATCTGGAGCGTGGCCCGCCAATGTCTAGCTTCTGATGCGGAGCGGACGTTCAGAAAGCTCCTGTTTCATTCCCACTGACGGGCTCAAGGTTTTGACGGGTTGCGATCTGGTGCCGCCGTATTGGCGCTAGGCGCATTTGGTTCCACCACTGGCCGCTTTCGTGCATAGAGATCGGTCCCGATCGATCGTGCGAATTCACGCGCGAAATTAAAATCGTTAGTCTGCGAAATGACGAAACGCGTAGCCATGAATACCTGCCCGGAGTTCTCGCTTTCGACCATCTCGGGGCTGAATGGGACCGGAGACAGGCAGTCGTTGAAATTAGCGGCTTTCTCCCAGGGTGGTTCCTCGGGATGGCAGTACATGACAATGTCTGGGGCGAGGGGGAACACGACATAGGTCCCGCTTGATAAGATTCCGGCTTTCAGCCATTTGGCATTGTCGAATGTCCTGAACGCGACCGGATTGTCCGAAGTTAGGAATGGCGTCGACGTCGAATTGCGGCCAAATATCCATAAGGTGTCCCGGACGCGATCCGTTATCAACTTCACGGTCTTCTCGTCCCAAAGCAACGTTGTGTGCAGACGCCTCCTTTCCTCTTCGGACAGCCGCTTTCCTTCGCCGAACTCCTCGATTAATGCGCTGATTATGTCACGCGAATCGGCAGTTCGGAGGAACTGCAGAGCTATATAGAGGGAAACGATCTCCCGATTATCCTTCGGAACATGGATCTTCTCCCCCGGATCGATCTCTCGCAGCCAGTTCAGCCACTGTCCAGTGATCAGAGAGACCTCTCCCTCGAGAGCCGAAAATTGTTTCTCCATCGTCAGAGGGTCATGACCCTCCTCTGCGAGATCGGTCATCCTGTAGAAGCCGGTTTCGGCAGCGACTCCCGAGGGTGAGCTCAGGAAGGATGAGTCTTTGGTTTTGTCCCACACCCAAATACGGCCTGTCTGACCGGCAAACCGCCGCAGATGAAATTGCGGTACGTAGTGATGCAGCTTTGGAGCGTTCATACCGCAAGACATAGCAGAGATGGCTCACCTTTAGCGCCTAGGTTATATCGCCTCCTGGCTCCGAGCAGATATCGGCGGCGCTGGCCAAGGCTCGGCCAAGCCGACGTTAAGAGTACCCGCCCTTCGAGCGTCATCCGATCGGTCCAGCAGGGGAGCGCCGAGGCCGGCCGATGTTCGATCGACGCGACGATGGCGAAAAAAAGCCCCCGGGACGAGCCCGGGGGCCTTGGTTGGCGCGGACTTAGCGCCGCTTAACTCTTGCAGTCGATGTTTGTCGCTTCCATGCCGACGCCGGGATAGGTGAAGGTGCAGGTCATGCCGACCTTGATCTTCTTGCGCTTGGTCTTCTTGCCGTCGAGCGTCACCTTGGTGCGCGAGCCCGAGACCTTGGCCGTGACTTCCTTGCCCTTGTAGTCGATCAAGATACGCCGGCCGCCCTTCTTGGTCTGGGTCACCTTGCCGCTATGCTTGAGCATCTGGATCTTGGCCATCTTGGCCTTGCCGCGGAATTTCATCAGGCCGTCAAGCTTGGCGAGAACCGCCTTCGGGGTCGCCGCCATCTTTGCGATGATCCCCTGGATCTCGGCGCCGGTCACCAGATTGACCTCGCGGCGCTGCTTCTTGGCATCGGCCAGGAACTTGGGATCCTCGGCCATGGCAGTGAAGGCCGCGCGCAGGGCCTTGACCCTATCGGCGGGAACCCCGGGGCCGACGGCGAAAGGCCGTCCCATCGCCTTGGCGGCCATCAGCAGGCGGAAATAGCTGGTGACGTCCTCGACCTTGAGCCCGGGCGCGACGTATTCCTTGGTGATGTACTCGAAGACCAGGGGCACGCCCAACTTGGTCAGTTCCGGATGCTTCTTGAGCGACAGCTGGAGGATGGGAATCATGTTGCCATCGGTATAATAGCTTCCGGCGATGGCCTTGAAGGACGACCAGGACTGGCAGATGCCATCGACCTCGCCGCGCTGGATCGCCAAATGGGCCGGCGGCGTCGACGGGTAGCCCTTGATCAGCTGGAACTTGGTGTTGAGGGTATTGTTGAGCAGCGCGGGAAAGATCTCGGTGTCGTTGGGGCCGGTGCCGCCCATCAGCACCGGCTTGGTGAAGACGTCATCGAAGGACTTGATGCCGGTGCGCTTGTCGACCGCGCAGACGCCGGCCTCGTTGGCGAGGCTGCCGAGCCAATGGAATTTTCTGGACTCGAACTTCACGCCTTTCTGCCCCCCCATGATCTCGACCAGGGGGAGGTTGCGCTGCAGCGCGACCAGGACCGTGCCATCCTGGGGCGCGACGTTGTAGACGAAATTGGCGACGATGATGGATCCCGCCCCGACCTTGTTCTTGACAATGAACTTGGGATTGCCGGGAATGAAGCGGCCGATATGGCGGGCGATCATGCGGGCATAGGTGTCATAGCCGCCGCCGGGCGAGGAGCCCACATACATGATGATCCGCTTGCCCTTGTAGAAATCGGCGACGGCGTCCGCCACCGCCGGGGTCGCCGCGAGGCCGAGGACCAGGGCCCCGGCCAATGCCGTCGCGCCAAGCATTTTCATGGTTTTCATGTGTCCGTACTCCCTGTTGAATCCGCGTATCTTGTTAACGCTTTATGGCTTTATGGCACCTTATCAGTGTGGTGAAAGGCGTCAAGTCCTTGGAATCGACTCGCTTTTCATGGCGCCGGACCGGCTCGCGGGCCCTATGGGGCCGCCCTTAAGGCCCGCCGCCCTCGCCCGGCGCCGTTTCGGCGGCATCGGTGAATTCCGCCGCCACCAGCTTGGCGCGGAAGGCGTAACGCCAGCCAAGCGCGAAGCCGGCGAGAATCCAGACGATCTCCCGGGCGCGGCGCACCAGCGCCACCGCCAGACCCAGCGCCGGCTGGCCGGTGATGGCGCCGGCGATCAGCACGAAGGCCCCTTCCTGGGCGCCGATGCTGGCGGGGATGACGAAGGTGGCGGCGCGCACCAGTTGGGCCACCGCCTCGATGATCCAGGCGTCGGCGAAGGAGACCGGATTGCCCAGCAGCCACAAGGTGACGTAAAGCTCGACGGTGCCGAGCAGCCAACTGGTGAGCGTCAGCCCCAGGGCGGCGGCGAAGCGCCCGCGATGGCGGGAATAGAAGCGGATCAGCCGCTCCTCCATGTCGTGGATATGGCCGAGGATACGCTCGATCCGGGCGCTCAGGCGCGAGCGCAGGACCCAGCGCCCGGTGAGGGAGGAGACCTTGAGGCGCTGGATCAGGAAGAACAGGCCGATGCCAAGCGCCAGGAGCGCCAGGCCAAGCCCGGCGCTGGTCTTGTAGGCGGCGGACAGCAGGGGCTGGTCCAGCATCAACCCGAAGCCCATGGTGAGGAATATGACCAGGGCGATGACGGTGGTGGTCCGCGCCAGCACCAGCGAGGCGACGGTCTCGCGATAGCCGATGCCGTAGCGCTTCTTGAGCACCACCACCTTGACCGGCTCGCCGCCCATCGCCGCCAGCGGCGTCGTGGCGTTGACGGCCTCGCCCACCAGGCGCACCTGCCAAAAACGGAAGGCCCAGGGACCGCCGAAGCCATGGGTGATGAAGGTCAACTGCCAGGCCAGGCTGTCGGCCAGGAAGACGAAGAAATAGATCGCCAGCACCGCCGCCATGCCCCAGCCGAGCCGCCTCGCGTGTTCCCAGGCATCGCCCAAGTCGGTCTGGCTGAGCACCAAGCCGAGAAGGGCGAGCCCGGCCACCAGGTAGACAAGCTTCCAATAACGCATGGTCTCTCCAAACGGCGGCGCGAACGGCCCCGCGCCCGACTATAACAACCCGCCATGGCGGGCGACAGGGCCCCGAACCGGCGCCGCGACCGGCTTTTCCCTTGCCGGCGTCCCGGTCAGCCCGGACTTCTCACCATGGACAGGTGCGGCACGGTGGCTATCGCACGACAGGCTAGGAAAAGCGCGCGGCGCGATGTATGCACATCGGGCAAGCGCTTCGACGACGCCTGTCGTGCGATAGCCG
>JADFJG010000068.1 GCA_022566265.1 Pseudomonadota bacterium | reverse complement strand
GCCTCGACCTATGGCCGGGTTCTTTTGCGCCGTGGCGTCGTTGCGCCCCTTTGCCGATGCGCAAGCATCGCCATGCGGCGCGCGCCTAGCCACGGCGCAAAATAATCCCGGTCAAATGGTTCCTATCTACCTAGACCCGCTCTAACGCCGGCCGGCCGGGCGCGCGGCCTCGATGGCGAAAAAACCCGGCCCAGGATGTTTCGTATTCCGGACCCTAAGCGGTTCTAGACTCCCACTTGGCTTTTTTGCACCTGTATCTTGCCGGCGGGAGGGATATATTGGATGGTGTAGTTTGGGTCATTAGGAGGCCGCGTGGAAATATGCCCCAGTTCGCCCCGAGCGTGATCAGAAACGTGCCCGCCCTCTGCCTGGCGGTACTGCTGCTCGTTGGCGGCGGCGCCGGCAAGGCATACGCGCAGACGCTCCAACGCATCATCGCGGTGGTGAATGAGGACGCGGTATCGATCTTCGATCTCCAGGAGCGGATCAAGATGGTCATTTTTTCGTCGAACATGCAGGATTCGCCGAACATACGCGAGCGCCTGGCCCCCCAGGTGTTGCGCGCCCTGATCGACGAGAAGCTCCAGAAACAGGCGGCGAAGCGTTACAACATCGAGGTCGACGGGAAGGAAGTCGACAGGGCCGTGCGCAGGATCGAAAAGCAGAACGGACTTCCTCCCGGGGGCCTGAAAATTCGCTTGGAAGAGTCGGGAGTCAGGATGTCGACCCTTGTGAACCAGATCGAAACCAACATCGCCTGGTCGAAGCTCATTAACCGCCGCATGACCCGGAACATCGTTATCGGCGACGATCAGATCGACGAAGCCCTTGCCCGGATCAAGGCGAATCTCGACAAACCCAGCCATCTGGTGTCACAGATATTTCTCGCCTTCGATGGCCCCGATAACGCGGCTAAAACCTTGGCCGACGCCAACCAGCTTGTGACGCAGATCCGAAATGGGGCGGCGTTCACCAGTCTCGCCCGGCAGTTCTCGCAAGATGCGGCGGCCAGGAACGGCGGGGATTTGGGGTGGGTGCAACAGGGAGAGTTGGACCAAGAGCTCGACCGGGCGCTCAACGAGATGCGGCCGGACCAGATCTCGGGGCCGATCAGGACCTCCAGCGGGTATCACATTCTGCTGCTCAGGAAACGCCGCGCCAGCCAGAAACCAGGGGCCGATGACACCGTGGTCTCCCTCAAGCAAGTGTTCCTGCCAATCGATGCCGGCGCGACGCCGGAAGAGGCGGCCAACCAGAGGAATCTTGCGACGACCATCGCCGAAACCCTGTCGGGCTGCGACGATCTGGAAAGAGCCGGGAAAGAGTTGGGCTCATCGCTCTCCGGCGATCTCGGGAAGCTCAAGATCGGTGAATTGCCATCCGAGTTGCGCGCGCTGGTAACTGGGCTCGCCGTCGGGCGCGCCAGCAAACCCCTGCCGACCGAAGGCGGTCTGCGCATACTCATGGTCTGCGACCGACAGGAAGTGAAGTTCGAGATGCCGAGCCGCGACCAAATCCGCCGCAACCTCATCCGGCGGCAGGCGGATCGCAAGGCCCGGCGCTACCTTCGCGAACTGCACCAAACCGCCTTCCTGGACATTCGCCGATGATCGCCATGGAGAGAGCCCTTCCGCTGGCGCTGACGATGGGCGAACCCGCCGGAATCGGTGGCGAGATCACGCTCAAAGCTTGGCTCGGCCGCTCGCCGGCGCCGATTTTTTTCGCCATCGATGACCCGGAACGCTTGGCGCGCCTGGCGGCGGCGCTCGGCCTTGACGTCCCCATGGAAGTCATTTCCGATCCGGTGGAGAGCTTGGCGGTCTTTCACCGGGCGTTGCCGGTGCTTGCCCGGCCGCTGACGGCGCATGTGACGCCCGGGCGCCCCGACGCGGCCAACGTCCCGGCGGTGTTGGATGCCATCGAGACCGCGGTCGAACTGGCGCTGGCCGGGCGTGCCGGCGGCGTGGTCACCAATCCGATCCACAAGACGACCTTGTATGAGGCCGGTTTCGGATATCCCGGCCACACCGAATACCTTGGGGCGTTGACGGGACCCGGCGTGACGCCGGAGATGATGCTGGTTTGCCCCGCGCTCAAGGTGGTGCCGGTCACCACCCATCTTGCGTTGCGTGACGCCATCGCCGCCCTTACCACCGAGCGGATCGTCGCCAGCGCCCTGACCACGGCGGCGGCGCTCATCGACGACTTCGGTATCGAGGCGCCCCGTCTTGCGGTCGCCGCGCTCAATCCCCATGGCGGGGAAGACGGCGCCCTGGGCAGCGAGGAGATCGAGATCATCGCCCCGGCCGTAAGTGAGATCAAGAAGCGGGGAAAGGATGTTTCAGGACCGTTCCCAGCCGATACCCTGTTTCACCGACACGCGCGGGAAACCTACGACGCCGTGATCTGCATGCATCACGATCAGGCCCTGATACCGCTCAAGACCATCCATTTCCAAGCCGGGATCGACGTCACGCTCGGCCTTCCCATCGTGCGCACCTCTCCCGGCCACGGCACGGCGCTGGGGATCGCCGGAACCGGTGCCGCCAACGAGGCCGGCCTGACCGCCGCCCTTGAATGCGCGTGGGAAGTGGCGGCACGCCGGCGCCAGGCTAGAGCGCTATCCGACCAGATGGAAGCGATTTGATGGGGCAAAACGGTTTCTCGGGTAGGCGCGCCGCGCGGCGCGATGTGATACCAAAGGTCCTTGATAATGACCCCTAGAGACGGCTTCCCAAGGTTTTCGGCTAGGAGGGCGTCGGCGCCGCTTGACGATGTCCAGACACTCGCCTCGGCGAAGCCTCCGGCGGAGCCAGGGTCGCCGGCGCGACGCTTCCTACCCGGAGACCGCGAAAAGCGATCATATGTATCACCCTCCTATGAAAGTAAGTACTGGACCACGGCGCAAAATAATCCCGGTCAAACGATTCCATCTGGTCGGATAGCGCTCTAGGCGGCGAAGGTCGGTTGCCTAACGCCCGCAAAGGTCCGGAAGAACTCCCCCCACTGCGCGAGGTCATCGCCCGCCACGGCCTTTCCGCCCGCCGCGGCTTCGGCCAGCATTTCCTGCTCGACCTCAACCTCACCGCGCGTATCGCCCGCGCCGCGGGGACTCTCGAGGGGATTTGCGTCATCGAGATCGGTCCGGGGCCGGGCGGACTCACCCGGGCGCTGCTGGCATCGGACGCCGCCGCCGTCGTTGCCATAGAGCGAGACCGGCGCTGTGCCGAAGCGCTTGAGGCGCTTGCCGACGCTTATCCCGGACGCCTTCACCTCGTTCCGGCGGACGCGCTCGAGGTCGATCCGGTGGCGCTTGCCGCCGATAAGGGGTTAACCGGGCCGTTCAAGATCGTCGCCAATCTCCCCTACAACATCGCGACGGTACTGCTCATCAGGTGGCTGAGACAGATTGAGGCGTACCAAAGCCTGACGCTTACCTTCCAGAAGGAGGTGGCGGAACGGTTGACCGCTTCGCCCTCCACCAAGCAATACGGGCGCCTTTCGGTGATGACCGGCTGGTTGTGCAAGGCGCGCATCATGTTCGACATTCCGCCACGCGCGTTCGTCCCAGCGCCCAAGGTGACGTCGTCGGTCGTCACCCTGACGCCGCTGGCCAGCCCCTTGGCGCCGGCCGCGTGGGAGGATATGGAACGGGTCGTCAAGGCCGCCTTCGGTCAGCGGCGCAAGATGCTTCGCGCCGGGCTCAAAACGCTCGTTGCCGATCCCCTGCCCCTCCTGGAAGCGGCCGGCATTTCGCCCACGTCGCGGGCGGAGGAACTGGACATCCCGGCTTTTTGCGCCCTCGCCCGGGCCTACCGGGCGATGCAGTAGCCGCCCTGCGCGCGCCCGCGCCGGAACTATACCAGCGAGCCGATGAAACCTTCATCGGCTCGCTGGCAAGCGCGACCGCGCGCCCGCAGCGAAGCGAGGAAAGCCAAGCGGGCGGACGCCCGCGCCCGGCGATTGAGGGAGTATGAGGCGAGCCCAGTCATGGGCTCGCCGGAACTTACTGTCCCTCGCGCAGGGCCTTGACGAAGTCGGGGAGCTCGACCTGGCGTTCGCGGCGCAGCCTTTCGGCGGCAAGGATGGAGCATACCGCGTCGACGCTTTCATCGACATCGCGGTTGACCAGGACATAGTCGTACTCGGCCCAGTGGCTCATCTCGTCGGTCGCCCGCGCCATGCGTTTGGCGACGACTTCGTCACTGTCCTGGGCGCGGGAGCGGAGCCGGCGCTCGAGCTCGGCGGTCGAGGGCGGAAGGATGAAGATACTGACGAGATCGTCGCGGGCGCTCTGGGCGAGTTGCTGGGTGCCCTGCCAGTCTATGTCGAACAGCGTATCCCTGCCCGCCGCCAGTGTCTTCTCCACCGGGGCGCGCAAAGTGCCGTAGTAGTTGCCGAAAACCTGGGCATATTCGAGAAGTTCCTGGCGGTTGACCATCAGGTTGAACTCGGCGGGATCGACGAAGTTGTAGTCCTCGCCGGCGACCTCTCCGGGACGCTTGGGGCGGGTCGTGACCGACACCGACATCGTCAGGTTGACCTCCCGCTCGAGAAGACCGCGGGAAATCGTCGTCTTGCCCGCCCCCGATGGCGAGGAAAGCACCAGCATCAACCCACGGCGATTCATCTCGAAAATTTCCATGGTCATGAAAGCTACTCGATGTTCTGGACCTGCTCGCGGAACTGTTCGATCACGCTCTTGAGTTCGAGACCGACCCGCGTCAGTTCGAGATCGTCGGATTTTGAGCAAAGCGTGTTGGCTTCGCGGTTGAACTCCTGGGCCAGGAAATCGAGGCGCCGGCCGACCGGCCCGCCCTCGCCGATCAACTCTCCCGCCGCCGCGTGATGGGAATTCAACCGGTCGATCTCCTCGCGCACATCGGCCTTGGCGATCATCAACGCCACCTCCTGGGCAAGCCTCTCCTCGGGCAGGGCCGGCACCTCATCGAGAACGGCGGCGATCTTTTCCACCAGCCGCGCCTTGATCGCAGCCGGTTGCGAGGCCGCCAGCCCGTCCGCCTGGGCCGTGAGCGCGGCGATCCGGGAGAGCCGGGTCCCCAGCACCTCGGCCAGGCGCGCGCCCTCGGCCAAACGCATGGCGGCGAGATCCGCCAGCGCCTGGTTCAGGCTTTCGGTCATGGCGTCATCGTGACGTTTGCGCTCTTCCTCGTCCTCCTCCTGCTCGATCGCCTCGATCACGCCGCGCACCCGGAGCAGGCCATCGAGTCGCGGCGGCGCGGCGTCGATCTCACCCTCGACCTCCTTGACGATGCCAAGCAGCTGCCCGAGTATTTCCCGGTTGAGCGCCAGTGTCACATTGCCTGAAGAATGGGTGATGAAGAGCGAGATATTGAAGCCGCCACGCTTGAAACGTTCGGCGACGGCGGCGCGGGCGGCGACCTCCAGCCCTTCCCGGCCGGACGGCACCCGGCACCGCACATCGAGGCCGCGGGCGTTGACGCTCTTGACCTCCCACCTCCAGCCGAACCCGCCGTCCTGTCCCTCGGCGCGGGAAAAGCCCGTCATGCTGGCAATGGACACTGTGCCCTCTACATCTTGTGGCAATTAATCGTTTCTCTACTATATCGCGCATGGCGAGACGCAACAAGCCGCCATCTACGTCCTTTGCGACAACAGCGGGCCTAGTCTTGGCAAAGTGATGTGCAAATGGTTAGCTGACCAGCATGGAAAACCCCCGCTCGATCCTGATTACCGGCGCCAGCAGCGGCCTGGGCGAGGCCCTGGCGCTGGTCTACGCGGCGCCCGGCGTGACCCTGGCCCTTTCAGGCCGCGACCGCGGGCGGCTCGATGGCGTCGCCCGGGCCTGCCGCGCCGCCGGCGCGGCGGTGAGCGCCGAAATCCTCGATGTCACCGGCGCCGATGTGGTGGCGCGCTGGATCGAAGAAATGCACGCCAAGGCGCCGCTCGACCTCGTCATCGCCAACGCCGGCATCTCGGGTGGCACCGGCGGCAATGGCGGCGCCACCGGTGAGAGCGACGAACAGGTCCGGCGCATCTTCGCCGTCAATCTCGATGGCGTGGTGAACACCGTCCTGCCGGCGGCCGCCCTGATGCGAACGCGCGAGCCGAGAGACGGCGTCAAGGGCCAGATCGCGATCATGAGTTCGCTGGCATCCTTCCGCGGCATTCCCGGCGTGCCGACCTATTGCGCCAGCAAGGCGGCGGTCAGGATCTATGGCGAAGCCCTCAGGGGCGCGCTTGCCGGGGACGGCATCGAGGTCTCGGTCATCTGTCCGGGCTATGTGAGGACCCCAATGACGGCGGGAAACCCCTACTGGATGCCGTTCCTGATGGAACGGGACCGCGCCGCGAGGATCATGAAGAGGGGGTTGGCCAAGGGCCGGGCGCGCATCGCCTTCCCGCTGCGGCTTTACGCTCTGGTCTGGCTGTTGGCGGCGCTGCCGCCCGCCCTTACCGACCCTCTCATGCGCCATGGGCCGAAAAAGCCGGCGTCCGGGTGACGGGACCGGGCTATTTTTTTCTCCGGCGCTTGAGCCGGCGCCACTTGGCGACGTTGCGATTGTGCGCCGCCAGGGTGCGGGCAAAGGCATGCCCGCCGCTGCCGTCGGCGACGAAATAGAGCACGTCGCTCATCGCCGGCCTGGTGACGGCGCCAAGCGACGACCGGCCCGGATTGGCGATCGGCGCCGGCGGCAGGCCACCGATGAGATAGGTGTTGAAAGGCGTCGGCTTGGCGAGGTCGGCGCGGCTCAAGGGCCGCGGCAGTCCGCCATCCGCGCGCCCGGCCTCGAGCGCCAGCCCGTAGGCCACCGTCGGGTCCGACTGCAGCCGCATGCCCCGTTTGAGCCGGTTGATGAACACCGCGGCGATCAACGCCCGCTCTTCGGCCAGCGCCGTTTCCTTCTCGACGATCGACGCCAGGATCAGGGCTTCGCGCGCCGATTTGAGAGGTAGGTTAGCGGCCCGGCCGGCCCACGCCTCGTCCACGGTCCGCGTCATCGCCTGGCGCATGCGCCGGACCAACCGGTCACGGCTGTCGCCGTAGGAATAGTGGTAGGTGTCCGGCATCAACTCCCCTTCGCCGGGGGATGAGGTGATTTGGCCCTCGAGCCCTTCCGCCGCCACCAGCAGCGCCAGGGCCTGGGCGGTGGTGAGTCCCTCCGCCACGGTGAGCCGGCGCACCACCGTCTTGCCGCCGAGCAATGCCACCATGACGCCGCGTGGGCTGATCGCGGCCTCGAAAGCATATTCGCCGGCGCGCAGGAACTTCTCGCCGCCGCCCAGCCTGACGCCGATGGAGAAGACCAAAGGATTATCGATGACCCGGTCGCGGTGAAGGAGATCGGCGATCTCCTCGACACCGGCGCCCCTGGGGATGATGACGGTGACGCCCGCCGCCAATGGCCCCGGCCGGTCGAAGGCGGCCGCGAACCAGATGACGGCGCCGGCAAGGATAGTGATGACACCGGCGAGGATGAGGACGACACGGACGACGACGCGCCGCATCGGGTTAAGGAGCTTGGGCGAAGATCAGGGTGGCGTTGGTGCCGCCGAAGCCGAATGAATTGGAGAGCCCAAGGCGCACCTTGCGCTCCTTGGCCTGGTGCGGCACCAGGTCGATATCGCAGCCGGGCGGGGGGTTGTCGAGATTGAGGGTCGGCGGCACGACGCCGTCCCGCATCGACAGGATCGAAAAGATCGCCTCGACGCTGCCGGCCGCCCCCAAGAGATGGCCGATCGCCGACTTGGTGGACGACATCGACAGTTTGCTGGCGTGATCGCCGAACACTCTTCGAACCGCGCCCAACTCGATCTCGTCGCCAAGAGGGGTCGAGGTCCCATGGGCGTTGATGTAATCGATGTCCTCGGGGTTGACCTCCGCCCGCTTGAGCGCGGCAAGCATGGAGCGGTAACCGCCGCTGCCGTCCGGCGCCGGCGCGGTCACGTGGTGGGCGTCGCTCGACATGCCGTAGCCAATGATCTCGGCGTAGATCTTCGCCCCCCGTTTCTTGGCGTGTTCCAACTCTTCGAGGACGACGACGCCCGCCCCTTCGCTGATCACGAAGCCGTCCCGGTCCCGGTCCCAGGGCCGCGACGCCTTCTCGGGCGTGTCGTTGAAATTGGTCGACAGCGCCCGGGCGGCGGCGAAACCGGCGAGGCCGAGGCGGCAGACCGCCGCCTCCGTGCCGCCGGCGATCATGACGTCGGCATCCTCCCATTGAATGAGCCGCGCGGCGTCACCGATGGCATGGGCCCCGGTGGCGCAAGCGGTGACCGCCGAATGGTTGGGCCCGGTGAAGCCGTATTTGATCGAGAGGTGCCCCGACGCCAGGTTGATCAGGGAGGCGGGAATGAAGAATGGGGTTACGCGCCTCGGACCCTTCTCGTGGAGGATCACCGCGACATCGGCGATCACCGGCAACCCGCCGATCCCAGAGCCGATCATGACGCCGGTGCGCTCACGGGATTCCTCGTCCTCCGGCATCCAGCCGGAATCCTCCACCGCTTGGGTCGCGGCGACCAGGGCGAAGGAGATGAACGCGCCCATCTTCCGCTGGTCTTTCGGCTTGACCCAATCGTCGAGATTAAGCCGGCCGTCCGAGCCATCGCCGAGCGGCGCCTGACCGGCGATCTTCACCGCGAGATCGGAAACGTCGAATGACTTAATGGCGCGAATGCCCGACTCGCCGTTGATCAAACGATCCCAACTGGCCTCGACCCCGCAGGCCAACGGCGTAAGCAGGCCCATCCCCGTGACGACCACACGTCTCATATCGATACGAGCGTTTGTACTGGCCCTAACGGCCAAAGGCGCCGGCGGATGCCGACGCGCCCTTCACCTATGTCTTGGATTGGATGTAATCAATAGCATCCTTGACGGTCAGGATCTTTTCCGCCGACTCGTCAGGAATTTCGCAACCGAATTCTTCCTCGAACGCCATCACCAGCTCGACCGTGTCCAAACTGTCGGCGCCAAGATCGTCGATGAAGCTGGCATCGTTGGTCACCTTGGCTTCGTCCACGCCGAGATGTTCGATAACGATTTTCGAAACACGTTCACTAATATCACTCATGCATCTTTCCCCGAATGATATCCGTATATTAACGGAGGAATTGTCTTTCCCAATTAGGGCCGCGCCACCGGACGGCGGAGGATAAAGTGCCGTTTCCTAACACACTTCCCCAAGCTTGGCCAGCATAAGGGAAGGCAATTTCCCAAGGCCCTATATCATGGCCATTCCACCGTTGACATGCAAGGTCTGACCCGTGATGTAGCCCGCCTCTTCGCTGACGAGGAACGCCACCGACGCCGCCACGTCCTCGGGCGCGCCCAGCCGGGCCGATGGGATAGCGCCCATCACCCGCTGCTTCTGCTTGTCATCGAGGGCGTCGGTCATCGCCGTCGCGATGAAGCCCGGCGCCACGCAGTTGACCGTGATCCCGCGCGCCGCGACCTCGGCCGCCAGCGCCTTGGTCATGCCGATCATGCCGGCCTTGGACGCGGAATAATTAGCCTGGCCGGGATTGCCGGTGACGCCGACGGTCGAGGTAATGCCGATGATGCGGCCCCAGCGCTGTCTCACCATCGGGCGCAGCGCCGCGCGCGCCAAGCGGAAGGTGGCGGTGAGATTGACCTCCAGTACCGCCTCCCAATCCTCGTCCTTCATCCGCATCATCAGGGAATCGCGGGTGATTCCGGCGTTGTTTACGAGGATGTCGAGGCCGCCCATCGCCCCTTGGGCCTCCTCGACCAGCTTATTGGCCGCCGCCTTGTCGGAGAGGTCGCAGGGCAGAACGTGGACCCGCCCGGCCAACTCGCCGGCCAGCGCCTCAAGCGCCCCCGTCCGCGTTCCCGAGAGCGCCACCTCGGCTCCCTGGGCGTTAAGCGCCCGGGCGATGGCCCCGCCGATGCCGCCGCTGGCACCGGTGACGAGGGCGCGTTTTCCCTGAAGATCGAACATGAAGGCTCCTAAATACTGGCGAGGAAGGACTCGATGTCGGCGGGACCCTGAACGGAGACCGCTTCGAGTTCCCGGTCGATTCGCCGGGTCAGCCCCGTCAGCACCCTGCCGGCGCCAAGCTCGACGAGCCGCTCCACCTCCTCCTGCTTCAAATAGAGCACGCATTCGCGCCAGCGCACCACGTCGGTCACCTGCGCCACCAGATCCGCCCGGATGGTATCCGGCTCGGTGACCGGCCGGGCCCTGACATTGGAGATCAGCGGCACCGCCGGCGGGCGTATCTCGGTCTCCGCCAGGACCTCCGCCATGACCTCCGCCGCCGGCTTCATCAACGGGCAATGGAAGGGGGCGCTCACCGGCAGCATGATGGCGCGCTTGGCGCCGCGTTCGGCGGCGATGTCGGCGGCGCGTTCGACGGCGGCGCGGGACCCGCTGACGACGATCTGATCCGGCGCGTTGTCGTTGGCGACGACGCAGACCTCGTCCCCGGCCGCTTCTTGGGCGATGTCGTCGGCCGTCGCGCGGTCGACGCCGATGAGCGCCGCCATCGCGCCCTCGCCCACGGGCACGGCCTCTTGCATCGCCCGGCCGCGGGTCTTGACCAGCCTGGCGGTGTCGGCGAGGCCGATCGAGCCGGCCGACGCCAGGGCGGCATATTCGCCCAGCGAATGGCCGGCGACGAATCGGCAGGCAACGGCCATATCGAGGCCGCCTTCACGCTCCAAAACCCGCCAGACCGCGTGGCCGACCGCCATCAGGGCGGGCTGCGCGTTTTCCGTCAGGATGAGGTCCTCCTCCGGGCCCTCGAACATCAACTGGGAGAGGTTCTGCCCGAGCGCCTCGTCGACCTCCTCGAACACCTCCCGCGCGGCGGCGAAGGCTTCCGCCAGCTCCCGCCCCATGCCAAGCGCCTGTGAACCTTGCCCGGGAAAAACGAATGCCTGATCCATCGATACTTGCTTCTCCTGCCGTTGGCCGGAAGTGATACCGGCTGTGCCGCCGGTGTCAAGAACGCTCTCCCACTCGCCACCGTCATGGAAGTGGGGCAGGGAATCGGGGACGCCGGAATGGGAATCGGGGACGCCGGAATGGGAAGGCCGGACACCCCCTGGCCGCGCCCCTGGGAGCCCGGTAAACGGGGGCCCGGAAGCCGCCGGTTACCGGGCCAAAGCGGCCTTGCACCCGCATCGCTTTGGTGTATAGTGCGCCGCCTTATGACTCCTTGCCGGGCAGTCCCGGCTAGGCCCCAAGGGCTCGCCTCGCCCCGCGGATTCGCGGGCGGCCGGCTCCGGACCGCGAAATAACCGAAAGGAGTAACCGCTCGATGCCCTATTACGAGAGCGTGTTCATCGCACGCCAAGATGTCTCCGCGCCCCAGGTCGAGACCCTTGCGGACACTTTCGCCGAGATCATCAGCGGTGGCGGCGGCAGCGTGACCAAACGGGAATATTGGGGGCTGCGCAACCTCGCCTACCGGATAAAGAAGAACCGCAAGGGGCACTACATGTTTTTCAACATCGACGCCCCGTCGGCGGCGATCCTGGAAATGGAACGCAATATGCGAATCAGCGAGGATATCCTGCGCTACATGACGATCAGGGTCGAGGAACTGGAAGAGGGGCCTTCGGTCATGGCCAGGAGCCGCAGTGCCCGCGACGACCATCGCCCCCGGCGCGACGGCCACCAGGACCGCGGACCGAGACGGGGCGAGAGGACCGCGAAAGACGATCAGCCGGCCAAGGAAGCCGTGACCCCGGCGGCCCCGTCCGATGCCACCGCGCCATCGGGCGAGAAGCAAAAGGCCGAGGCGCCCCCTGCCAAAACCGGAGAGGATAAAGCGGCGGCCGAGACGGCGCCCGAAACGGCAAAGGCCGAGACGGCGCCCGAAACGGCAAAGGCCGAAACGGCAAAGGATGATGGCGGGGCCGAAACCGCGAGCGAGGGAGACAAGACATGAGAGGACCCTCCTCTTCGCGTGGCCGCGGCGGGCCGGGGGCTTCGGGTCCGAGACGGCCGGACCGGCGTCTGTTCTTCCGGCGCCGCAAGACTTGCCCGTTTTCCTCGTCCAATGCGCCCAAGATCGATTACAAGGACGTTCGCCTGCTCCAGCGCTTCATCTCCGAGCGCGGCAAGATCATGCCGAGCCGGATCACGGCGGTGTCGGCCAAGAAACAGCGCGAGCTGACGAGGGCGATTAAACGGGCCCGCAATCTGGCCTTGCTGCCTTTCCTCGTCAAGTGATGGGGCTTCCCGCCGGGCGCGAGGGCGCCGGGGGAACCGTCACGGTTTGAGATGCCCAAATACGTCCTGATTGCCATCGCCGGGGGCTTGCTCACCGCCCTCCTCCACCTGTCGACCGAAACGGGAAATCCGGTGGCGGCCATATTCGCCTATTTGACGCTCCTGCCCCTGTTCATGGTGGGACTGGCCAAGGGGCTGGCGGCGGTGGCCATCTCGGGTACGATCGCCCTGGTGGTCACCGGCGTGGCGGTGAAATTCACCGTCGCCGTCATGTTTGCCTTGGCCTATGCCGTGCCGGCGGTGGCGATGGTGCGCATGGCGCTGGTCAAACGGCAAACGCCCGAGGGCACGACCGAGTGGTATCCCGCCGGACGGATGATGAGTTGGCTGACCGGTTATAGCGCCGCGGCCTTGATCGCTTTCACGGTCATCGCCGGCGATACCCTGGCAGAGCTAGTGGCAACGTATCGCGCGGACTTAGAGGCCATGCTCCAGGAACCGCTGGTAGGCGAAGGTGACATTAGCCCGGCGGCCGTCGCCGCCCAGATCGCCCCCTATTTTCCGGCGCTCTTCATCATATCCTGGCTGGTCATGGTCGCCATCAATGGTTCCCTGGCCCAAAGGTTCCTCCGGCGCCTGGGGTGGAACCTGAGACCATCGCCCAGCATGAGCGAGTTCGAACTGCCCAAGTGGATGGCGATCGCCCTGGCGATCTCGGTTTTGGCGTGGCTGGCGGGCGGGCAAGGGGCGCCCGGCTTTATCGGTTGGAATTTGACGCTGGTGTTTTCCGTGCCTTATTTCTTCATGGGGCTCACGGTCATCCACACCTTGTCTCGCTCCTGGCCGGCGCGAACGGCGGCCCTGGTGATATTATACCTGTTTCTGTTAGTATTCCGCTGGCCCGTTGCCCTCGTCGTCGTCGCGCTGGGTTTGGTGGAACAGTGGGTCGGCCTGCGCCAGCGCTTCGCCGGCCTGGGCGGCAATCAGGAGGAAGACCAATGATGGAAGTGATCCTGCTCGAGCGGGTGGAGAAACTCGGTCAGATAGGTGACGTCGTGAAGGTCAAGCCGGGCTACGCCCGCAACTACCTTCTACCTCAGAAAATGGCGTTGCGCGCGACCAAGGCCAACCTCGCCTATTTCGAGGAGCAGCAGACCCAGTTCGAGGCGGTGAACTTGGAGCGCCGTGGCGAGGCCGAAGCGGCGGCGCGGAGATTCGCGGGGCTTTCCATCGTCCTCGTGCGCCAAGCCAGCGATATGGGCCAGCTCTATGGCTCGATCCGGCCCCAGGACATCGCCGATGGCGTCAATGACGCCGGCGTGACGCTCGAGCACAAACAGGTGAAGCTCGATCACCCGATCAAGACCATCGGGCTGCACAAGGTGCGCATCGCGCTCCACCCCGAGGTGGCGGTCGAGATCACCGCCAACGTCGCCCGCTCCGAGGCGGAAGCCGAACTGCAAGCCAAGGCCGGGATGCCGGTCCCGGCGCCGGGCGCCGAAACGGAGGCGGCGGAAGCCGAGGACGATGGCGAGGATCGAGCCACCGAGGCGCCGGCGGCCGAGGCCACGTTCGAGAACGCCGGCGGCGAAACGGAATCCGGCGGCGAAGCGGACGGGGACGTCAAGGAGGAAGGCGCCGGCGGAGCCGGGAAAGCCACCGATTAAGCGAAATCCTCGATCATCGGGACAAGCGGCGCGCGCCGGGCGCGCCGCCTTTTTTTCGCCGATTCGGGCGCATGGGTCCGATCGGGCGTCCCGGCCGCGTGGGGTCGGCCGACGCGGCCGGCCGGCCAGGGCAAATTCGTGCTTGCCTGGGGCGATCTCGGGCGAGCAAACGACGCGAGGCGGCGGCGCGCCGGCCAGCCGGTGACGGAGCTATCCCCATCTTTACCAGAGATGGGATAAGTTTTTCGCCGGCGAGGGAAAAAACAGTTTGGCTCGCACGGGTTTGCGTTGCAGTTTGGACACCCCGCATTCGCCTTGTGATTCGCTTGCATCAAATTTGCGTTGGTAGTTTGTCCTCATGGTAACCCCGAATCCCGGTCCCACGGTCACCCCGTTTCCCGAAACCGAAGACCAAAGCTACCGGACCCCGCCGCACAATTTCGACGCCGAGCAGGCATTGCTCGGCGCCATCCTTGTCAACAATCTCGCCTACAACCGGGTCTCGGAGTTTCTCCAGCCCGAGCATTTCGCCGATGCCGTTCACGGGCGCATCTTCGATGCCTGCACCAAGCTGATCGAACGGGGCCAGATCGCCAACCCGGTGACGCTCAAGGGCGTTTTCGACCAGGACGCCGAGCTCGAGGATATCGGCGGCGCCCAGTACCTCGCCCGCCTGGCGGCGTCATCGGTGACCATCATCAACGCCGCCGATTACGGGCGCGCCATCTTCGATCTTTTCTTGCGCCGCCAACTCATCGGTCTCGGCGAGGAGGTGATCAACGACGCCTATTCCCACGACCTCGAGGCCGACGCGCCGGCCCAGATCGAAGGGGCCGAACAAAAGCTCTTCGATCTCGCCACCACCGGCCAGTACGAGGGCGGTTTCTCACCCTTCTCCAAGACGCTGACGAGCGCCATCGAGATCGCCGAGGCGGCGTACAAGCGCGAAGGCCGACTCGCCGGTCTGGCCACCGGATTCGCCGATATCGACAAGCTGCTCGGCGGCCTGCATCCCTCCGATCTGATAGTGCTGGCGGGCCGGCCGTCGATGGGCAAGACGGCGCTCGCCACCAACATCGCCTACCACGCCGCCAGGAACTACAAGACGGAAGTGGACGAGGACGGGAATAAGAAAGTGGTGGACGGCGGCGTCGTCGGTTTCTTCTCGCTCGAGATGTCGGCCGAGCAACTGGCCACCCGCATCCTCGCCGAAGCCGCCGGCGTGCCGTCGGACAAGATCCGCAAGGGCGAACTTTCCAACGCCGACTTCCAGAAGGTGGTGGGCGCCAGCCGGACCCTTGACGCCATGCCCCTTTTCATCGACGACACGCCGGCCTTGAGCGTGTCGGCGCTTCGCACCCGGGCCAGAAGGCTCAAGCGTACCCAGGACCTTTCCCTGATCGTCGTCGATTATTTGCAGCTCCTGCGCCCGACGGCCGGCCATGTGCCCGACAACCGGGTCCAGGAAGTTTCTGAAATCACCCGTGGACTCAAGGCGCTGGCCAAGGAACTTCATGTTCCGGTTCTGGCGCTTTCCCAGCTTTCGCGCGCCGTCGAGCAGCGTGACAACAAACGCCCGCAGCTTGCCGATTTGCGCGAATCGGGCGCCATCGAGCAGGACGCCGACGTGGTGATGTTCATCTACCGCGAGGAATACTACCTTGCCCGTCTGGAACCGGACCCCGGCACCGAGAAGCACCGGGAATGGATAGACAGGATGGGCCGCGCGCACAATCTCGCCGAGGTCAACATCGCCAAACAGCGCCAAGGCCCGATCGGTTCGGTGAAGCTGTACTTCGAGGACGTGTTCACCAGATTCAGGGACTACGATCCGAAGGAACATCTTCCGGCCTCTCCGGACGACCGCACTCCGGACTCGGATGCCCCCCCCTTCTGATCCACCGCCCGGCCACGCCGGCGGTGTGCTGCGCATCGATCTCGACGCCATCGCCGCCAATTACCGAAACCTTCAGGCCCGCCTGGCCGGCGCCACTTGCGGCGCCGTGGTCAAGGCCGACGCCTATGGGCTCGGCGCCGCCAAGGTTGCGAAGGCGCTTGCGGAGGCCGGATGCCGGGACTTCTTCGTCGCCCTCATCGACGAGGGCGTGGAAATCCGCGCCGCCCTGCCCGAGGCCGACATCTATGCCTTTTGCGGCGCCACCGCCGAGACCGCCGCCGCCCTGGCCGAATATCGCCTGATCCCGGCGCTCAACGATCTCGGCCAGATCGAGGCCTATTCGGCCTATGCCCGAACGCGGTCAAGGGAGGCGGGAGGCGGCGACGGCTCAGGCCGGCTGGCGGCGCTGATCCACATCGATACGGGCATGACGCGCCTAGGCCTGGAAGCGCGGGACGTGGCGACGCTGGCGGACAATCCCCGGCGCCTGGCCGGGATAGAGGTGAAGTATGTGATGAGCCACCTCGCCTCGGCCGACGAACCCGCCAACCCCCTGAACGCCCGCCAGCTTGCGGCCTTCAACAATGCGCGCGCGCAACTTGGCAACATTGCGCCGGCGAGCTTGGCCAACTCGTCCGGCATCTTCCTGGGCGCCGATTTTCACTTCGATCTCGCCCGCCCCGGGGCGGCGCTCTACGGCGTCGCGCCCCAGCCCGGCGTCCCCAATCCCATGACGCAAGTCGTTCGTTTACAAGGGAAAATCCTTCAGGTGCGTGACGTTGACAGCCCCATGACCGTTGGCTATGGTGCGACGCACCGCGTGCGGACCAAGGGCAGGATAGCCACGGTCGGCGTCGGTTACGCCGACGGCTATTTTCGCGCCCTGGGTGACCGCGGCCACGCCTATATCGGGGAGACCCGGGTGCCTGTGGTGGGACGCGTCTCAATGGATCTGATCACCCTCGACGTTTCGAAAGTGCCGCCGGACCAGGCGGTGCCCGGCGGCTTCGTCGATCTGATCTCGGACCGTCATCCCGTCGATGCGCTGGCGGAGGAGGCCGGCACCGTCGGCTACGAGATCCTGACGGCGCTTGGACGACGCTACCACCGCATCTATTCGCACGGCGCCGGCTGACCATGGGTTCCCTCGCCGCCACCGGCCGCGCCTTCATCGAGTGCCTGCGCGATCTCGGCGCGACGGCGGTCTGAATTGGCTTCATCGGCGAGCGCATATGTCTGTCAGCAGTGCGGCTCGGTCCACCGCAAATGGGTAGGACGGTGCGACGACTGCGGCGCCTGGAACACGTTGATCGAGGAGGCCCGCGCCGAAGCCGCGCCCAAGTCGCTCGGATCGGGCGCCAAGGCGGCCAAGGGGCGCAAGATCGAGTTTCAGCCCCTCGCCGGCGAGAGCGCGGCGGCGCCGAGACGCATCACCGGCATCGCCGAGTTCGACCGGGTGTGCGGCGGCGGTCTGGTCGAGGGATCGACGGTGTTGGTGGCGGGAGACCCCGGCATCGGCAAATCCACCCTGTCGCTCCAGGTGGCGGCGTCCCTTGCCGCCGGCGAGGGAGGCGGCGGGACCGTCGCCATCTATATTTCGGGCGAGGAAGCGATCGATCAGGTGCGCCTGCGGGCGGTGCGCCTCGGCATCGATGACGCGCCGGTGGCGCTGGCGTCGGCCACCAGCGTGCGCGATATCATCGCCACCCTCGATGAGGCCGGGGGCCCGGCGATGGTGGTCGTCGATTCGATCCAGACCATGTATGTCGACGTCCTCGATTCGGCGCCCGGGACCATCGGCCAGATCCGCGCCAGCGCCCAGGAATTGATTCGCCTGGCCAAGCGGCGCGGCATCATCGTCGTCATGGTCGGCCATGTCACCAAGGAAGGGCTGATCGCCGGACCGAGGGTGCTGGAGCACATGGTGGACACGGTGCTCTATTTCGAGGGCGAGCGAGGTCATCAGTTCCGCATCCTCCGCGCGGTGAAGAACCGGTTCGGGCCGACCGACGAGATCGGCGTGTTCGAGATGACCGACTCCGGTCTCGCCGAGGTATCCAACCCCTCCGCCCTTTTCCTCGGCGAGCACGAAAACGGGGCCAGCGGCGCGGCGGTGTTCGCCGGCATGGAGGGCACCCGCCCGGTACTGGTCGAAATACAGGCGCTGGTGGCGCGGTCTTCCCTGGCGATGCCGAGGCGCGCCGTCGTCGGCTGCGACCAGGCGAGGCTGGCCATGGTGCTGGCCGTGCTCGAGGCGCGCGCCGGCCTTGCACTGGCGGGCCAGGATGTCTACCTAAATGTTGCCGGTGGGCTGAGGATCCACGAGCCCGCCGCCGATCTCGCGGTGGCGGCGGCGTTGGTGTCCTCGCTTGCCGACAGCCCGGCCCCGGCCAAGACCGTGATCTTCGGCGAGATCGGCCTTTCCGGCGAGGTCCGCCCGGTGGGCCAGCGCGCGGCGCGGCTCAAGGAGGCGGCGAAGCTCGGATTCGACCAGGCGATCGTACCGGCCGGTCGGGCGGGATCGCGGCCGGCGGGCACGACAGGACTCAAGGTGCAAGAAATCAAGCACGTTCAAGACCTTGTGGCGTCCTTCGGCGCGATGCCGAAACGGGCCCGGCGCGCAAGGGCGCCGGCGATGATGACGAGAGGCGCTTGAGGCGTGGACGTGCTCGGGGTCAATATCACCGACGTCGTCGTCGTCGTGACCGTCCTGATCTCCGGCGCCATCGCCCTCGCCCGCGGTCTGGTGAAGGAGGTGCTGGCGATCGCCAGCTGGGTCGGGGCCGCCTTCGCGACCCTCTACGGGTTTTCCACCGCCGTCCCTTATGCCCGCAAGATGATCGAGACCCCCTGGATCGCCGACCTCACGGCCGGCGGCGTCCTGTTCATCGTCACCCTGTTCGTGCTTTCGTTCGCCAGCCACGCCATTTCCAGGCGCGTCAAGGGAAGCGCCATGGGGGTGCTCGACCGCTCGCTCGGCTTCGTCTTCGGGCTTTTGCGCGGCGCCCTTCTCATCAGCCTCGCCTATCTCGCCTTCAGCTGGGTCCAGCCGGTGAAGGACCAGCCGGAATGGTTGCGCTCGGCCAAGACCATGCCGCTGATCGAGCAAGGCGCGGAGTTGATCATCACCCTGATCCCCGAAAGATTCCTCGATCGCAAGGCGCCGGGCAAGAAGGCCTTCGGCGGCGAGGCGCTCCGGCTCGAAGCGGAACGCGTGATGCGCGAGCTCACCACGTCGCGGCCGAAATCGGCTGCGCCGGGAGGCGAGTCGGGTTATAAGAACGAGGAGCGCAAAGAGATGAACCGGCTGATCCAGGGATCCCAGGGACCCGAAA
>JADFJG010000067.1 GCA_022566265.1 Pseudomonadota bacterium | reverse complement strand
GAGCGCCACGGCGTCGGCTACATCGTCGGCCTGGCCAAGAACGCTCGGCTCAACGATCTCGCCGGCCCCTGGATGGATGCGGTGGCCCGGGACTTCATGGCAAGCGGCGAAAAACAGCGACTGTTCGTCGAGTTGCGCTACGGCGCCAGAACATGGACGACGCGCCGCCGGGTGATCGCGCGCCTCGAGCACGGGCCCAAGGGCGCCAATCCGCGCTATGTGGTGACCAACTTGCACGGCGGCGGCCGGCGTCTTTACGACAAACTCTATTGCCAGCGCGGCGAGATGGAGAACCGCATCAAGGAACAGCAGTTGGACCTGTTCGCCGACCGCACCTCCTGTCATCACTGGTGGCCCAACCAGTTCCGCCTGATCCTGGCCTCACTCGCCTACAGCCTCATCGAGGCGATCCGCCGCCTGGCGCTCAAGGGCACCGACATGGCCCGCGCCCAGGCCGGCACCATCCGCCTCAAGCTCTTGAAGATCGGCGCCGTCGTCATCCGCAACACCAGGCGCGTCTCCCTCCATCTCTCGACCGCCTGCCCGGACAAGGCGCTGTTCCATCTGGTCGCCGCAAGGCTCAAGCCCGGATAGCCGAGCCCGCCGCCGGGCCCGACCGCACGGCCTCGCAGGCGCCCCGCCGGCGCCCCGTTCCGCTCGCGCCGAGGACGCCGAAACCGCCCGCCTTGGCGTCACCCGCCCCGGCACCACCCCCGTCACCAAGCCAAAGTCAAATCCCGAGCCGCCAAACCGGCTCAAAATCGCCCCAACCCTTACTTTAGAATCGTTCGTGACGAATCCGGGCTAGGCTCAACTCGCCCCGCCTCGCGCGGGGCTTTTTCTCTGTAGTCATGGTGGACAAAGTGGTATTTTTTGTGAAACGCCATCGGCGTTGCAGCGCTCACTTACTTCTGGCGGTCCACAGACGAAGGGTATTGAGAGATGCTTTCCAGAATGGTCCTTTGCGTTTTGCTGATTTCTGTCGGCGCCGGCCAGTCTTCGGCGAACGAAATGCCCGCTGAAAGTGAGAAAATTCCAGTTATTATCTTCGAGCGCGATCCGGCGGCCCCAAGCAAAATATATCCTTCGCTCGCGCCAGGTGAGGCACCAATTCCGCCGGCGCCAGGCTCAATGATAACTCCGGGGGCGCCTCCGTATGTCATGTATGGATATCCATTAGTGGCAGGACCCCCTGGTTATTCATATAAAGCGATGGCGGCTTCCACTGGCCGGCGATACCAGATGGATCCGGCTGAGCTTGCAAAAAACTTTCAGAGATTTTTGCAAAAATTGTTACCCGTCTTTAGTGGAGCTCCCGAAAACATTGGTCCCTATGTGATTGATGAGATCGAACTGCATCTGACTATGAATGCTCAAGGGGGATTCGCTCTAATCGGTAAAGCAGAGTTTGGTGTGACCGGCGGGGTTAAGATCAAACTCAAAAGAAGGACAGGAACCCCACCATGACCTGAGCGACACGCCCCGCTCCGGCGGGGCTTTTCTTGCCTGTTGGTAGGCACCACGGGTTGCGCTATGCTGTTCGGCTCACGGGAGGCGTGCTCCATGAAACGGCTCGTACTCACCTTCGCCATTCTGATTGGCTTGGCCGCGCCGGCCTGGGCAGGGTTCGCCGAGGGTGTCGCCGCATACAATCGTGGCGACTATGCGACGGCGCTGCGCGAGTTTCGACCACTTGCCGAGCAAGGCGACACCGCCGCCCAGGTCAACCTCGGCTTCATGTACGGTGAGGGCCAGGGTGTCGCGCAGGACTACGCCGAAGCGGTGAAGTGGTTTCGCAAGGCTGCCGGGCAGGGCGACACCGCCGCCCAGGTCAACCTCGGCATCATGTACGACAAGGGCAGAGGCGTTCCGCAGGACTATGCCAAGGCCGCGAAGTGGTATCGCAAGGCTGCCGGGCAGGGCGTCGCCGAAGCCCAGTACAACCTCGGCCTCATGTACGACAAGGGCAGAGGCGTTCCGCAGGACTATGCCAAGGCCGCGAAGTGGTATCGCAAGGCTGCCGGGCAGGGCGTCGCCGAAGCCCAGTACAACCTCGGCCTCATGTACCACAAAGGGCAAGGCGTGCCGCAGGACTTTGGCGAGGCGATGAAGTGGTGGCGGAAGGCCGCCAAGCAAGGTTTCGCCAATGCCCAGCACAACCTCGGCCTCATGTACCACAAAGGGCAAGGCGTGCCGCAGGGCTTTGGCGAGGCGGTGAAGTGGTGGCGGAAGGCCGCCAAGCAAAAGGCCACGCCAAGGCCCAGGTCAACCTCGGCTTCATGTACGACAAGGGCAGAGGCGTCGCGCAGGACTATGTACAAGCCCACATGTGGTACAACCTCGCCGCCTCACGCTTGCCGCCGGGTACGGACCGGGACAAGGCTGTCAAGAACCGTGACATTGCTGCGAAGATGACCCCCGCGCAGATCGCCGAGGCGCAACGGCTGGCGCGGGAGTGGAAGCCGAAGAAGGAAGGGAAGTGATGCCCGGCTATCGGGTGTCAGCGCCAACAGCCCCCGCTCCGGCGGGGCTTTCTTCTGTTTGATCCAGATCAATGCTGGCGACCGGCCACCGTGGCAAGGTCCGGCTGTCAGTCGGGTGGTCGGCGGCTGCCGATTGGGCAACATAGGCAACGCCCCCCTATAGGCCACCCAGATGGCTCTACGTCTCCATACTACCCTGACAACTCGCCCCGCTCCGGCGGGGCTTTTTCAGGACTCCAAGTGGCACGCCGGTTATAGTCGCCAACACCCGGAGGATGAAGGCGATGTCTAGTCGATTGTCAACCATCCGCAGCGAAACTTTTGATTTGGTGTCCTGCCGCGACGTCCTAGAAAAGTTGCGACGCGAGATCAAGCGCATCAAGGACGCAAAGGATCGCCAGGATGTGTGTGACCATGGCACCAATGCCGCCTTCACGGCTTGGCACATGACCGATTGGGTTTGGGCGGATATGAAGAAAAATCGGGCGATCCGCCCTACAATTGCAAAACAAGCAGACCGTGACCCTGGTAATTTCCGTCTGCCCGCGTTCCAAAATTACGTCACCAAAAATAGCAAGGCTCTGAGAATTTGTCGGATCATCGCGACGGCGTCGAAACACGTCGGCTGGGATCCTGGCGGTACTGATCTAGAATTAACTGCAACAGGTTTGACCATAACCGAAGATTCGACCGTGCCGCTGGAGCGCTGGATTTTGAAGGTCAAGATCGACGACCAAAGCTATGAAGCCCTTCCCATCTTCACAAAGGCTTTCCGGTATTGGGAATCGTTCACTGAGAAGCATCAGATCGGCGCTCCCGAGGAATCCCGACAATAGAGCCGTGATCCTCGCGTCAACGGCGAGAGATGCCTAATCCTGTCTCGCTCCGGCGGGGCTTTTTCTTGGGCCGCCGTTACCCCAGGCGTTACCCCAGTGGTATTTTTGGCAAAAAAAGCCGGTAGACCATTGATCTACCGGCAGTTTAACAGGGAGGCTTCACGTCTGGGAGACGTTGGGTCCTAAAGGACCCATTTTCCAGGCCTTGCGCCCGGAACACGAGGTCAGGCGGAATACGCGTGACCGAAACAGTCAAATTCACCGCGGCTAGGCCGCGTCATCGACTTTTAAGATAGTGCCGGCGGGCGTAACGGGAATCGTTAATAAGTCGGGTCGGATATGCGTTTACTGCATGGCTCGCCGCCAAGACCCGCTCTAGAAACGGGACTCGGCGATCTTGCGGATCAGATAGTCGCGGAACACGATAATGCGCTTGGAGTGGCGCAATTCCGCGGGGTAAACGAAGTAGGCATCGTAACTCGGCCCCTCGAGCTCGGGCAGGATACGCACCAGCTGGCTGGCCTGGCGGATGGTGTAATCGGGAAGCGCCGCGATGCCGACGCCGCTCTGCACCGCCCGGTAGATGCCGTAGATGTTGTTGACCTTGAGCAGCGCTCGGTCGCGATCCTTGGGCTTCCGGCCGGCCTCGAGCAGCCAGTTGACGTTGGCCACCGGCGGCTCCATGTCCTCGCCATAGACGATCAGCATGTGATCGGCAAGGTCCTCGGGCTTCTCCGGCATGCCGTACTTCTTGAGGTATTCCGGCGATGCATAGACATGGAAATGCATGGTCATGAGATGGCGCTGGATCAGGTCCGGCTGGCGCGGCGGCACCATGCGGATGGCGACGTCCGCCTCGCGCATCGACAGATCGCGTTCGCTTTCATCCAACACCAGGTTGACCCTGATTTCGGGGTAGAGTTCGGTGAACTCCTTCATGCGCGGGGTCAGCCAGATGGAGCCGAAGGCCACCGTCGTGGTGATTTTCAAGGGCCCCCTCGGGCGCTCCTTGCTTTCGCCCAGCATGGCCTCGGTCATCACCAGTTTGTGGGACACCTCTTTCGTGGTTTGAAAGAGAAGCTCGCCCTGCTCGGTCAGGATCAGGCCGCGCGCATGGCGGTGGAACAGGGCCACGCCGAGGCCGCTCTCGAGCGTGCCGATCTGGCGGCTGACGGCCGACTGGCTGAGGTTGAGCACCTCGCCGGCGTGGGTGAAACTGCCGGCTTCGGCGACCGCGTGGAATATCCTGAGCTTGTCCCAGTCCATTGACCGGCTCTCCTTAGGCGGCGGGTTTACTTCGCTTCCCTCAGTGTTACATGCCAATGCCCGCTAGCGGGCATTGGCGGGCGTCGGCCGCGCTTACTCCGCCGCCGGACGGGCGGACGCGGCTTGCTCGTCGGCAAGGTACTTCTCCGCTTCCAGCGCCGCCATGCAGCCGGTTCCCGCCGCGGTGACCGCCTGGCGGAAAACCTTGTCCTGAACGTCGCCGGCGGCGAAGACGCCGGGAATGTTGGTAGCCGTGCTGTCGGGCGCGGTGACGATGTAGCCGTCGGCGTCCATCTCGATCCGTCCCTTGAACAGTTCGGTGTTGGGGTCGTGGCCGATGGCGATGAAGACGCCTTCGACCGGGATGCCGCTTTCCGCGCCGCTCTTGACGTTCTTGATCCTGACCTCGGTGACCCGCAATGGGTCGTCCTCGCCCTCGACGCGGTCCAGCACCGAATCCCAGATCACTTCGATCTTGGGGTCCCCAAGGAGGCGTTCCTGGAGGATCTTCTCGGCCCTGAGGGAGTCGCGCCGGTGGATGAGGGAGACCTTCGAGGCGTGACGGGTGAGATACATCGCTTCCTCGACCGCCGTGTTGCCGCCGCCGACGACGCAGACCGCCAGGCCGCGGAAAAAGAAGCCGTCGCAGGTGGCGCAGGCCGACACCCCGAATCCCTTGAACCTCTCCTCGCTTTCCAGTCCCAGCCAGCGGGCGCTGGCGCCGGTGGCGATGATCAGGGCATCGGCGGTGTAGCGGTCGCCGGTATCGCCAAGCAAGGTGAACGGTCGGCGCGAAAGATCGGCCGAGACGATGGTGTCGGCGCTGGCGGTGGCGCCGACGTTCTCGGCCTGCTTCCTCATCTCCTCCATCAGCCACGGTCCCTGGATGACCTCGGCGAAGCCGGGGTAGTTCTCGACATCGGTGGTGATCGTCATCTGACCGCCCGGTTGAAGGCCCCTGATCACGTGGGGCTTGAGACCGGCGCGCGCGGCGTAGATCGCCGCGGTAAGCCCGGCGGGACCGGAACCGAGGATCAGGACTTCACTGTGGAGGTGTTCGCTCATGGGTCAGGGGTTTCCAAACGCTGCCGGGGAGTTCTAAACGCCGCCAGGGAGTTCTATACGCTGAAGCCCGACTCCTAAAATAGAAATCCGCTTCCCGAGAGGCAAGGCACAAGCCGGGCCAGCGTCGATTCTTCGACCCTTACCGGCGCCGGAATTCTCGCGCCGGCGCCCTTGGCCTTGTCTCGATGGGGCGGCTTGGCGTGCCGATTTCCATTGAAATATTATTTCGTGGAGGTTACCTGTTGTCATATAATACCGGTAAAACACCATACCGTCCGGAGAACCTTTCATGCAGAGAGTCAAGCTCGACACTATCGACCGCCGCATCTTGCGCGATCTGCAGGACAAGGGGCGGATGACCAATGTCGAGCTCGCGCGGCGCGCCGGAATCTCGGCGCCGCCGTGTCTGCGCCGTGTCCGTGCCCTCGAGATGGCCGGCTACATCCAGGGCTATCATGCCGAGATCGACGCCCGGGAACTCGGCTACAAGGAGTTGTTCTTCGCCCTCGTCGGCCTCGACAGTCAGGCCCAGGACGTGCTTTCGCAATTCGAGGCGTCCATGGGTGACTGGGCGGAGGTCCGTGAGTGCCACATGGTCCGGGGCGGCGGGGACTTCGTCCTCAAGATGGTGGCGCGGGACAAGGAACATCGCGATTCCCTGACCATGCGGCTCACCGCCATTCCCCATGTCAGCCGCGTGACCACTCTCGAGACCATCCGCACGGCCAAGTCCCTGCCCGGCGTGCCGGTCGATACCGACAGGAAATCCACCTCGGCGTCCCGCTGAACGCGGCCTTGGCAATTCTCGCAAGGTCTGAGGATATGAGCTACTTGTAGCGGACGCTGACGATTTCGTAGAACCTGTGGCCCCCCGGCGTCGACACTTCGGCCTCATCCCCTTTTTTCTTGCCGATCAGGGCGCGGCCCAGCGGCGATATGACCGAAAGCAGTCCCGAATCGATGTCGGCCTCGTCGGCGCCGACGATTTGATAGGTGGTCTTTTCGTCGGTGTCCTCGTCGATGATCCTGACGGTGGCTCCGAACCTGACGACACTGCCCTTCAAGGACGAGACATCGATGACCTCGGCCCGGCTGAGCTTGTCCTCGAGCTCGGCCAACCGGCCCTCGATGAAACCCTGGCGGTCGCGCGCGGCGTGGTATTCGGCGTTCTCCGATAGATCGCCATGCTCGCGCGCCTCGGCGATCGCGCGGATCACCTGGGGCCGCTTGACCGTCTTGAGGTGCTTGAGTTCATCGACCAGGCGCTCGTAACCGCCCGATGTCATGGGTATCTTATCCATCGCAATGATTTGTGATCAAAAAGTGTTACTAAATTATGACCATCCTGACCCCGGGACGGGCCGCCAAGGCCCGCCGAACGGTGTCAAAGCCCGGTTTCTCCCGAGTTTCGTTAAGAAGAAGGCTTAAAATAGGACTGTAACGGCGCGACTTCAAGAGAGCCGCTTTTGAGCGCGGCGATCGCCTGGGACGCCGCCTGGATCCCGGCGACGGTGGTGTAATAAGGGATTTTGTTGATCAACGCCGTACGCCGAAGCGCGAAGCTGTCGGCGATGGCCTTGGCGCCCTCGGTGGTGTTGAATACCAGTTGCACCTCGCCGTTTTTCATCGCGTCGACGATGTGGGGCCGGCCCTGCAGGACCTTGTTGATGACCTTGCATTCAAGGCCGGCCTTGTCCAGAAGCCTGGCGGTGCCGCGGGTGGCGAGGAGCTTGAAGCCCATTTCCGCCAAGCGCCGGCACGGCTCCACCATGGCCGCCTTGTCGCCGTCCTTGACCGATATGAACACGGTGCCCGAAAGCGGCAGATTGGTGCCGCTGGCAAGCTGCGACTTGGCGAAGGCCCGGTCGAAATCGGTATCCAGCCCCATCACCTCGCCGGTCGATTTCATCTCCGGCCCGAGGATGATGTCGACGCCGGGGAAGCGGGCGAAGGGGAACACCGCCTCCTTCATCGCCACGTGGGAAGGCTGGAAATCGGTGAGCTCGAAGCTTGCAAGCGTCTCGCCGGCCATCACCCGGGCGGCGATCTTGGCGATCGGCACGCCGGTGGCCTTGGCGACGAAGGGCACGGTGCGGCTCGCCCGCGGGTTGACCTCGAGGATATAGACATCCTTCCCCTTGACCGCGAATTGCACGTTCATCAGCCCCACCACCTTGAGCGCCTTGGCGAGCGTCTCGGTCTGGCGGCGAATATCGTCGATGATTTCGGCGCTAAGGCTCCTCGGCGGCAGGGAGCAGGCGGAATCGCCTGAATGTATTCCCGCCTCCTCGATGTGCTCCATGATGCCGGCGACATGGACGGTGTCGCGATCGGCGATGGCGTCGACATCGACCTCGATGGCGTCCTGGAGATAGGAATCGATCAGCACCGGGTGCTTCCCCGATGCCCTGACCGCGTCCGCCATGTAGCGCGCCAGCGATTCCTTGTCGTGCATGATTTCCATCGCCCGGCCGCCAAGCACGTAGGACGGCCGGATCAGCACCGGATAGCCGATGTTGCTCGCCACCCGCTGCGCGCCGAGCGCGGTATAGGCGATGCCGTTGGCGGGTTGGCGGAGCTTGAGCTTCTTTAGAAGCCGCTGGAAGCGTTGGCGGTCCTCGGCCAGGTCGATGGCGTTCCGCGAAGTGCCGAGGATCGGGATGTTCGCCGCCACCAATGCCTCGGCGAGCTTGAGCGGCGTCTGGCCGCCGAACTGGACGATGACACCGAGAAGCTTGCCCTTGGCCTCCTCGGCGCGGACCACCTCGATGACGTCCTCGGCCGTCAGCGGCTCGAAATACAGGCGGTCCGAGGTGTCGTAGTCCGTCGACACGGTCTCGGGGTTGCAGTTGATCATGATCGACTCGATGCCGACTTCCTTGAGCGCATAGGCCGCGTGCACGCAGCAATAGTCGAACTCGATCCCCTGGCCGATACGGTTGGGGCCGCCGCCAAGGATGATGACCTTGCGTTCCCCCGATGGATCGGCCTCGCACTCGGCCGTGGCCGGGCCGTGGCCGCCTTCGTAGGTCGAATACATGTAAGGCGTCAGCGCCGGGAACTCGGCGGCGCAGGTGTCGATGCGCTTGAACACGGGCCGGACCTTGAGGCGGGCGCGAAGCTTGCTCACCCGGTCCTCGGCGACGCCGCAAAGGGTGGCGATGCGGGCATCGGAAAAGCCCTGGCCTTTGAGCCTGGCCAGGCCGGCGCGATCGCCGGGCAGGCCGTTGGCGCGCAATGCCTCCTCGGTCTTCACCAGTTCCTCGATCTGGGCGAGGAACCAGGGATCGTATTTGCAAGCGTCGTGGACCTCTTGGACTTCGAGGCCGAAGCGGAAAGCCTGGGCGATGACCAAAAGCCTGTCCGGCGTCGGCGCCGCCAGCGCCTCGCGGATGACGTCGCGGTTGGCGCCGCCGGCGGCGCCCGGTATCTCGATCTCGTCGAGGCCCGTCAGGTCCGTCTCCATGGACCTCAGCGCCTTTTGCAGGGACTCGGCGAAGCTGCGGCCGATCGCCATGGCCTCGCCCACCGACTTCATCGATGTCGTCAGCAGGGGCTCGGTGCCGGGGAACTTCTCGAAGGTGAAGCGCGGCACCTTGGTGACGACGTAATCGATGGTGGGCTCGAAGGATGCCGGGGTGATGCCGGTGATGTCGTTGTCGAGCTCATCGAGGGTGTAGCCCACCGCCAGCTTGGCCGCGACCTTGGCGATAGGGAAGCCGGTGGCCTTGGAGGCCAGCGCCGAGGAGCGCGATACCCTGGGGTTCATCTCGATCACCACCATGCGCCCGGTGGCGGGATCGATGGCGAACTGGACGTTCGATCCGCCGGTATCGACGCCGATCTCGCGCAGCACCGCGATGGCGGCGTTGCGCATGATCTGGTACTCCTTGTCGGTCAGGGTCAGCGCCGGCGCCACGGTGATCGAATCGCCGGTGTGGATGCCCATCGGGTCGATGTTCTCGATCGAGCAGACGATGATGCAGTTGTCCCGCTTGTCGCGGACCACCTCCATCTCGAATTCCTTCCAGCCGAGCACCGATTCCTCGACCAGGACCTCATGGGTCGGCGAGGCATCGAGGCCGCCGGCGACGATGGCGTCGAACTCGTCGCGGTTATAGGCGATGCCGGCGCCGGCGCCGCCAAGGGTATAGCAGGGGCGGATGATGGCCGGCAGGCCGGTGAGCGACAGCGCCGCCCGCGCCTGATCCATATCGTGGGCGATCCGGCCCTTGGGACATTCGAGGCCGATGCGGGCCATGGCCTCGGCGAACAGCTCCCGGTCCTCCGCCTTGTCGATCGCTTCCTTGGTCGCGCCGATCATCTCGACGCCGTATTTCTCGAGCGTGCCGTCGGTGGCGAGCGTCAACGCCGTGTTCAGCCCGGTCTGCCCGCCCATGGTCGGCAGCAGGGCGTCCGGCCGTTCCCGGTCGATGACCTTGGCCACCATCTCGGGCGTGACCGGCTCGATATAGGTGGCGTCCGCCAGGCCCGGGTCGGTCATGATGGTGGCGGGGTTGGAGTTGACCAGGATCACCCGGTAGCCCTCGGACGTCAGCGCCTTGCAGGCCTGGGTGCCCGAATAGTCGAACTCGCACGCCTGGCCGATGACGATCGGCCCGGCGCCGATGATGAGGATCGATTCGATGTCCGTGCGCTTAGGCATGGCTAGCCTTGAACCACAGAGGCACAGAGGCACAGAGAAAAAGTATGGAATTTCCTAGAATTCATCCGCATCCGTATATCACTCAACTCATTCCCTCGGTCTTTTCACAGGCGCCAAGCGCCCGGTTTTCCCTTTCTCTGTGAAATCCTCTGTGGGCTCTGTGATCTCGGTGGTTCATTTAAGAAAAGCGTGTCCGCAATTACGTTGTCCGCGACGATGGGCTAGGCGCCGTCAGGCTGGCGCGCGTTCCTTGGCCGTGGTTTCCATCATCGCGACGAAGCGTTCGAACAGGTAGTGGCTGTCCTCGGGTCCGGGCGAGGCTTCGGGGTGGTACTGGACCGAGAACACCGGCTTGCCGGTGACCTTCAGGCCCTCGAGCGAGCCGTCGAACAACGACTTATGGGTCTCGACCACGCCATCGGGCAGGCTTTCGGCGATCACCACGAAGCCATGGTTCTGGCTGGTGATCTCGACCTTGCCGGTGGCCAAATCCTTGACCGGGTGGTTGGCGCCCCGATGGCCGATCTCCATCTTCCTGGTCCTGGCGCCAAGGGCGATGGCGAGGATCTGGTGGCCGAGGCAGATGCCGAAGATCGGTATCCCGGCGTCCAACAGCGCCGCGATCACCGGCACGGCGTAAGCGCCGGTCGCCGCCGGATCGCCCGGTCCGTTGGACAGGAAGACGCCGTCGGGTTTATGGCCGAGGATGTCCCCGGCGCTCGCCGTCGCCGGCACCACGGTGACGGCACACCCCGAGGACGCCAGGCATCTCAGGATGTTGCGCTTGGCGCCGTAATCGACGGCGACGACGTGACGGCGGGGGTTGGTCAGGGTGCCGTAGCCTTGGCCCAGGGACCAGCGCGTTTGGTCCCAACGGTAGGACTGACGGCAACTCACCTCCTTGGCCAGATCCATGCCCTCGAGCCCGGGCCAGGCGGCGGCCTCGGCCTTCAGCCTGGCGGTATCGAGGGCGGCCGACTTGCCGGCGCCGCCGGCGGCGTGACAGAGAGCCCCGTTGGGCGCGCCGAGGTCGCGGATGCGCCGCGTCAGCGCCCTGGTGTCGACCCCGGAGATGCCGACGAGGTTATGGGACTTGAGCCACTTATCCAAATGCCGGGTCGCCCGCCAGTTGGAAGGCTCGGTGATGGGGGCGCGTAAAATAAGACCC
This sequence comes from Pseudomonadota bacterium, assembly GCA_022566265.1. Classification (GTDB taxonomy): domain Bacteria; phylum Pseudomonadota; class Alphaproteobacteria; order SMXQ01; family SMXQ01; genus JACZQV01. The sequence continues at coordinate 7,645 of JADFJG010000067.1, read as the reverse complement.
CGGGCCGCCGGGGTCGTGGCCTCGATGTCCTCGGCGTTGGTGCCGACATTGCCGATATGGGGAAAGGTGAAGGTGATGATCTGACCGGCATAGGAGGGGTCGGTGAGGATCTCCTGATAGCCCGTGATCGAGGTGTTGAAGCAGACCTCGCCGACGGCGAGCCCGGTGGCGCCGATGCCGATGCCCCAGAACGCCATGCCGTCGGCCAGCACGATGGCCGCGTTAACGCCCTCCGGCGGCGCCTTTTCGCGCTCCCGCCTGGGCTTGGATCCGGCCTTCGGCATGAGTGGCGGTTCCTAGAAATCGGTTTCGGGGCCCAGCCCGGACACACGCGAGCGCCACGCCGATCTTGGATGATGGACCCCCGACAGACGCGCCAACCCGCCGAAAGGCTCGAAAATGGGGCGCGGGCAGGCAAGCCGTCGCTTTGATAAGCAAATACCGTGCCGCCGTCAAGTGTTATAAAATTATCAAAGTCGCAGTCGTTTCAATAAGTTAGGAATTATCTAGAATTTGCCATTTGGCCCGATTTCTTGTAACGTCGGGCCATTCCGAACAGATCGAGTAGTCTCTGTATGCTGCGTGTCCAAATCAGCGAGGCGCTGAAATCCTCGATGAAGGCGAAGGAACAGCGGGCGACGTCGACACTACGCCTGATACTGGCCGCATTGAAGGACCGCGACATCGCCGCCCGCGGCAAGGGCGGGGACGATGAAATCTCCGAAGATGAGATCCTCGGGATGTTGCAGAAAATGATCAAGCAGCGTCACGAAAGCATCAAATTCTACGAGGAAGGCGAGCGCCCGGAGCTCGCCAAGGAAGAGGCCGAGGAGATCGAGATCATCGAAAGGTTCCTGCCGAAACGGCTGGACGAGAAGGAGATGACCGATGCGATCTCGGCGGTGATCGACGAACTCGGCGCCGCCAACGTCAAGGACACGGGCCGTACCATGGCGGCGCTCAAGCAGAGCTATGCCGGCAGGATGGATTTCTCCAAGGCCAGCACGATCGTGAAACAACGTTTGGGTGGCGTCTAGGGAATTCACCGCCTTCGCCGGTGGCTTATCGGGCATATTCCTTGCGTCGATGACCCACGGTGATTGCCGCGCCCCTCTCGCGACCCGGACAGGGTCGGGGAGGCAGATGACGAAGTGACGAGGATCGGGGACCGCGTGCATGGGCTTCAGCCCTGATTTCTTGGACGAGATCCGCGCCCGGCATTCGCTCGCCGAGGTGATCGGACGCAAGATCCGCCTGACCAAGCGGGGCCGCGAATACGTCGCCGTCTGTCCGTTCCACAACGAGAAGACCCCGTCCTTCACGGTCAGCGAGGAAAAAGGGTTCTTCCACTGCTTCGGCTGCGGGGCGCACGGCGATGTCATCGGCTTCGTCATGCGCTTCGACAACCTCTCCTTCCCGGAAGCGGTGGAGCGCCTGGCCACCGACGCCGGTCTGCCGATCCCCGTGACCTCGCCGGAAGAGCGGGCGCGGGCCAAGGAACAGGTCTCCATCTACACCGTCACCGAAGCGGCGGCGTCCTGGTTCGAGAAGCAATTGCGGGCCGCCGCCGGCAGGGAGGCGCTTGCCTATCTGCATGACCGGGGGATCGACGACGAAACCATCGCGCGCTTCCGCCTGGGATTCGCCCCTGACGCCCGCCAGGCGCTGAAAGGCGCGTTCAAGGACAAGGAATTCTCCGAATCCCTGATGATCACCGCCGGCCTGCTGATCGTGCCCGAGGACGGACGCCCGTCCTACGACCGCTTCCGGGGCCGCGTCATCTTTCCGATCACCGACCGGCGGGGCCGGCCGATCGCTTTCGGCGGCAGGCGGCTCGACGACGGCCAGCCGAAATACCTCAATTCGCCGGAGACGCCGCTGTTTCACAAGGGCCGCGTGCTTTACGGCCTTGCCAACGCGCTGAAAAACGCGCGCGAGACCGGCGCGCTTGCCGTCGCCGAGGGCTATATGGACGTCATCGCGCTTAACCGCGCCGGCTTTGCCGCGGTCGGGCCGCTGGGGACGGCCTTGACCGAAATCCAGATCCGCGAGCTGTGGCGCGTCGTCGCCGAACCGGTGCTCTGCTTCGACGGCGATGCCGCCGGCATGCGCGCCCAGGCGCGGGTGGCGGAACGCGCGCTGCCTTTGTTGCAGCCCGGATATTCGCTCAAATTCGTCAACATGCCCAAGGGCGAGGACCCGGACAGCCTGATCGCCAAGCGCGGGCCGAAGGCGTTCGCCGAGATGCTGCACGCCGCCCAGCCCCTGGCCGAGGTGCTGTGGCGGATGGAGACCGCCGGCAAGCCGGTGGACACGCCGGAACGCCGGGCATCGATCGACAGGAGGCTCGACGACCGGGCGCGCCAGATCGCCGACCGCACGGTGCAGAACTATTACCGGCGCTATTTCCGCTCGCGGCTGTGGGAGGCGTTCAGTGACTACCAGCCGGCGCTGAGGGGGCGCCGTGGGGCGCGGCGGGGGCTGCGCTCCGGCGCCGGCATCGGCCGCGCCGATCCATTGGGCCAGGGCGCCGAGGGCCGGGCCGGTCACCGAGAGACGGTATTGGTGGCCACGGTGCTCAATCACCCGGGGCTGATCGGCGAAATCGCCGAGGATTTCGCCGCCATGGCGATCGAGGACCCCGAGCTCGACAGCCTGCGCCAGGCGATCGGGGAGGTCTCGGCCGTCGACCCCGGCCTTGACGTTGACGCGCTGAGACTCCATCTGACACAACGAGGGTTTTCGCATACCGTCGACCGGTTGGCTGGCTCCGGTGCTGATGTTCTTGATTGGTTCTCAAATCTTGATTGGTTCTCGAATCCCGGCGCCGCGCCCGAGGACGCCCTTTTGGGGTGGCGGCACCTTTTGGCGCGCCATCAGCGCCTTTATGCCTTGATGGCGGAGCTGAAGGCGGCCGAGGAGGAGTTGGGCCGGAGCATGACCGAGGAGGGCTGGGCCCGTTTCGAGGCCCTCAAAAGGATGGTCGACGAGGGCAAGGGCGATGAGGCGGAGATCGAAGGATATGGGGTGGCCTCGGGCCGTCCGCAAGGCTTGTGATCCGGCGGACCGGCGAGGGGGCCCGCGCCGCACCTTAATTTGGGCAATGGGCCGCGCGGTCGGCCATAAATTGGGCGTGGAAGGTATTTATGGCGACGAAGAAAACCAAGACTGGCGAGAGTGAAGAGACGCAACGCGATGCACCGGAAGGTCCGGTCATCGATGGCATGGGCGCCACGATCAAGAAGATGGTGGCGCGGGGCAAGGAACGGGGCTACATCACCTACGACGAGTTGAACGCCGCCCTGCCCCAGGAAAAGTTTTCCTCCGAACAGATCGAGGACACCATGGCGATGCTCTCGGAAATGGGCATCAACGTGGTGGAAAACGAGGAGAGCGAGGACTCCCCGGCACAGGAAAGTTCGTCGGAGGTCCGAACTCCCACTCCCGCCAAGGCGGCCGAGACCGAGGAGTACGGCCGGACCGACGACCCGGTGCGCATGTATCTGCGCGAGATGGGCAATGTCGAGTTGCTCTCGCGCGAGGGCGAGATCGCCATCGCCAAGCGCATCGAGGCCGGCCGCGAGCGCATGATCGGCGCCATCTGTGAGAGTCCGATGACGTTGCGCGCCATCATCGAGTGGCGTGACGCGCTTCGCGAGGACCGGATTCTGCTGCGCGACATCATCGATCTCGACGCCACCTATGGCGGCGGTCCCGAGAGCGAGGGCAAGGAAGGCGGCAAAAGCGCGTCAAACGCGCCCGGCGGCGCCAATGGCGGGGCCGGTAGCGGTTCGCCCCCGGCGGTCAAGGCTGCCGAGACGGCGCCGGGCGACGGCAAGGCCGGCGGCAACGCCGGCGCCCCGACCGTCAAGGCCGGCGGCAACGCCGGCGCCCCGACCGTCAAGGCCGACGGCAACGCCGGTGGCCTGACGCTCAAGACCGGCGCCGAAAACGGGCAAAATACCGAGGATGATGACGACGAAGAGGACAACGTCATTTCGCTGGCGGCGATGGAAGAGATGCTGAAGCCCCAGGTGCTCGAGACCTTCGACGCCATCGCCAAGACTTACAAGAAGCTCCACAGGTTGCAGGAGCAACGCCTGACCGCGACCCGGCGCGGCCAGGCGGCCAAGCCCGCCACGGAGCGAAGATACGAGAAGCTCAAGGGCGAACTCATCGAGCTGATGGAAGACGTCCATCTCAACAACAAGCGCATCGAACAGCTGGTCGACGAGCTCTACGGGCTGAACCGCCGCCTGATCACTCACGAGGGCAAGCTTTTGAGACTGGCCAAAAAGAGCCGGGTCAAGCGCGAGACCTTCATCGAGAAATACCGGGGCAAGGAACTCGACCCCAACTGGCTGCGCCGGCTGGCCAGACTCAAGGACAAGAACTGGCGCAACTTCGCCACCAGGCACCGCGACGAGGTCAAGGAGATCCGCAAGGTCGTCTCCGAGATCGCCGCCACTTCGGGCCTCGACATCGACGAGTACCGGCGCATCGTCAACACCGTGCAGCGCGGCGAGCGCGATGCGGGCCGGGCCAAGAAGGAGATGGTCGAGGCCAATCTGCGCCTGGTGATCTCGATCGCCAAGAAATACACCAACCGCGGTCTGCAGTTCCTCGATCTCATCCAGGAAGGCAATATCGGCCTGATGAAGGCGGTCGATAAGTTCGAGTACCGCCGCGGCTACAAGTTCTCGACCTACGCCACCTGGTGGATCCGCCAGGCCATCACCCGCTCCATCGCCGATCAGGCCCGCACCATCCGCATCCCGGTGCACATGATCGAGACCATCAACAAGCTGGTGCGCACCTCGCGCCAGATGCTGCACGAGTTCGGCCGCGAGCCGACGCCGGAGGAACTGGCCGTGCGCCTCGGCATGCCGCTGGAGAAGGTGCGCAAGGTGCTCAAGATCGCCAAGGAGCCGATCAGCCTCGAGACCCCGATCGGCGACGAGGAAGACAGCCATCTCGGCGACTTCATCGAGGACAAGAACGCGGTCCTGCCGCTCGATGCCGCCATCCAGTCCAACCTGCGCGAGACCACCACCCGGGTGCTGGCGTCCCTGACGCCTAGGGAGGAGCGGGTGCTGCGCATGCGCTTCGGCATCGGCATGAACACCGATCACACCCTCGAGGAGGTCGGCCAGCAGTTCTCGGTCACCCGCGAACGCATACGCCAGATCGAGGCCAAGGCGCTAAGGAAGCTCAAGCATCCCTCGCGCTCGAGGCTGCTCAGGAGCTTCCTCGACACCTGAGACCGCCGCGGGGGCCGGCCCAAGCGACCGGTCCCTTGCCCTTGACGTTGATAATTGCGCCCGGATAGGGTCTAACCCCGGAACGGCCGGTCCCTGGGGGCCCGTAGTTCAGTTGGTTAGAACGCGCCGCTCATAACGGCGTTGTCGCAGGTTCAAGTCCTGCCGGGCCCACCACCCCCGGTCAAAACCGGGAACTTCGGATAAGTTGGCTTTTTGTGCCTGAACCGTGGCGGCCAAAGCGGCTTTAAGGCCGGTGATCCTTGCGTTTCGCGCTGGCCCCTCGGCCCGGGCGGCCGCCGCCCCTCTTGGCATCTGAAGCCAGATATACGGCGCGGCGCAACCGGTTTATGCTGCCCAAGGGTTGATGCTCGGCCAACGAATGCCACGGTGTAAAGACCAGCCTCTCGCAGCGCTCGATATAATTCGGAGTCGTGATTTCCTTTTGAGGGGCCCGAATGGTGATCCTGGCCACGTCAACAAAAGGAACTTCCGTCTCGTCCCAGACCGTGGAAGCGTCCTCGATGTTCAGGCCGTCCTCCTTGCCCCTCACCTGGACCTGGAAATCGAACCGAATATCCTCGGTACCGCTCATGGTTTTTTCCAGAGCTTCGCTGAGATAGTTTTCGCCCGGATTTTCGGGAACGGTCTGTGGCTCCTGACTCAGGGAAGGCGTTGCGGAGAATTTCATCACACGATCCGGTCCGAACAGGAATGGCGCCGCACTGAAATACCGGACCTCCAGCGGATTGGCCACCGGCATGGACTGAATTTGCTGAACGATCTTGAAGGAGTTCAGGATTCTTCGCTTTTGTTCGTCCGTAATACCGGGAATTGTCACCTTGAGGGGTGCAAAGAAGATGCTCGGGTCGTCATTATGCTCCCGGATGATCTTGGTTAGCCGCAAATAGTCCTCGGTGTTCGCAAAGGCAAACGCGGGTTGATTGATCATCAGGAAATCCTGATTGTGGGCCCCGCCGTCTTCCTGCAAGACCGTTTCGCCGACATCCAAGACCTTGATTGCCATGCCACGGCTGCCGTTTTTGCCATCCTTGAGATCGTGTTCAACGCGTACAGACGCGTTCGAGAACCGAATCCTGGCATCATATTTCTTTCCCGGCACTGCAAAAAGCCCGACCCGAAGATTTTCGGCTATATCGGCGTTCACTTCGAACACGGCCTTAACGCAACCGTGTGATTTGGGATGAACCCCCCGTAAAATCGGCCGCGGCGCGGAATAGCGCATATCAAGCAGTTCTTCGGTGAGATTAGCGACCTCTTCGATCTGCCGGGTTTCCTCTTCCGGATCAGGATTGCTTTCAAACGGATTGGCGGTTGTCTGTTCGTTTGGCAATGAAACCTCCTGTCTCAGGGCGTTGATAGATGTCCCGTCATCCTGGCGGCCCGACCTGGCAAATGGAGCCGCACTCAACTTGCGGGAGCTTCACCCGGTTTCCTCCTCGGGAGGCAACGGATATCCGTATCCCGCAAGATTCTCCGGGGCGGAAAATCGCCGCGTATTGTCCACCTGCTCCAGATCGGTTACGCGGTGCTCGTTGTTCCCGTTGACGCCGGTAGCTCAAGGCCACCAGATCGCGGGCGCGGCGATACCGGCGACGCCAAGAGACCAGATGCTGATTGACAGCCTGGACTTGCCAGGACAGTGGAGGTTTTACGCCCTATGATCGCCTCCTGAACGAATGCCGCCGACCCCGACAGCAATCAAACGCCCGAGAGCGTAACCACGAAACGTATCATACATCTAATACAAGATAAACTCAATATAATATAACCGGTGGTTGAGGTAAGTCGCACCAAGCCGTCGTCCAGGGCGGGACGGGCGCCACGGGTTGGTCCCCGGGGCCCGTAGTTCAGCGGGTCAGAACGCGCCGCTCATAACGGCGTTGTCGCAGGTTCGAGTCCTGCCGGACCCACCACCCTACGCCTCCCGCCTCCCGAAGTCGTACGGAGGGCAGGCCACGAAGTGGGCTGACAGGCGAAGGCGTTTAGGTGTAGGAGTGTCGGCCGAAGCCTTCTTGCCCGCCGAAGCCTCGGCGAAGGTGGGGGCGAAGGCGGACCGATACCAATCCCCGCAATCGCATCTCCGAAGGCCCTGGGCGGTGACTATTCGCCGTCCTTGTGGAAGCGGAGCCATTCGCCGAAACAGTTGCCCGCCGTCATATCGCCCTTGAGCTTAATCCGCACCGCGGCATCGACCATGATGCGCGGCAGGCCGGTCTTGGCGGTCATGTCATAGCGGAGCCATTCGCAGGGATCGACGCTGCCGTAGCGAAACAGGAAACCGCCGAGCGCCACGGCGGCGATGAGGACGATGATTTTGGCCCAGCTCATCACTTTAGCTCCAGCATCCGGATGGCGCCCCCTTG
>JADFJG010000066.1 GCA_022566265.1 Pseudomonadota bacterium | reverse complement strand
CGTCCTGAATGGCGTCCACCGCCGTGTAAAACACGCAGTAATCGGTCGCCAGGCCACATATGAACAAGCGCGCGAAGCCGCGGTCCCGCAGGTAACCGCCAAGCCCGGTCGCGGTCTTGCGGTCGTTCTCGTAGAAGGCGGAATAGGAATCGATGTCGGCGCGGAATCCCTTGCGGATGATGAGCTCGGCGCCGGGCAGATCGAGGGCGGGGTGGAACTCGGCGCCCCCGGTGCCCTGGACGCAGTGGTCGGGCCAAAGGGTCTGGGGGCCGTAAGGCGCCTCGATGGTGTCGAACGGTTGGCGTCCGGGATGGGCCGAGGCGAAGGACCGATGGCCCTGGGGGTGCCAGTCCTGGGTCTGGATCACATGGGCGAACTTGGCGCCAAGCCGGTTGATCACCGGCACCACGGCGTCACCGTCGGTGACCGCCAGCGCGCCGCCGGGGCAGAAATCGTTCTGCACGTCGACGACGATAAGGACGTCGCCTTCGCCGGGAACCAAGCGCTCGTCCATTTCCACCTTCCCTCAGATCACCAGCAGGCGCGTCAGTTCGCGGATATCGCCGAGGGTATCGAGCGCGCCCACCGTCGCCACCACCGTTTCCGCCGCATCGGCCCCGAAGCCGGCATATTCGGCGCATTGGCGGAACTTGCCGGCGACGTCGGCGAAGCTCATCGGATCGGCCGGGCTGCCCTTGCCGAAATCCGCCCGCCCGGCGATCTCGCGCCCGTCCGTTAGCGTGATCTCGATGATCGTCGTCATCTTGTCGTAACCGGCCGCCTCGGCCTCCGGATGGACGCCGAAATCGACCTTTTCGATCATCGCCTTGACGTCGGCGCGGTTCACCGTCTCGTCGTTGAACTCATTCAGCCCGCCACGGCCCTCCAACAGCAATATGGCGATGCAGAACTCCATCGAGAACTTGGCCTGGAGCTCGTTCTCCGGGCGGTGGTGGATGAGGGCGTTCGGCATGTGGGAATTCGTCCCGATCTTCACGGCGGCCACGTCTTCCGGTTTGATATCGTGCTCGGCGATCAATTCCAGCATCCTGGTCATGCCGGGATGGGTGAGCGAGCCGCAGGGGTGCGGCTTGATCGAGATGCCGGGGGAGGCGAAGGTCCAGGGGTTGCCGAGCTTGCCGGATATGGCGCCCTCGTCGTAACCGCCGCCGGCGGCGCGGAAGAAACCCCTCGGCGCCTCGAGGATATTGTCGGTGGCGGTGAAGCCGAGCCCGGCCATCTCGGCGGCGAGGACGCCGCTTTCCGACGCCCGGCCGGCATGGAACGGCTTGGTCATGGTGCCGAAATTCTCGCGCAGGCCGGCCGACTGGCTGCCGGCGATGGCCAGCGCCACCATCGTCATATCGCGGCCGTAGCCCAGCAGGTTGGCCACCGCCGAAGCGGCGGCGAAAGGCCCGCAGGTGGCGGTGGAGTGGAAGCCATCGCGGTAGTGGCGCGGGTTCATCGCCTCCGCGATCTTGCACTCGACCTCGACGCCGACGTGATAGGCGCGCATGAAGGCGGCGCCCGATGCGCCCTCGCGCTCGGCCATCGCCAGGGCGGCGGGCAACGCCGGCGCCGTCGGATGGGTCAGCAGGCCGTAGACCCGGTCCTTGGCGGCGGCAAGCTGGGTATCGTCGTAATCGTCGGCGTGGACGGCGATGCCGTTGGCGAAGGCGGCGAAACGCGCCGGCACCTTGAGCCCTGAGCCGATCACCGTCGCCGGCCCGCCGGTCAGGCCGAGGCTGGCGAGATGGGCGCCGACGATCCCGCCGCTTTTGGCCACCGAACCGGCGAGCGCCAGGCCGAGCCCATCGAGGATCGACTTCTTGCCGAGTTCGAGAACGTCGCCGGGTATGTCGCCATCGGCGATCGAGATCACGAAGTCGGCGACCTCTTTGGTAAGCGCGCGTTCATCGCCGGAACCGTTGTTCGCCATGGCCTTGAAACTCTCCCTCGGCTTTTCAACCCTTACGTCATCGGGGACGGCAAGTATAATGGATATGCAAACAGTGCGCGCCAGGTAAACTTGTAGCCAAAGGCAGAGGTACCGGCCCTCTCGATTATCCTTGTGATACAGGGCCACTTACCACCCGCTGTTAATATACAAGCCGATGAACGAAAACCGCCGCTCAAACGAACAATGACAACAGAAAAAATATAGCCAATAACCACAACGCAATTTTTATGTGCCCTAATGAGGCACTGAGGTTGGAAACGGCACTCAAAATTCCCTCTCGAAATTGTGCATCGGGGTCTGGCACGTCTTCTCGCGCCTCCTCGTCCCAATGGCTTCCGGCCTCGTCGTGATCCGTTTCAAGTCTGGGCACCGATCCAACGCGAATGGAATTCAAAATGATCGAGCAGTCCGTATCGTAAATCACGTTGTAGTGGCGGCGGTCCCGGGGTTCAAGTACGGTTTCTTGCAATTCGTGTTGGAACAGGTGTGCCTCAACAACGATATCCAAAGGGACGCTTCCACCACGTTGTCTAATTTCGTGCTCCAGTTCAGCCAGCGTCCCTTTCTTCACGAACATTATAGCATCCAAATAATCTTCGCCCGGATCGTCATCCTGAAATTCTCGTGACTCCTTGGTCCAGTGCCTCAAAAGTCCAACGTCATCGTTTTCGGTTTCCTGGATGAAGAAAAATATCCCGTCGAAATACTTTTTGTATTTGACCTGGTCCGCTTCCTCTTTAGTGGCTACCGAAAGAACCTCGATTGAACTACGAGCCTCAATCTTCGCCCAACCAACCAGTCTAAGATTTGAACGCTGTTGTGCCGGCCGCACATCCTTCAAATGCGCGCAACTAAATTCGGTTTGTTCTTTCTTACTTAGACCGTCAAAATTTTCCTCCGCTCGCTTAGCCAGGTGCCGAAATTCTAGCCGCATCCGTTGTTTTTCTTTTTCCTCATCCTTTTCGCCGGCAGGTTCTAACCCATCGGCCTCCCTTGACTTGTCGATTATGTCCGCGAGATCGCCCCCCACATCCGTACTCAGGAAATTGTAGGTCCGAACAAACTCATAGTCTTTTACATGTAGGCACAAGAGGCTCCAGCTCTTAACAAAGCGGCGAGTCCCCTCGTTTTTTATCCAGTAGTGCTCAATGAGGTTGGGATTTACGAGCACCATTTTTTCAACGAACTCTTCCTTTTCATCCGTTTTTTCCTGCTTACTTCCAGGAGCGTTGTCGTCAGCCATGTTCTTCCCCCAAGCGAATTTCTTTGGCCACAATCTGGGTCCTTTGACAGTGAACGATAAATAGCCCCCACAATCAATCTTGATTGGGAACGGCGTCCGCGAGGAGGTCACTAAGCAACGCCGGCGACCGATCCGGATTTCGTCCGCTTGACCTCCGACAGCGGAAGCATGATCCCTACGGTACGCACGGACAGCAGAAAGCTGTCGCCTTCCACCCAAAACTACGACACCGATAGCCGCCCACTTCTCGAACCCCTTGCGCTCGCGTTGGCCTCAATGGCCGGATCGCGGCAAGATGACGTAGGTTTCGACATTTTGCGACAGCCGAATTTCTGCTGTTGGCTCTTCCGCGGCATGCGAGGGTTTGGATTGATCGTCCGAATCACCCCTAATTGCGGAATTTCGAGATGCCGCTCAGGTATCGTTTATGAGTCGAGGTCCTAATTGCTTTTTCGTCCGATGATTAGCCTTCGCTATCCTATCTGCTCCAGACGCGAGGCCCGGCTCGAGGTTGCGCCTCGCGCCGGGCCGTATTAAACAATGGCCCACGAATAACGGCGTTCCGCCCAGAGTTCCGCCTGGGGCGGCGCGCGATAAACCGCCATCGTGGGAGGGCCATGCCTTGAGCGCCGAATTGCCGGAAACCATGACCGCCGTCGAGATCACCGAGGACGGCGGGCCCGACGTGCTCAAACCCACAACCCGCCCGGTGCCCGAGACGCAGGCCGGCGAGGTGCTGATCAAGGTCGCCGCCGCCGGGGTCAACCGGCCGGACATGGTGCAGCGCCAGGGACTCTACCCGGCGCCCCCGGGGGCTTCCGACATACCGGGCCTCGAGGTCGCCGGCACCATCGTCGCCATCGGCGCCGATGCCGGCGGATGGGCGATCGGCGACGGGGTCACGGCGCTGGTCACCGGCGGCGGCTATGCCGAATACTGCGCCGCGCCTGTGCCCCAGTGCCTGGCGGTGCCCCAAGGACTGAGCCTGGTGGAAGCGGCGGCGCTGCCCGAAACCTTCTTCACCGTCTGGAGCAACGTCTTCGACCGCGCCGGGCTCGAGCCGGGCGAGACCTTCCTCGTCCATGGCGGCTCCAGCGGCATCGGCACCACCGCCATCCAACTCGCCAAGGCCCATGGCGCGCGCGTCCTCATTACCGCCGGATCGGACGAGAAATGCGCCGCCTGCCGGGAGCTCGGCGCCGACCGGGCGATCAACTACCGAACCGAGGACTTCGTCGACATCGTCAAGCAGGAGACCGGAGGCAAGGGCGTCGACGTCATCCTCGACATGGTCGGCGGCGATTATGTGGCGCGCAACATCAAGGCGGCGGCGGTGGACGGGCGCATCGTCAATATCGCCTTCCTCAAGGGCCCCAAGGTCGAGGTCAATCTGCTGCCGGTGATGCTGAAACGCCTGACGCTCACCGGCTCGACGCTGCGCGCCAGGTCCGTCGGCTTCAAGGGCGCCATCGCCGGGCGGCTGAAGGAGACGGTCTGGCCGCTGATCGAGGCGGGCCGCGTCAAGCCGGTCATCCACGCGACCTTCCCGCTTGCCCAAGCCGCCGACGCCCACCGGCTGATGGAAACCAGCGCCCACATCGGCAAGATCATGCTGGAAGTGTGATCGGCGCGCTGGCCATGAACCACGCATAAGCGCCGGCACCGGCCGGGATCACCGATGGCGAGATTGCTCGAACACCACGCGCTCGATTTCCTGGCCAAGGGCGGCATCGAGGTGCCCGGCTTCATCGTCGCCGATAGCGCGGAAGAAACCGAAAAGGCGGCGCGCGCCTTCGGCGGCCGCGCGGTCGTCAAGGCCCTCATCCCGGCCGGCGGGCGGGGCAAGGCGGGGGCGATCAAGCTGGCCGAAACGCCCGCCGACGCGGCCGGCTACGCCGCCGATCTTCTCGGCCAAACGGTGCTGAATTTCCCGGTCGAGCGCCTGTTGGTGAGCGAGCTCGTCGACATCGAGCGCGAGATCTTCGCCTCCATCACCTTCGACAGCATGACGCGCCGGCCGATGGTGCTGTTCTCGGCCCTTGGCGGCATCGAGATCGAGGCCATCCTCGACCAGGACCCCGACAAGCTGGTCCAGTTCCCGGTCGAGATCGGCCTCGGCCTGCAACCCTTCCAGGCCAAGGAGATCGCCGAGCGCGCCGGATTGACCGGCGATCTGCTGCTCTCCGCCGCCAGGGCGCTGGCCGCGCTTTACCGTGTCTTTTGCGAGCTCGACGCCGAGACCGTCGAGGTCAACCCCCTGGCGGTGACGCCCGAGGGCCGAATCGTCGCGCCGACCGGCGTCATCGTCGTCGACGACCAGGCGCTTCACCGCCACCCCGAGCTCGACGGCATCGCCGATCCCAACCTGACCAACGGCTGGCGGCCCTTGACCGCGCTCGAGATTCGGATGCGCGAGATCGACGCCACCGACGCCGGCTCGGCCATCCGCTTCAACGAGCTCGGCGGCGGGCGCATCGCCTTCATGTTCACCGGCGGCGGCGCCGGGTTCCTGGCCTTCGACACCATGCTGCGCCTCGGCGGCGATCCGGCGACGACGTTCGACATCACGCCGGGCTTCGTCGAGGAGAAGATGTATCTGGCGACCAAGGCGATCCTCGCGCTTCCCGGGCTGAAGGGCCTGCTGGCCGGCGGCAACATCACCAATTTCATTCCCATCGACATCAAGGTGCGGGGCGTCATGCGGGCCTTGAAGGAGATCGACATCGACCCCGAGACCTTCCCCGTGGTCTTCCGCTTCGCCGGACCGGGAGCCGAGAAGGCCAAGGAACTGGCCGCCGAGATCCCCGGCATCGAATATCACGACGCGAGCTCGACCATCGAGGACGTGGTGGCGCGCATCATCGAACGCACGAGGGCGGCATGAGCATCCTGCTCGACGGGACCTCGCGCGTCCTGGTGCAGGGGTTGAGCGGCCGCCAGGCCCGCACCCATACCGGCTTCATGCGCGAATACGGCACCAAGGTGGTGGCCGGCGTCTCGCCCGGCAAGGGCGGCACCGAGATCGAGGGCATCGCCAATTACGATTCGGTCGCCGGCGCGCTCCGGGATCACGAGATCGACATATCGGTGCTGTTCATCCCGGCGCCCTTCGTCAAGGACGCGGCGCTCGAAGCGATAGAGCACGAGATCCCCCTCGTCGTCATCCTCGCCGAAGGGGTGCCGCATCACGACACGGCGCTGATACTCGAACGCGCGAGGCTGAGGGGTACGAGGGTGATCGGCCCCAACTCCCAGGGCATGATCAGCCCCGGCCGGGCGAAGCTCGGCGGCACCGGCGGGGAGGAGCCCGACAAGCTCTATTCCAAGGGCCCGGTCGGCATCATCTCGCGCTCGGGCGGCATGGGGGGCGAGATCGGAAATATCCTGACGCGCCAAAACATCGGCCAGAGCACCTTCATCTCCATCGGCGGCGATCTGATGATCGGCAGCGGCTTCGCGCCGTTACTCGAGCTGTTCGAGGCCGACGAGGAGACCGAATGCGTCGTCATCTTCGGCGAGGCCGGCACCGGCCACGAGGAGGAGGCGGCGGAACTGGTCCGCCGGGGCGGCTTCACCAAGCCCTTGGTGGCGCTGATCGCCGGTGAATCGATGGAGAGCCTGCCCAAGGGCATGAGCTTCGGCCACACCAGCGCCATCATCGAACGCGGCCTCGGCGCGCCGTCGCGAAAGAAGCGGCTTCTCGGCGAAGCCGGCGTTATGGTGGCCGAGCGCTTCGCCGAAATCCCCGAACTGGTGGAACAGGCATTGGCCTGAGCCCGAACGAGAACAAGCCCCAACGCCGGGGCACATCAAGGAGTATTCGATGGCATCGACGGAAGAAATTGACGCCCAGATCGACGAATGGGTGTCCCGCACCAAGGAACTGACCGGCAAGGAGGTGCGCGAACGCGAGACCTGGAACCACGGCGTCACCGCCGACGCCATCCGCCATTTCGCCTACGGCACCGATGACGATAACCCGCTGTGGCTGGACGCCGATTACGCCGCCAAGACCAAGCACGCCAAGCCCCTGGCGCCCCCCGCTTATCTCGTCTCGGTGCTCTATCCGATCCTCCACGGGGCGCCGATGAAGGCGCCGCTGGCGTCCCTCATCGGCGGCGTCGAGTATGAGTGGTTCAAGCCGGTGACGCTCGGCGATACGCTCGGCGCGGTTTCCCGGCAGAAGGAATTCTTCGAGAAGCGGAACAAGGAGGGGCGGCGGCTCAACTTCGTCATCTCCGAGATCGTCTATTCCAATCAGCATGACGAGGTGGTGGGCAAGGCGACCGGCACCATGATCATGGCGACCCAGCTCGACCGCGTCGTCATGTTCGAGCGGCCCATCCACCGCTGCACCGACGAGGACCTCGCCAAGTTGGATGCCGCCTTCCGGGCGGAAAAGCGCGCCGGCGCCGAGACCCCCAACTTCGGCGATGTCGAGGCCGGCGATGACATCCCGCCGATCGTCCGCGGCCCCCTTACCATCGGCGACATGGTGTGCTGGAACGCCGGTATCGGGCCGTCGTACAAGGCCGGGCGCTGGGGCTATCTCGATCTGCAGAAATCGCCCCATGCCGCCGCTCTCAACCCGGCGACGAACTTCTCGGTCAAGTACTCCCAGCAGCACGAGGACTTCAACCTCGCCGCCGGGCGGGGCATGCCGGGACCGTTCGATAACGGGGTCATGCGCTTCGCCTGGGTGGCGCCGCTGATCACCAACTGGATGGGCGACGACGGCTTCCTGCGCAAGCTCTACGTGCAGGTCCGCCAGCCGGTGATCTACGGCGACATCGTCACCTACGAGGGCAAGGTGACGGAGAAGGACGAGTCCCAGAACCTGGTGAAGATCGAGATCACCGGCACCAACCAGGAAGGGGGCATCGCCACCAAGGGCAGCGCCGAGGTGATCTTGCCCGGCAAATAACTCCATCGGGTCCCGGCACAGGCAAGCAGAAATTCAGGGTGGATAGATTGGTTGGAGCGGCGCATGTCCGAAGCCGTTGACCGCCGGGGGGGAGGACCATTGCGGCCACGGGCGACGCTTGCCACCGCCAGCGCCGCCCATGTCGTCCATGACGGCTTTTCCAACCTTATCCTCCTGTTCCTGCCGGTATGGGCGGCGGAGTTGCACCTCTCCCTGACCCAGGTGGGGTTGCTCAGGGCCGCCTATATGGGCACGCTGGGCTTCCTTCAGCTTCCCGCCGGGTTGCTGGCCGAAAAATACGGCCCCCGCACCATGCTCGGCGTCGGCACGGCGCTTGTCGGCGTCGGCTATCTGGCGCTTGGATTCGCCGGCGGCTTCATCGCCCTTTTCCTATGCCTGGCGCTCGCCGGTTTCGGCTCCTCGGCCCAGCACCCGCTCGCCTCGACCCTGGTATCGAGGTCCCACGACGGCTCCTCGCGGCGCGCCGCGCTCGGTTTCTATAATTTCGCCGGCGACATCGGCAAGGTGGCGCTGCCGGGACTCGTCGGCCTGGCTCTTCTCGCCATCACCTGGCGCCAGGCCGCCTTTGCCTGCGGACTCTTGGGGCTCGCCGCCGCCCTTGCCATATTCCTGGCGATGGGCCGCCTCGGCAACAACCAGGGATCCGGCAAGGATGAAAGCCGGGCCGGGGACCCGCCCAAGGGCTGGGGCATCAAGGACAAGAAGGGCTTTCGCGCGCTTTCCGCCATCGCCATCATCGACAACGCGACGCGCGGTTGCTTCCTGACCTTCATCCCCTTCCTGCTGACCGCCAAGGGCGCCTCGGTCCAGGAGATCGGCTTGGCCCTCTCCCTCATCTTCGGCGGCGGCGCCTTCGGTAAATTCATCCTCGGTCTGGTGGCGGCGCGGATCGGCGTGGCGCGCTCGATCGTCGTGACGGAAGTGGCGACGGCGATCGGCATCGGGGTCATCCTCGCCCTCCCCCTGGTCCCGGCGCTGGTCGTCCTGCCGCTCGTCGGGGTGGCGCTCAACGGGACATCGACGGTGCTTTACGGCAGTGTCGCCGATCTCGTCGAGCCCGAACGCCATTCGCGCGCCTTCGGCCTGTTTTACACCTTCGTCACCGGCTCCGGCGCCGTCGCCCCGGCCATCTACGGCGTCGTCAGCGATTTCACCAGTGTGCCCGTGACCCTTGGCATCGCCGCCGTCCTGGTGCTGACGACCCTCCCGCTGACGCGGCTGTTGAAGCTTTGACCGCCGGTGTCCGTGGTTTGATATATTGCCCGTAACCAGTCAGGGAAAAACAGGAGAACGCCATGAATGCCAACACCGTCGCGGGTGATCTTAGCGGCACCGCCGCCATCGTCACCGGAAGCTCGCGCAATATCGGCCGCGCCATCGCGCTCCAGTTGGCGGAAGCCGGGGCCATGGTGGTGATCAACGCCAAAATCTCCGCCGACGCCGCCAAGGCGGTGGCGGACGAGATCACCTCGGCCGGCGGCAGGGCCATCGTCCATCTCGCCGACGTCACCGACGCCGATCAGGTCGAGGGCCTGGTCGGGGCCGCGGTGAAGGAATTCGGGCGGCTCGACATCCTCGTCAACAACGTCTCGGTGCGCAAACACGGCCTCATCACCGAGCTATCGATCGAGGACTGGCACGCGGTGCAGGCCAGCGTCCTCGATGCCGCCTTCTTCTGCATCAAGTCCTCGGTGCCGCATCTCGCCAAGCACGGGCGGGGTTCGATCGTCAACATCACCGGCGTTTCCGGCTATCTCGGGGTCACCGAGGTCTCGCCCGTGGCGGCGGCCAAGGCCGGGCTCGCCGGGATGACCCGATCCCTCGCCATCGAGCTGGCGGCGCAAGGCATCACCGTCAACTGCGTCTCACCCGGCTATATCAATACCGAGCGCGCGTCCGGGCATATCCCCGCCCACTTCGCGGCGCGCCCGGTGCCGCTCGGCCGGCCGGGGGAACCGGCGGAGATCGGCGCCACGGTCAGGTTCCTGTGCGGTCCGGGGGGCCGCTTCATCTCGGGACAGACGATCCACGTCAACGGCGCCTGGCACGTCGCCGGCGGCTGAACGCGCCTCCTCCAACAGCCGACGATGGGCGGGCGAGGAGCGCGACCCGGCGGCTTCGGCTTACGGCTTGCGCCGGTGCCCCGAACGTGCAGAATTGGACATGATGTCGCAGGTGCTATTTCGCCCAGTGACCCGTCGCAATCCGTTCCGGGTTGTCGAATTGCCGGCATGCGTCAAATTTTCGATTTACGCCGAGCGCCAACGAAGCCGGACAAAACGGCGGTGGCTGGGCAAGGCCGCGAAGCTTCTTTTCCGCACCGTTCATCATCGCCTTGGGCTGCCCGCCACCGGCAGGATGCATCTGGCAGGCGCCGGCGGCAGCGCGGTCGAGCTGGTGTTCGACGCGTCCAACACCCATTACGGCTATCTCTACCGGCCCGGGACGGCGGCCGGCTATGAACCGATGACGTCGGCCTTGCTGGACTCCTTGGTCCCCGATAAGGGGGTGTTCTACGACATCGGCAGCAACTGGGGTTACTTCGCCATATTCATCGCCTCGCGCCAGGGCTTCGAGGGCAAGGTCCATGCCTTCGAGCCCCTTTCCGCGGTCCACAGTGATCTCGAAAGCCTGGTCGCGCAGGCAGGCTTCGAGGACCGCGTCGTCTGTCATCACAAAGCGCTTTCGGACAGGGGCGGCTTAGGGACGATCTCGACACACCGCGGCTTCCACAGCGCTCTCGCGCGCCTCGATGACGGTGGGAGCGGAGAAAAAGTCGCGCTCGCGCGTCTCGATGATCTGGATATCCCACCGCCCGATGTGATGAAAATCGATGTCGAAGGTCACGAGGCCAGGGTTCTCGAGGGCGCCAGAGGGATACTTCATCAACACCAGCCGATGATCGTTTTCGAAAGCTGGGAGCGCCCCGACGATCCGGGCTTGACCCTTGGTCCGTTCCGCGTGCTCGCCGGGCTTGGATACGAATTTTTCCGCCCCATGTGGCAGGTCACCGACGGTGATTCAGCCTACCTCATCGACGATGTTGCCGCCCTAAAGGGAGCGGAGACCGGCACCCTCGCGCTGCTGCCGTTCTTGGCCGAACACCGCTTTGCCTTTGGCCGGGACATCAACGTCCTTGCCTGTCACCGCCAACGCCTGGACGGAATTCTGTAAAGCGTCAGGCCAGCGGGATCGAAAAGTCGGCGCCGCCGTCGCGCCCGACCTGGTCGACCAGGCCGATCTCCCAGCTAAGATAAGCGTTCATCGCCGCCTCGACCTCGCCGTCACGCTCATGACGCTCATAGGGCTTCCAGAAAACATCTTCGGTTTCATCGGCGAGGTTCTCGAATCCTTCCGTCATCGGGTGCCCCGCCCGGCGCCAGGCCGCCGTGCCGCCGGCCAGCACCCTGACCGGCGCCTCGACGAGGGCCGCGACCTCGCCCGCCGCCAGGCGCGCCAGCACCCCGTCACCCGAGGTCAGCACCACCATGGCCCCGGACGCGGCGTCCTTGGCGCCGGTGCGGGCGACGCTGTCGGCGAGGCGGGCGCGGATGGCGAACCAGGCGCCGGGGATGTGCCCGGCGCGGTAATCGGGGCTGGCGGCGAGATCGATGACGATGGCCCGCTTATCCTCCAGCGCCCGGGCCAGATCCCCCGCCGCGATCCCGTCGGCACTTGTATCTTCCAGGCCCGGCACTTCCGGCAGATGAGGGCCGATGACGAGGTCCTGGCCCGCGAGCGCGTCTTTCAGCACCCAGGTCTCCTTGAAGCCCATCTGGATCAGCCACGACGCGGTCATCGTCGCGCGTACGCCGTCATCGTCGATGAGCACGACGCGCGCGCCCCGGGTGGCGACGAAGCTGTCGGTCTTCTGCACCAGTTGCACCCCCTCGGCCCAAAGCGAACCCTTGAGATGGCCGGCCTCGTATTCCCCCCCCTGGCGCACATCGAGGAGGTAGAGCGTGCGCGTCTCTTCCTCGGCGCGCCAGTCGGCAAGGGTCGCGTGGCCGATCTCCTTGACGCCGAAGCGCCGCGCCACGCCTTCCGCCAAGACGCTGGCCTTGGCTAAGCCCTCGCCGCTCACCTCCCCGGCGCGGCGTTCGCACCCATGATCGAGGTCGAAGCCGGCGAGATGCCAGCCCATGGTGCCGTTCCTCAGCGCCACCACCTTGTTCGGGACCTTGGCGTTGATCAGCGACTGGGCGCCGATGATGCTGCGCGTGCGCCCGGCGCAGTTGACGACGATGAGGGTATCGGGCGAAGGCGCCAAATCATGGGCCCGGTAGACCAGCTCCGCGCCCGGACAGTCGATGGCGCCGGGGATGTTCATCCTCTGGAACTCGACCAGCGGCCGGCTGTCGAGGACGACGAGGTCGGCCTTGGCCTCGAGCATGTCATTGAGCTCCACCGCCGAGACCGACGGCGTTTCGCAGACGCCCTCGACGAATTCGCCGAAGGCCTTGCTCTTGACGTTGACGCCGGTGAAGAGCTCTCCCCCGGCCTCGGCCCAGGCATCCACCCCGCCATCGAGGATACGGATATCGGAATATCCGAAGCTCTCGAGACGCGCCGCCGCGCGGCCCGCCAGGCCGTCTGATCCATCGGAGAGCACGCCATCCATGAGCACGATGGGCACGCCCTGGCGCGGCACCATGGCGCGAATCATGAGCTCGAGGGAGCTGAGCGGCAGGTTCGAGGCCGAGAACAAATGCCCCTTGGCGAAGGCGCCCTGTTCGCGGACATCCAGCAGGGCAAATTCGCCCTCCCCTCGCAGCACTCGCCTGAGCTCACCTGGACCGATCGACCCGGCCATCAACCCTCCCCCAAATGGACATCTTCCTTGCCTTACCGGCCAACCATCATACAGGACCTGGAAACCGGCTCCAAGGGCGGCCGAGGTGACGGTCCCCCGGGCGGGTGCCCCATTCGATCACAATGGCGTGAGGGGCCGGGATGCCGTCCCCATATGCCGCCGAATCCGGCGCCTCCCGTGACCGATGGATGTATTTTCCGGCCTGTATTATGCGAGGTAAGTATGGTAAAGACGTGGTAATTGCCGGGCCCGGATTTTTGGGACCGGCGGTAACGCCGAAGGCCGACTGGAAAGAATAATGATAGTAAATCCTAAGGCGTTTTCGGTTCGGCAACTTCATGACGTTGCATAAATAAAGGGAGACATCGATGTATCTTCAATCCAAAAGGGAAATTAGACAAGTTGTCAGCCGCGGCATCGTCGGCGGTCTGGCGGCCGTCCTCGCCATCGGCCTGTTGACCGATACGGCGCTGGCGGACAAGTTCCCGACCAAGACGATTCAGGTCGTCATCCACGCCAAATACGGCGGCGGCACCGACACCACCGCGCGCATGATGATGATCCGGGCGCGGCGTATTCTCGGCGTCGATATGCAGGTAGTCGCCAAGCGCGGCGGCTCGGGCGCCAAGGCGCACCAGTACGCGACGACCCGGCCCAGGGACGGCTATACCATCCTGGCGCTGACCCAGTCCCACCTCTACACCATCGCGCGGGGCAAGTCGCCGCTGACGATCGACGATGTGGTCGGCGTCGCCCGCGCCATGGACGATCCGACCTTCATCACGGTCGGCAACAAGAGCCCCTACAAGTCCCTCGGCGATCTGATCAAGGCGTCGAAGATCAAGGCGCTGAACTGGGGCGTCGCCCAGATCGGCGGCACCGAGCATATCGGACTCGCCACCTTCGCCAAGGCGGCGGGCATGAAGTACAAGGTGATCCCGTTCGGCAGCGGCGCGCAGATGGTCCAGGCGCTGATGTCCGGCGCCATTGTCGCCACGCTCCCCAACGTCAGCGAGGCGGTGGAGCAGGTCAAGGACGGGACCTTCCGGGCGCTCACCGTGATGGCGGAGAAGCGGCTCGGGGACTATCCCCAGGTGCCCTCGACCTTTGAGCTCGGCTACAAGGTCAAGACCTCGACGACGCGCGGCTACTGGGTGCTCAAGGGCACGCCGCAGCACCACATCGAGATCCTGTCCAAGGCGCTGGTCAAGGCGATGAAGCACAAGGTGTTCGGCAACTACCTGGCGAGCGCCGGGCTGACGATCGAGGATAGCGTCGCCGGTTACAAGGTCTGGGACAAGCACATCAAGGCGGAGTACAAAACGGCCGTGTCCGCGCTCAAGGAACTCGGCCTGCTGAAGAAGAAGAAGTAATGCGTATAGGGGTCATGCTCCCGTCAGGAGCATTTCGTTCGTGAACCAGGATCCCAACGACACAGGTGTGAGCGAAGGGCGGAAGGAAACTTCCGTCTCTTCGCTCATTCACTGGACGGATTTCCGCGTGACGGTCATCATCCTCGCGATTTCCGGGGTACTTTACACCGTGACCACCGGCTTCGAGGAGGTCGCGGCCATGCTGGCCCAGAATATCCCGCCGGAATGGTTTCCGCAGCTGCTGATCTGGGTCATCGTGCTGCTGAGTTTGGTGCTGCCCTTCGAGCATCTGTTTCTCGAGAAGGGCGCCGCCGAAATCGACAAGGACCGCAGCGAAAAAGTCAAGCCGATGGCGATGATCACCGCGGCGCTGCTGATCCTGGCGGTGACCTCGATTCTGCTATTCGGCACGGCGCTGGCGATGGTGGTGGTCTGCATCGCGCTGCCGCTGCTCTGGGGCGAGCGGCGGGCCAAGGTGCTGGTGCCTTATTTCATCCTGTTCCCGTTGGCGGTGACGTTGCTGTTCACCCAGGTGCTCAAGGTCTATTTCGAGCCCGGCGCCTTCGGCCCGGCGATCCAGTAGGAGCGGCCCGTGGAAGCGATGTTCCAGGGGCTCGGGCTGATCCTCGATCCCTTCAATTTTTTCCTCATCTTCTGCGGCGTGTTGATCGGCGTCATCGTCGGCGCCCTGCCGGGGTTGTCATCGCCCATGGCGGTGGCGCTGCTGCTGCCGTTCACCATCGGGCTCGATCCGATCCCGGCGATCGCCATGCTGTCGGCGCTGTATTGCGCCGGCACCTTCGGCGGCTCGATCACGGCGATCCTGATCAACGCGCCCGGCGCGCCGCCGGCGGTGGCCACGGCGTTCGACGGCTATCCCATGGCCAAGCGCGGCGAGGCGGGCCGGGCGCTCGGCATGGCGGCGGTCTCATCCGTCGCCGGCGGCATCTTCAGCCTCATCGTGTTCCTGGTCGCCACGCCGCTCCTCGCCAAGGCGGCGCTCACTTTCCGCCCACCGGAATATTTCGCGCTCGCCGTCTTCGCGCTTTCGATGCTGGCCTCGATCAGCGGCAAGTCGGCGGTCCGCAACCTGATCGCCGGCGCCGCCGGTGTTCTCATCAGCACCGTCGGCATCCACCTCACCACCGGGGTCGAGCGTTTCACCTTCGGCATCATCGATCTCACCGACGGCATCCATTTCGTACCGGTGCTGATCGGTCTGTTCGCCGTCGGCGAGCTGTTGAACCAGTCCCAGGCGCTGAATGTCGCCTATGAGCGCATCACCTCGATCGTCGTCCGCCTGCCGAGCCGCGCCGACTTCCTGAAGGTCAGGTGGACGATCCTGCGCTCGTCGATTCTCGGCACCTTCATCGGCATCCTGCCGGCGGAGGGCTCCACCGTCGCCGCGATCATGGGCTACAACGAGGCCAAAAGGTGGTCGAAGAACAAGGAAGAGTTCGGCCACGGCGCGATCGAGGGCATCGCCGGGCCCGAGGCGGCCAACAATGCCGCCGCCGGCGGCGCCATGGTGCCGACGCTGGCGCTCGGCATCCCGGGCAGCGGCACCACGGCGGTGATCCTGGTCGCGCTCATCATGCACGGCTTCCGGCCCGGGCCGTATCTGATGAACCAGACGCCGCACTTCATCTACGCCATCTTCGGCGCCATGATGATCGCCAATATGATGTTCTTCGTGCTCGGGCTCGCCGGCGCCAAGGTGTTTGCGCGCATCACCTTGATTCCGCGCACCCTGCTGTGGCCGTCGGTGTTCGTGTTCTCGATGATCGGGGCGTACTCGTTCTCCTCGTCGCTGTTCGACGTCTGGGTGATGCTGGTCTCGGGAATCGTCGGCTTCCTCATGCTGCGCCACGGCTTCGGGCCGGCACCGCTGGTGATGGGGCTGATCCTCGGGCAGCTGGTCGAGGAATCGCTGTCCCAGTCGATGATCATGTTCGACAACAACTGGTTCCAATTCTTCGACAGCCCGATCGTGGTCATGTTCTTCGTCCTTACCCTCCTCGGCCTGTTCTGGTCGCCGGTCACGGGCGTCCTGGGCAAGCTGTTCGCCCGGTCCAATGCGCGCCTCAAGGGCGGCGACTGATCCCTAAAGGGGTCAAGTCTTGACAATTATCATTTTATTGACCGGCCTTCGCCCCCATGCCCTCGTGGCGCTGCCTCGCGGGGTGGCGGAAATCCCGTGGTTGTGGGGCGGTTGCGGGGCCGGTCAAGAAGCTGGCACATCGTGGCCCCCTGCACCGGGGCTGTTGGCGAGCGCCACCGGTAAGGCGCCGCGCCGCGAATAAAAATGATAATTGTCAAGACTTGACCCCTCTAAATTGCGATGAAAATCAAGGATATCAGGGCCTCGATCCATACCATCTCGATCACCGTGCCGCTGATAGAGGAGAAGATCGAGGGCTATGGGCGGGCGGAGCAGCGCAACTTCATCTTCTGCGAGGTCGAGACCGATGACGGCATCGTCGGCTACGGGCTGACCGGCCATTTCCTCGCCGAGGCCGTCGTCACCGCGCTCGAGAAGCACTTCCTGCCGACCGTCAGGGACATGGACCCGCGCGAAACCGAAGCCATCCATGCCCGCGTCGGGGCGGCGCTCAATCCCCGGGCGATGTCGGGCGTCGTTTCCATGGCGCTGTCGCTGCTCGACATGGCGCTCTGGGACATCGCCGGCAAGCACGCGGGCCGCACCGTGGCCCAGCTTTTGGGCGGTCATCGGGAAAGCGCGCCGGTCTATGTCACCTACGGCTTCCCGCAATACGACCGGGAGCTGCTGGTCGAGGCGGCGAAGCTCCATATCGCCAACGGATTTTCCCGCCTCAAGATGGTCGTCGCCGTCGATGAGGGGGGCTGGCGCGAGGACGCGGCGAGGATACGCGCGGTGCGCGACGGCGTCGGCGATGACATCGATCTGATGATCGACGCCAACTACCTGTTCACGCCGGTCGAGGCCAAGATGCTGTGCCGCGCGGTCGAGGACTGCAACCTCACCTGGTTCGAGGAACCCCTGCACCAGAACGACGCCCGCGCCATGGCGGATTTGCGCCGCGCCACCTCCATCCCCATCGCCGCCGGCCAGATGGAGGGCCACCGCTGGCGGCTGCGCGAGCTGATCGAGAACCAGGCGGTCGATATCCTCCAGCCCAACTGCTGCTATAACGGCGGCTTCACCGAGGTCAGGAAGGTCGCCCATCTCGCCCAGGCCTACAATCTGCCGATCGCCAACGGCGGCGGCTGGCCGCTGTTGAACATGCACGTCATGGCCGGGCTGATGAACGGCTGGCTGGTGGAGTGGCATTTGGGCATCGTCGAGATCTTCGAGACCCTGTTCGTCGACCCGCCGAGGCCGAAGGACGGCATGATCGAGATCGCCGACAAGCCGGGGCTGGGGCTGACGCTCGACCGGGACGCGCTGAAAGCGACGCGGGTCGCCCCGTGATCGCCCCCGGCGCGACCGCCTGACTCCCAGGGTACGGCGCCGATGGTGAAGATCGTCGAGGTCATCGAGAAGACGGTGCCGCTGGGCTCTGATCTCCGCAACGCCTATATCGATTTCTCCCAGATGACGGCGAGCGTGGTGGCGGTCAAAACCGACGCGATGCGCGACGGTAAGCCGGTGATAGGGTTCGGCTTCAACTCGAACGGGCGCTACGGCGCCGGCGGGCTGATGCGCGAGCGTTTCATCCCCCGCCTCGAAGCCGCCGAAGCGTGCGATCTGGTCAACGAGGCGGGCGATAACCTCGATCCCCATAAGATCTGGGACGTGCTCATGACCAACGAGAAGCCGGGCGGTCATGGCGAGCGCACCGTCGCCGTCGGCGTCATCGACATGGCGGTGTGGGACGCCGTCGCCAAGATCGCCGGCGTGCCGCTTTACCGCTACCTCGCCGACAATTACGGCAACGGCGAGGCCGACGATAAGGTCTTCGTCTACGCCGCCGGCGGCTATTACTATCCCGGCAAGGACATCGAGGGCCTCAAGGCGGAGATGGCGGGCTATCTCGAGCGCGGCTACCGGGTGGTCAAGCTCAAGATCGGCGGCGCGCCGCTTGATGAGGATATCGCCCGCATCGAGGCGGTGCTCGGCATCGTCGGGGCGGGCGAAAACCTGGCGGTCGACGCCAACGGCCGTTTCGATCTCGAGACCGCCATCGCTTATGCCGAGGCGCTCGAGCCCTATAAGCTCCGCTGGTTCGAGGAGGCCGGCGATCCCCTGGATTACGACCTGCAGGCGGAATTGGCCAGGCACTATGAGTTGCCGATGGCGACCGGCGAGAATTTGTTCTCGCTTCAGGACGCCAGGAACCTGCTGCGTTACGGCGGCATGCGGCCCGAATGCGATATTCTGCAGTTCGACTGCGCCCTGGCCTACGGCCTGGTGGAATATATGCGCATCCTCGAGATGGCGGCGGATCACGGCTTTTCGGCGCGCGCCTGCGTCCCCCATGGCGGCCATCAGATGGCGCTCAACATCGCCGCCGGGCTGGCCCTCGGCGGCAACGAATCCTACCCCGACGTGTTCAAGCCCTTCGGCGGCTTCGCCGACGGCATCGGGGTCGAGGACAGCTATGTGACGCTGCCCGAGGTGCCCGGCATCGGCTTCGAGACCAAGAACGACCTCTACCGGTTAATGCGCGACCTCGCCGGGCTGTAGGGCGCGGGCCTCCCCCTCACCCCTCACCTTCCCCGGCCGGCGCCGGCCGGCTGGCGGCGTTTGCGGCCCTGATAGTCGGGGGCGGCGGCGTCGCCCGGGCCGTGATAGTCGATGATCTCGATGGCGTTGCCGTCGGGGTCCTGGATATAGGCATGGCGGCCGGAAAAGGTCCGGTGCCCCTTGTCCTCGTAGAGCAGGATTTCGACGC